>NZ_JBIAIL010000002.1:0-457776 GCF_042871425.1 Micromonospora sp. NPDC005806 | reverse complement strand
AGTTCCGGGTGCCTGTCGATCAGATCCCCAGCGTCCTACTAACCCACGGGCTCGGACAGCGCCAAGACGGTACGACGTCAGCCGGACGGCCCTAGCCCGATTTTCACCCGCTCAGGGTCGCGCCACCAAGCGCACGAACTACTAACCCTGGCAGATCAGCACCACAGCTGGCCAAATGGAATCGGCTTGGCATCCGGGCAGGCCATCGACTCGCCTGTCGGAAGCAGGCACCTGCCCGCCCGCCGCCTGCTGGCCGGCAACGCCTCCGCTGCCGCCGACCTCGAACCGGCCCTGCGGGTCACCGACCCGCTCCAGGCCACGAACCCGCCGCGGGCTCACCAGCCGCTACGGCGCCCGCCACTCCTGGGCGCTGGCGGGTGTCTGCCGGCAGGTACGCTGGGGCCTCGCGCCCTCGTAGCTCAGGGGATAGAGCAACGGTTTCCTAAACCGTGTGTCGCAGGTTCGAATCCTGCCGGGGGCACCAAGTCACCGCCTTGATCAAGGATCACTGGTCTGTGTTCCGGGGCTTCCGTGCCCGCTGCGTGCCCGATCGCCTCGCCACCTTCGCCCGGCCCGCGTTTAAGCGCTGAGCGACCTCAGCGTCCCGGGCTACGGCGGGGCCCTGCGTATCCTCCCAGCCTTGCACGCATGTCCACCCACGCTTGTGGATGCCTTTTACCGTGGGCTTATGTCCAGCATCGACCAGAGGCTGCGAGTGGTCCGCCAGACGGGCATGTACCGCGCGTCCATCTGGGGAACGCGACTCATGCCCATCAGTTGGGCTGTGTTGTTCGTCTGCGTTCAGGTATCGCTTTGGCCGGTCGGAGTCGTTGCCGTCTTGATCCCGTACGCCCTGGGGATTCCGTTCGCATTGCACGCCTACTGGGAGTTGGAGGTCCCACAGGGAGAAGTGACGCTCCAGTACTGGGCAGATGTCTTCAACCCGCGTTTCCGCTAGATCGACGAGCGCGGCGCGGGTCCGCCAGCGCCCTAATTCAGAGGGGCAGCACCAGCAAAGACTCCCTACCAAGGGATCCCGCTACCCACCAAGATCAGGTCTTGGCCCCCGGTGGCGCGATTCTTACCAACACCCCAGACTCGGCGGCAGGCCGACGCCGGGCTGAGCGACGCTGTCTAGTCCCACCAAACCGTGAATACACCGTTCGTTTGACACTCCCACGTCCCCCCTCTACCGGCACCTCATCAAAGATCAACTCAAACTCGCCACCGGCACGGGTTAACACACAGAGGCGCTCTTGAGCCCCTCCCCGCCCTTGGGGCGACGCCCGGGACTGCGCAGGCCAAAAGAGAGCCACACAACCAACGTGGGCGGCCGAAAAGAGAGCGACAGGCCGAGCGCCTCGACCGAAGCCCGCCCGGGCGACAGTCATAGGGCAATGAAAAGTAGCCGAGAGGCGTGTACGCGAGCGTCTCGGCGGCTGCCATGGATTACTGAGCCATGCCCGCGAGCAGCCACCGTCGGACGGGAATCTCCAGCAGTACCCGGTCACTCTCCTGCATGACCGGCTTCCTGACGTCCCATCCTCCGTATTTGCTCGCGAAGGCCTCGACGACTTTGGTTGGGAAGTTGCTGCGGTGCACGCGTGCGATGCCCTCTGCTACGACGGGATTGGTCCCATCCTCCAAGGCCAGGGACACCCGCGCGTCGGCCACTACGTTCCGGGCCTTGACGCTGCGACCGTCGCAGCCGATCCACCAGATGCCGTCGGCGTAGACGAACCAAACCGGCGTCACGTGGGGGGAGCCATCACGGCGCAAGGTGGATAGCCATACATTCAGCTCTTCGGCCAGTCGGACCTCGACGTCCGACGGAAGCGGTGCCGAGAGAGGTTGAGTCACTCGGGAAGTGGATCACATCTGGAACGGACGCACATACCGCCGACCGCGCGTCACGCAACGTCACAGAGAGTCGACCAGGTCAACATCCGTCGTGCCGATGACAGCTCGGGTCTTACCAAGCTGCCCGAAGGCGCCTTGGCGGCGGCTGGGAGGATCCTCACCGTGAATCTCCAGGATGTGCTCGACAAGCAGGTCCATCTCCGCGGCGTCCCGGCCGTGGTAGCGGGGCTCTCCGCTACGGGGACAAGCTGCGTGGCCACTCGCGGAGCGGTTCAGGTGACCTCGGATTCGTGCTTCCGAATCGCGTCGTTGACGAAGACCTTCACCTCCACTGCGCTCGTGCTGACACTGCAAGAGCACGACGTCCCGCTGAGCACTCCAGCCATCGAGTTGCTTCCAGACCTCGCGCCTGACTGGCGAGCCGATGCGAGCCTCACCGTCGAGCAGATTCTCGGGCAGGTCTCGGGGCTGCGTGAGTCCGTGGACTCGACCGCCGTGGCAGCTCTGGGTGACGGGCGCCACGCGCTCAACGAGGCGGCCCGGCTCGTCGTACGCGCCGGGAACGACCAAGAGCCCGGGGCACACTGGTCCTACTACAACGGGAACTACTTCCTGGCCGGCGCGATCCTCGCGGCCCTCGACGGCGCTTCGTACGAGACGGCATTGACGAAGCAGCTGCTCGAACCTTGGCATCTCTCCCGAACAAGCTTCGACGCACCGCGCGACTCGGTCACCGGGTGGGACGGTTCGACCGAGCTCCCACGGAGCGATTACCCACACTCGCGCCGCCCCAGCGGAGGCTTGTGGTCGTGCGTCTCGGACCTCTTGGCACTTGGCCAAGGACTGCTCGGCGACCGGGCCCTTCTGGAGGACATTCGCCGACCGCGCACCAGGCCGGACGACCCCATGACGTACGGCCTCGGATGGGCGCTTGGCCCTTCGGGCCAGATGTACCTCAACGGGCGCCTGCCCGGATACCGGACCGCGATGCTACTGGTTCCCGACAAGGACTACGTGAGCGTTCTCCTCACCAACCAGCAGCACGCGCTCCCTGCCGTGGCAAGAGTCCTCAGCGACATGCAGCAGCCCCTGACTGGTGACGACCTCGCCACAGCCATTGACCGCTTCGCAGCCTGAGGTGCACTCACATGCCGCCGACGCGCGCCCCTTTCGTAGCGCTTCGGCTTACGTGTGAAGGGGTTGACGAGCCGCTCGCCGCAGCCCGTCAACCCCGACACGTGCCACCAAGGATTGGTTACTGCTTGCCGCCACCGGCCCGGAATGCCACCCAGGCGTCGCTCATCCGGTCCGCCTGTCCAGCGGTGAACATGTTCATGCAGGAGTCCTGCGTGTAGTCCATGAAGTTGTGGATCGGGTCCAGCCCGGGCGCGGTGCAGGTGTCCGCGCCCACCGGGCAGTTGAACTGCGGCGCCGCCTCCCGCGGAGTGTCCGCGACGTAGTCGCCGGAAGCGGAGCATCCGTGCGCGAAGGTGTGCTCCAGCATCAGCCAGTGCCCGACCTCGTGCGTCAGCGTGTCACCCAGGGCGTACTTACCCGCCGTTCCGCCCGGCATCGACTCGTCCAGCATCACCACGCCGTCGATGTAGTCCCGGCCGTTGTTGTAGCCCTTCGGGAAGTACGCCCAGCCGAGGAGCCCGCCGCCGATGTTCGCCGCGTACACGTTGAGGGTGCGGGCGTCGCCGGTGTACAACGCCTGCTTCATGTCCCGCTCGTTCTTGCCCGGCACGACCGTGTACCAGTCGCTGTTCACGGTCCACGTCGTGTCGACGAGGTTGAACCGGAACGGGGTGTCGGCGGCGTCCGCCGCCGTGCGGCCCGCGTACGAATCGTTGAGCACCGTCATCTGCGCCGCGATCAGGGTGTTCCACCTGTTCGTCTCGGCCGCGCTGAGCGGGTGGTCGGAGATCATGTGGAAGACCGTGGGCACGGTGACGCTGCCGTTGGGCAGGCGCGGCGAATCCTTGATCACGCCGTAGGCGTTTGCCTCATTCTTCGAGTACAGCTCCGGCTCCTGTGCGGTGGCGCCCTCGCTCACCCGCGCCGCGCTGTGCCCTTCGGCGCCCGGCTGACACGCCGCAACACCCGCGGAGGCGGTCACGGACGCCGCCGTGCTCACCGCCGCGGAGGCTCCACCGGCCGCCAGGAATGTCGCAGCGGTAGCGGTCAGGGCTGCCAGTTGGAAAGTGGATCTCCTGCGCATCGTTGCACCTTTCACGCATGGGGGATGGAGGCAGAGCGGGATGGACGACGGTCGCCGCGACGAGGTCTCTGACCTCGTCGTATCGGTATAAGAACACGGCATTGGCGTTAACAACAGACCCCAAGGGAGGGAACGCGGCCCAGATCCCGATCTCGCCGGAGCGCACCATAGGGGGTGTTTGGTCACTCAGTTCAGACGGAGTCGCCGAACAGCGCCACGGCGAGGTTGACCTCGACGGGCTGCTGCGCGGACCGCTCGACGAGATTCACCGCTGGGTGGCTCGCTGGTGCCGGATCGGCAATCCCGGGTGGGAACGGAATCAGCTCGAACTGGCGGGCCGGTCGGCGAAGACGCCGTGCAGCATTCCGGTGGCCTGGCCGATCTCGATGAGATAGCCGTCCGGGTCGCACAGGTAGCAGCGCAACTCGGCCTTGCGGTCGAGCGGCTCGGTCAGGAACCGTGCGCCTTTCGCCCGGGCGTCGGCGTAGAAGGCGGCGATGTCGGCCACCCGGACGTTGAGGAATGCGGACACTGGGTCGCCCGGCTCGGGTGGCCTCAGGATGATGTCGGGCTTGTCGGGGGTGGGTCCCCCGCCGGGGTTCATGATGATCCAGCTGTTGGCGATCCGGACGACCGCGGGGTTTTCGGCCAGGACGACCTGCCCGCCGAAGATGTCGGTGTAGAACCTCCGCGAGACCTCGATGTCGCGCACGGTCAGGAAGTGCGTGACAACCAGCCCCTGCTGCGGCGCGGGTAGGTCGTCACGGGTCACCATCCGTGCCTCCTCACGATTGTCCGGACCTGCCGACGCGGATGGCGTAAGCCCGGGTGGTCGGCCGCCGACGCCGCGGTCCCAGCTTCCCAACTTTCCCGCTGCCGCGAAGGCGCTCTCCGGAAAACCCACCGGATCTGGCGGCGGCCGTGCCGGATCAGCGCGGGATGCGGTAGACGGACACGTGGGACCGCGAGTCTGCGGTGAACTCGGCACCCGACCAGTCCGCGTGGCGGGCTTCCAGCTCGAACCCGGCCAGCTGCGCCATGAGATCGAGCTCGGCCGGCCAGATGTAGCGGTGCGGGCTGCGGAACAGCTGCGCCTCGGTGCCCGCACCGAACCGGAAGTGGTGCGATACGACGTGCTGACGCAGCACGTCGTAGGTGTCCAGGCCGATGTAGCCGGGCTCGGTGTGCCAGACCGTGGCTTGCTGGCCCGGCGGCAGCTTGCGCAACTCCGGCACCCAGAGCTCGATCACGAACCGACCGCCGGGGGTGAGGTGGCGGGCGGCATTGCGGAAGCATTCGACCTGCTCGGCCTGGGTGAGCAGGTTGGAGATCGTGTTGTAGACCAGGTAGACGAGCGGGTATCGGCCCGGGGCGACGGTGGTCGTCATGTCGCCGACGAGTACCGGGATCGTCTCCTCGTCGGCCTTCGTGCGGAGTCGGTCCACCATCGCGGGGGACAGTTCGATGCCGGTGACGGGCACGCCCCGTCCGGCGAGCGGGACGGCCACCCGGCCGGTGCCGATGGCGAACTCGAGGGCCGGCCCGTCTCCGGCGAGTTCCGCGAGGCGGTCCACGGTGGGACCCAGGACCTCGGGTGCGAACATGCCGGTTCCGGGCGTGTCATAGCGTTGGGCCGCCTCGACGCCCCAGATCTCGTCCTGCCGCATGATCCGACCATGGCCAGGCGAGCCGGCGCTGTCTACCGAATTCAGCGCGCTCCGTCGTAGCGGGCGGCAGCGGCGCGCAGCTCTTCCGCCACCCGCGCCCGCATCTCCTCAGGCGCCAGCACCTCCACGGCGGCACCGAGGCTGAGCAGCGCCGACACCGCCCACCCCGAGTTCTCGAACGGCACCGTCAGCTCGATCTCGTCGGTGGCGGCGACGGGTATGCGATCCTTGCCGGGCACCGGCACCAGGCGGCGCAGGCGCGGCAGCGCCCCGGGCGCCACGCGTACGGTGACCTCGACCGCAATCGCCTCGTCCTCCAGCGCCCGGCGCGCCTCGGCCCAGGATCCGGCGAGGTCGAACCCGGTCGGGCGGGTCACCGGCTCGTCGAGCGGCTCCACTGCGCGCACCCGGGAGACCCGGTAGGTGCGCCGCCGGCCGTCCCGCCCGGCCACCAGGTACCAGTCGCCGGCGGCGAGCACCAGCCCGAGGGGGGCGACCTCGCGGGTCGACGCTTCACCGTCGCGTACGTAGTGGAGGCGCACCCGACGGTCGCGCCAGACCGCGTCGGCCAGCTGGGGCAGGCAGGGCACCGGCTCGGGCGCGCCGTACCAGCGGGCCGGGTCGAGGTGGAAGCGTTCGGCGGTGCGGCCGGCGCGTTCCCGCGCCTCGCCGGTGAGGCTGGCCCAGACCTTGATCCGGGCCCCTTCCAGCAGCTCGCCGAGCCCCAGCTGTTCGGCCGGGCCGCCCAGCCCGAGGAAGGCCAGCGCGCCGGCCTCGTCCAGCCCGAGCCCGGTGAGCCTGGTGCGGTAGCCGCGGTCGAGGCGGTAGCCGCCCGCCGGCCCTCTGGTCGACCGCACCGGGATCCCGGCGGCGACGAGGGCCTCGACGTCCCGCTGGACCGTACGCTCGCTGACCTCCAACTGGCGGGCCAGCTCCCTGGCGCTGGCCTGACCGCGCACCTGGAGCTGCAACAGCAGGGTCATCATCCGCGAGGCACGCACGGCACCATGATCGCGCATATACGACAGAGGATGTCGGGAACCGGGTGGAGACTGGGCCGCACCGACGGGAGGAGAGATGGTGGGCGACCGGATCACGGCAGAGCAGTTCCATGCGGCCGAGGGCGTCGAGGACTGGCGGGTGCTGGGCGAGGGAGCCGGCGCCTGGTTCCGCACCGGGTCGTTCGCGGCCGGCGTCCGGCTGGTGCGGGCGATCGGCGAGCTGCCCAGTCTCGACGACCACCAGCCGGACGTCGACCTGCGCCGCGACGGCGTGGCCGTGCGGCTGGTCACGCTGACCGCCGACAGCTACGGGCTGACCGGGCACGACCTGGGGCTGGCCCGGCGGATCTCGGCGGTGGCGCGCGAACTCGGCGTCCCCGCCGACCTGGCGGCGGTGCAGAGCGTGCAGGTGAGCGTCGACGCGCTGGACATTCCGAGGGTCACGCCGTTCTGGCGGGCGCTGCTCGGCTACGTCCAGCGCGCCGACAGCCCCGAGGACCTGGTCGACCCGCGGGGCCGCGGGCCGGCGTGGTGGTTCCAGCAGATGGACGCGCCGCGCCCGCAGCGCAACCGGATGCACGTCGACGTGTGGATCCCGTACGACCTGGCGGAGGCCCGGGTCGCGGCGGCGGTCGCGGCGGGCGGCCGTCTGGTGAGCGACGAGCACGCCCCGTCGTTCTGGTTGCTCGCCGATCCCGAGGGCAACGAGGCCTGCGTCGGCACGGTCGGCGGGCCCGTCCCGGCCGGGGAGGGCGATGCCGCGTGACGGCCGTCGACGTGGTCCCGGCCAACCGGGCGAGCTGGGCGGACCTCCAGACGGTGTTCGGCACCCGCGGCGACGCCGCCCGCTGCCAGTGCCAGTGGTACAAGTTCCGGGACCGGGACTGGGCGTCGGTTCCGGTCGCGGCGCGGGCGGAGCGGCTGGCGGACCAGGCCAGTTGTGGCAGTCCCGGTTCCGAGGCCACCAGCGGGCTCGTCGCCTATCTGGATGGCGAGCCGGTCGGCTGGTGCGCGGTCGAGCCGCGCACCGCTTACCTGCGCCTGCGGTACACCCGCGTGCCGTGGCGCGGTCGCGACGAGGACCGGGCCGATCCAGGTGTCTGGGCGGTGACCTGTTTCGTCACCCGGGCGGGCTACCGGCGCCGGGGGGTCAGCCGGGCACTCGCCCGGGCCGCCGTCGAATTCGCCCGGGCGCGTGGTGCCCGTGCCGTGGAGGGCTATCCGATGGTCGTGCCGCCGGGGCAGGATGCCGGCGCGGGAGAGCTGTACGTGGGCACCCGGAGCGTCTTCGCCGACGCCGGGTTCGTCGAGGTCAGCCACCCGACGCCGCGCCGGGTCGTGATGCGGATCGACTTCTGAGACGCGGGGCCGGTTGGCATGACCAGAGCCGGAACACCCGACGGTTGCTCGGGCCCATTGTTACGCTCCGCGATGGAGCGGTGCGCAGCGTGACGATCGGGGTTCGCGGGTGCCGGCTGGTCACCGTCGGTACCCTGCTAGTCCTGGCCTGCCCCCGACGACATGGTGGTACTTGATGAACGATATTCGAGTGGTGGCGTTCGACCTGGACGACACCCTGGCTGTCTCCAAGTCCCAGATCGATCGTCGGATGGCGGAACTTCTCGGCCACCTGCTCACCGAGGTGGACGTGCTGATCATCTCCGGTGGCCGCTTCGAGCAGTTCGAGGCGCAGGTGCTGGCCCACCTGGACCTGACCGAGGAGCAGCGCGCCCGGCTGCACCTGATGCCGACCTGCGGCACCCGCTACTACCGCTGGCACGACGGCGACTGGCGGCTGGTGTACGCCGAGGACCTGAGCGAGGCGGACAAGGCGCGCGTGATCGAGGCGCTCACCGAGTCGGCCAAGGCGCTGGGTCTCTGGGAGTCGAAGACCTGGGGCGACATCGTCGAGGACCGGGGCAGCCAGATCACCTTCTCCGCGCTGGGCCAGTCCGCCCCGCCGGCCGAGAAGTACGGCTGGGACCCGGACGGCAGCAAGAAGAAGCGGCTCCGGGACGCGGTCGCCGAGAAGCTGCCCGACCTGGAGGTCCGCGGCGGCGGCTCGACCTCGATCGACGTCACCCGCAAGGGCGTGGACAAGGCGTACGGCATGCGCAAGCTGCTGGAGTGCCTGGACCTGAAGATCGACAACGTGCTCTTCGTCGGCGACCGGCTCGACGCTGGCGGCAACGACTACCCGGTCAAGGCGATGGGCATCCGCTGCATGGCCGTCACCTGCTGGGAGGACACGGCCGAATACGTGGAGACCCTGGTCGACGAGCTGGTGCAGCTGCGCGCCGAGCCCGCCTGAGCCGGTCCGTCGCCGCCCCGGCCCGGCCGGGGCGGCGACGAAGGCGTCAGAGCGCCGCGCGGATCGCCTCGGCGAGCGTGGTCGGCGTGCGGCCGAGCAGCTTGGCCAGGTCGTCGCCGACCTCCAGCTCGCCCTGGGCGAGGCCACGGTCGCCGTCGGCGAGCACGGCCGCGTAGCCCTCGGGAAGGCCGGCCGCGACCAGCAGTTCGGTGTACTTGTCGACCGGCAGGTCGACGTAGGAGACCTCGGTGCCGGTCTGCCGGGAGATCTCGGCGGCCAGTTCGGTCAGGGTGAACGGCGCGCCGCCCAGCTCGTACACCGTGCCGGCCTGGCCCTCGGCGGTGAGCACCGCGGCCGCGGCCTCGGCGTAGTCCGCGCGGGTGGCGGCGCTGACCCGCCCGTCACCCGCCGCGCCCGCCACCCCGTGCTCCCGGTACGTGGGCAGCTGGGCGGTGTAGTTCTCCAGGTACCAGCTGTTGCGCAGGAACACGTGCGGCAGGCCGGCGTCGCGGATCAGCTGCTCGGTCGCCTTGTGCTCGGCGGCGAGCGCCAGGCTGGAGCTGTCCGCGTTCGCGATGCTGGTGTAGACGATCAGCCCGACGCCGGCCTCCTTGGCGGCGGTGACCACGTTGCCGTGCTGCACCACGCGCTTGCCGACCTCGCTGCCGGAGACGAACATCAGCTTGTCGGCGCCCGCGAAGGCCGCCTGGAGCGCCTCGGGGTCGTCGTAGTCGGCCCGCTGGGTGACCACTCCGCGCCCGGCGAGTTCGGCGAGCCGGTCGATGTTGCGACCGACCGCCACGATCTGGTCGGCCGATACGCCCCGGTTGAGCAGCGACTCGATGATCAGGCGGCCGAGCGGGCCGGTGGCGCCGGTGACGACGATGGACATCAATACTCCCTGTGGTTGCGACACGAACTGTCTTCCCACGGCAACGGGAACAACTGTGCACTACTTCCCGTTGGAGAGTAGGCACCTTAAAGTTCGATACGCACTGAAAGAGAGTGAAGACGTGCAGGCGGACCCGTTCAACCGGAACTGCGGCAGCCGGAAGGTCCTGGACCGGATCGGCGACCGCTGGAGCGTGCTGATCGTGCTCACCCTCGCCGACCGGGACAGGCGCTACGGCGAACTGGCCGAGCGGGTCGACGGGATCAGCCAGAAGATGCTCACCCAGACCCTGCGCGGCCTGGAGCGGGACGGCATCGTCACGCGCACCGTGCACCCGAGCGTGCCGCCCCGGGTGGACTACGCGCTCACCGAGCTCGGCCGCAGCCTGCTCGACCTGGTCGCCGGCCTGGAAGCGTGGGCCACCACCCACCTCACCGAGGTGGAGGTCGCCCGCGCCCGCTACGACGCCAGCTGATGGCGCGCGGTCTGGCGCGATCGACGTCGATGGGGTAGGAACAGGACGTTGGCCAGGAGAGCGCTCTCCCGCCTCCCTGGTCGATCCGTACCCCACCGTCGAACAGGCAGGCAGATGAGACCACTCGACCCCTCCCGCCGCCGCTTCCTCACCCTCACCGCCGCCTCCGCGGCGTCGCTCACCGCCCTCGGCCTCCCGGCACTGCCGGCCGCCGCCGCGTCCCCGGCCGGCGACGACACCGCCGCCGAGCCCGACTTCGGCCCGAGTGTCTTCGTGTACGACCCGGCCACCTCGACCCCGGAGATCCAGTCCACCCTGGACCGGATCTTCGCCGGCCAGGAACACAACGAGATGGGCACCGACCGGTACGCCGTGCTCTTCAAGCCCGGCCGGTACGAGGTGAACGCGCGGCTCGGCTACTACACCACCGTCGCCGGCCTCGGCGCCCATCCCGACGACGTGGAGATCCACGGCGCGGTGCGCGTGATCGGCCAGCCCGACCCGAACTCGCCCGCCGGGATCTCCGCACTGACCAACTTCTGGCGCTCGGTGGAGAACCTCGCCGTCGCTCCGACCGACTGGTCGAACCAGTGGGCGGTCTCCCAGGCGTCCCCGATGCGCCGGGTGCACGTCAAGGGCATCCTCTGGCTGGAGCCGGGCAACGGCGGCTACTCCAGCGGCGGCTACATCGCCGACTCCAAGGTGGACGGCATCACCATCAACGGGTCGCAGCAGCAGTGGCTGACCCGGGACAGCGAACTCGGCGGCGACTGGACCAACGGGGTCTGGAACCAGGTCTTCTCCGGGGTGGTCGGCGCGCCCGCGCAGGGTTTCCCGAACCCGCCCTACACCACCCTGCCGACCAGCCCGGTGACCCGGGAGAAGCCGTACCTCTTCGTGGACGCCGCGGGTGGCTGGCGGGTGGCCGTGCCCGCGCTGCGACGCCACACCGCCGGCACCACCTGGGGCGCCGGGGCCGGGACGGTGCCCTCGCTGCCGCTGGGCGACTTCTTCATCGCCAAGCCGACCGACTCCGCCAAGCGGCTCAACCAGGAACTCTCCCAGGGGCGGCACCTGCTGCTCACCCCGGGCGTCTACCACCTGGACCGGGCGCTGCGGGTCAAGCACCCGGACACCGTCGTGCTCGGCCTCGGCATGCCCAGCCTCGCCCCGACCACCGGTGACGCGGCCCTGCGGATCGAGGACGTCGACGGCGTACGCATCGCCGGGGTGCTGGTCGACGCCGGGCCGGTCGAGTCGGAGCTGCTGGTCGAGGTCGGCAAGCGCAACAGCCACCGGTCGCACGCCACCAACCCGATCTCGCTCCAGGACGTCTTCTTCCGCATCGGCGGCCCGTACGCCGGCAAGGCGGTCACCAGCCTGGTGGTGAACAGTCGGCACACCCTGATCGACAACATCTGGGCCTGGCGCGGCGACCACGGCAAGCCGGGCACCATAGGCTGGACCGTCAACACCGCCGACACCGGCGTGGTGGTCAACGGCGACGACGTGACCGCCTACGGACTCTTCGTCGAGCACTACCAGCGCTGGCAGACGGTCTGGAACGGCGAGCGCGGCCGGACCGTCTTCTACCAGAGCGAGCTGCCCTACGACCCGCCGAGCCAGGCGGCCTGGCGCAGCCCGACCGGCAACGGCTGGGCGTCGTACAAGGTCGCCGACCACGTGCGGGAGCACGAGGCGTGGGGGCTGGGCGTCTACTCGTACTTCAACCAGGGCGTGGACATCCGTTGCGACCGGGCCATCGAGGCGCCGCGCCGGGCCGGCGTGCGGTTCCACGACGCGGTCACCGTCTTCCTCGACGGTAGCGGCGGTATCGAACGCACCGTCAACGAGGCCGGCGCTCCGGTCGTTGGCTCGTACGGCACCAGCCCGGTGGTCAGCTACCCCTGACCCTCCGATCAGGACCCGGCCGGCCCGCGTGACCAGCGGCCGGCCGGGTCGGGTCGTCCGCCCTCAGCCGGGAAGCTGCTCCGCGCGGGTGACCACCTGGTCGATCAGGCCGTACTCGCGGGCCTGCTCGGCGGTGAACCAGCGGTCCCGGTCCCAGTCGCGCTGGATCTCCTCCAGCGTGCGCCCGCTGTGCCGGGCGATCAGGTCCTGCATGGTCCGCTTCACGTGCAGCATGTTCTCCGCCTGGATGGTGATGTCGGCGGCCGTGCCGCCCATCCCGCCCGACGGCTGGTGCATCATGATCCGCGAATGCGGCAGTGCGAAACGCTTCCCGGCTGTGCCCGCGCAGAGCAGGAACTGTCCCATCGAACCGGCCAGCCCCAGGGCCAGGGTCGCGACGTCGTTCTTGACGTACCGCATGGTGTCGTAGACGGCCATCCCGGCGCTGACCGAGCCGCCTGGCGAGTTGATGCAGAGGAAGATGTCCCGCTCCGGGTCCTCGGCGGCCAGCAGCAGGATCTGCGCGCAGATCTGGTTGGCCGAGGCGTCGGTGACCTCGTTGCCGAGGAAGATGATGCGCTCCTTGAGCAGCCGCTCGAAGACCCGGTCGCCGAGGGACGGCTGCCCCTCGTCCAGCATCCAGATGCCGTACCCCATGACCTGACCACCCTCCGTGCCGCCGGCGGGCGACGGACCGCCCGGGAACCGGCGGTCTCCAGCCTCCGGCGGGCGGTGGTCGGGAGCCCAGGGATTCTGCCGGCGGCAGATCCGCCGTGGGCAGAACCGTGCCGGCTCAACCGGTCGGCACGCCGGCCCGGGCCACCGCGGCCGCGAAGTCCTCGCCGCCCGCCCAGATCGTCTCGTACGCCTGGATGAGCAGCTGGGCGAGCGCCGGGTGCTCGATCAGCAGGGAGGTGCTCGACGCGTCGTCCGCCCGTGGGTCCCGCATCGACATGAGGACCCGGGCGCCATCCGCGATGCAGAGCCGCATCGGCACCTCGGCGACCAACCGGGCCCGTTCGCCCGCGTCGAGGAAACCCCGCACGTCGTCGACCATGTCGTGGTTGTCCAGCATGGCGTGCTCGTAGACGCAGCGGACATCGCCGCCGGCGCGGGACAGCCGGCGCGCGGTCTCCAGGCCGGCCGGGTTCTCCACCACCAGGTAGGGCAGCTTGGCGAGGGTGAGCAGCTGATGCCGGGCACTGGACTGGAGTTCGGCGAAGCGCTCGGCGAGCAGCTCCCGGTCGCGGATGACCTCGACGTAGTCGAGCGGATCGTCCTCGGCCCGCCCGCGCGTCCACAGGGGAGCGAGCTGGTCGACCAGCTCGGCGCCGGTCTGCTCGCGTCGCTCGTACGCGCTGCGGTGGACCGCCATCATCCGGTTGACCGCGGCCTCCGGGTCGACGGCCGCGTAGCGCACCACCGGGCCGGGGCGGACCCGGACCAGTCCCCGCTCGCTCAGCGAGTTGAGCACGTCGTAGATGCGCTGCCGGGGGACGCCGGAGGCGCGGGCGAGTTCGGCTGCGGTGTACCGGTCGCGCGTCACCAGGGCGAGGTAGGCGCGCGCCGCGTACTGGGTGAGACCCAGCCCGATCAGGGCGTCGACGAGGGGCGTTACGCCGGTCATGGCACACACCGTAGCTGCCGGGACACCGGCGCGGGGAGATCGATCACGCCGATCGACGGATGTCAGACGTGGGCGGTCCGCCGCCGGGTCACCGCCCGGGCGGTACGCGGGCGGCGGCGGGCGGGCGGCGGGGCGGGGAACAGCCAGACCCGGGTGCCGGTGCCGAGCATCGTGGGCGTGGCGTACCCCGCGCCGGTGCCGGCGGAGCCGCCCACCGGCAGCCCGAGGTCCGTCCGGAGCCCGCCCCGGGTGCCGAGCAGCGGCGTGCCCAGGCGCGAGCCCGGGCCGGCCGGCCGGCCCACCGCGTGCGGCAGCGGCCGGCCGCGGCGCGGCCCGACCTGGAGGCGTACGCCGTCGTTCCGGTGGACGGGCACCCGCTCCAGCCGGACCAGGCCCGACCCGGCGGTCACCGGCGTCCGCCGCTCGACCCGGCGCAGCTCGTCACGAGCCTCTTCCAGCAGGTCGGAGAGGTGGAGGCCGAGGGCCCGGCAGATCGCCGCCAGCACCTCGGAGGAGGCCTCCTTGCGGCCGCGTTCCACCTCGGAGAGGTAGGGCAGCGAGACCCCGGCCGCCTGGGCGACCTCCCGCAGCGTGCGGCCCTGCCGCAGCCGTACCCGGCGCAGCACCCCGCCGATCACCCGTCGCAGCAGCGACATGCGGGCCTCCTCGCGGTCGTCGTCCCCGGACGTTCCCATCATGCCCCGTGCCGGCGATGGGTACCGGCCCCACCCGGGAGGCCGGCAGGCGGCGTACCCGCTATCTTGTGGACGTGCAGGCGACGGCGGCGGAACAGGACCGACGGTGATCCATTTTCCCGCGCAACGGCGGGGGCCGCTGAGCGCGCTGAGCCTGCGCCTGCTCGCCGCCCTGGCCCTGGTGCTCGCCGTGGTGACCGTGGTCTGGATCGACCGCGACGGTTACCGCGACGTCAACGAGGACGGGCTCACCCTGCTCGACTGCTTCTACTACGCGGTGGTCTCGCTCTCCACCACCGGCTACGGCGACATCACCCCGGCCGCCCCCTCGGCACGCCTGGTCAACGTCCTGTTCGTCACCCCCGCCCGGGTGCTCTTCCTGATCATCCTGGTCGGCACCACCCTGGAAGTCCTGACCGAGCAGTACCGGACCGGCCGTCGCCTGTCGCGGTGGAGGAGGACCGTGAAGGACCACGTCATCATCTGCGGCTACGGCACCAAGGGCCGTAGCGCCGTCTCCGCGCTGCTGGAGAACGGCATGGACAAGTCCCGGATCGTGGTGGTGGAGCGGAGCGGCGCCGCGCTGCGGCAGGCCGCCTCGGCGGGGCTGGTCGGGATCGAGGGCTCGGCGACGCGCTCGTCGGTGCTGGAGGAGGCGCACGTCCGGACCGCCAAGGCAGTGATCATCGCGACCGACAGCGACGACGCCTCGGTACTGGTGGCGCTGACCGTCCGGCAGCTCACCGCCGGTCAGGTCCGGATCATCGCGGCCGTGCGCGAGGCGGAGAACGCGCCGCTGCTCAAGCAGAGCGGGGCGCACCACGTGATCGTCTCCTCGGCAACCGCCGGCCGGCTGCTCGGCCTCTCCACCTCCGCCCCGCCGCTGATCGACGTGGTGGAGGACCTGCTCACCCCGGGGCAGGGCATGGCGCTGGCGATGCGTTCCGCCGAGCGCAGCGAGGTGGGCAAGTCGCCCCGCGAGCTGGAGTCGCTGGTCATCGCGCTGGTCCGGCGGGGCAAGGTGGTCACGCTGACCGACCGGGCGGCCGCGGTGATCGAGACCGGCGACATGCTGGTGTACGTCCGCGACGACCGCCCGCAGTCGGTGCAGACGGTCTGACCTCCGCCGCCGGTCGTCGGCGCGGGCCGCCCGGCAGCGCCGTCAGCAGCGCTTCTCGCTGTCCTCGTCCGGCGCCGCCGCGCAGTTCGCCGCCGTTCCGCCGGTCGCTTGACGGAGCAGTTCGTACAGCGTCTCGCGCTGGTCGGCGTCCAGTGCGCCGAGCACCTCGTTCTCGACGGCGGCCAGGGCGCATTCGGCCTCGTTGAGGCGTTTCGCGCCGCTCTCGGTGAGGCTCACCACGTGCCGGCGCCGGTCCTCGGCTGACCGGCGCCGCTCGACCAGCCCGGCCGCCTCCAGCTCGTTGAGCAGCCCGACCACGTTCGTGCTGTCGATCTGCAGGTTGCTGGCGAGGCCCTGCTGGCTGATGCCGTCCGCGTTCCGCAACACGGTGAGCGCGACGAGGTGCCGGGGGCGCAGACCCAGTGGCGCCAGCACCGATTCCGATCGCAGCCGCATCCGCCGGGCCAGGTAGTCGAGCAGCGCCCCACTGCGGCGCTCCGACTGATCCAGCGGCAGGGCAGGCATGTGACCCAGTTTACCGACGCCGCGGAACATCCGCCTGCTATAAATGGTTGGCGCTACACAAACGATCTGTGGAGGGTTAGCCAAATGCCACACTTGTTGTACATCGACTCGAGCATCCGGGGAGAGCACTCGGTAAGCCGGCGGCTCACCGCCCGCGCCGCCGCTGCCTGGCGGACCGCCCACCCCGGCGGCACGGTGACCTACCGGGACCTCGGCCGGGAGCCGCTGCCGCACCTGGACGAGGCCGGTGGCCTGGCGCGGATGGTGCCGGCCGAGCAGCACACCCCGGAGCAGCGCGCCTCGTGGGCGCTCACCGAGCAATTGGTCGACGAGGTGAAGCGCGCCGACACCGTCCTGCTCGGGCTTCCGCTCTACAACTACGGGGCGCCCAGCAGCGTGAAGGCCTGGGTCGACCACCTCATCGCGCCGGGCATCGCGTACGACCCGAGCACCGGTGCCGGCCTGCTGGGCGGGCGGGAATTCATCGTGCTGGCCAGCCGGGGCGGGGGCTACGGCGCCGGCACGCCGCGCGAGGGCTGGGACCACGCCGAGCCGTGGCTCCCGCACGGCCTCTCCATGACCGGGCTCGAGCCGCGCTTCATCGCCGCCGAGCTCACCCTCGCCCCGATGAACCCGGCCATGTCCGAGCTGATCCCCCTGCACGAGGCGAGCCTCGCCACGGCCGAGCGGGAGATCGACCAGCTCTGGGTGCCGGCGTCCGCGGCGGTCTGATCAGCGCTGCGCAGAGCGGAAAGGGTGGTCACTCCCCGCGGAGTGACCACCCTTTCCGATTGATGTGCCGACGTGGCGGTGAGTCAGAGGATCGTCCAGGTGTCGCCGCTGGCGAGCAGGCCGGCGAGCTGCTGCTCCGCGGACTCCTCGACCGGGGCCGTCGCCGTGGCGACCTGCTCCTGCACCACCCTGTCGTACGACGAGCGGGTCACCGAGCGGAACACCCCGATCGGGGTGTTGCGCAGGTCCAGCCCGGGGAGTCGAGACAGCGCGAAGGCGTACGCGGGGTCGGTGACCGTGGCGTCGTGCACCACGATCTCCTCGGCCGGGGTGGCCGCCGTGTCGCGGACCTCCAGGCCGAAGCCGCCCGGGGGGTGGACGACGCAGAACTGCCCGTCCTTGCCGAAGGTGATCGGCTGCCCGTGCTCCAGGCGGATCAGGTAGTCGTCGCGGGTGGCCGGCTCCTTGAGCTGGTCGAACGCGCCGTCGTTGAAGATGTTGCAGTTCTGGTAGATCTCCACGAACGCCGACCCCTCGTGCTGCGCGGCGGCGCGGAGCACGGACTGGAGGTGCTTGCGGTCGGAGTCGATGGTCCGGGCCACGAAGGTGGCCTCCGCGCCGAGCGCCAGGGACAGCGGGTTGAACGGCGCGTCCGCCGAGCCGACCGGGGTCGACTTGGTGATCTTCCCGATCTCCGACGTCGGCGAGTACTGCCCCTTGGTCAGCCCGTAGATGCGGTTGTTGAACAGCAGGATCTTGAGGTTGACGTTGCGGCGCAGCGCGTGGATCAGGTGGTTCCCGCCGATCGACAGCGCGTCGCCGTCACCGGTGACCACCCAGACGGACAGGTCCGGGCGGGTCACCGACAGGCCGGTGGCGATCGCCGGGGCACGGCCGTGGATGGAGTGCATCCCGTAGGTGTTCATGTAGTACGGGAACCGCGACGAGCAGCCGATCCCGGAGATGAACACGATGTTCTCCCGGGGGATGTTCAGCTCCGGCATGAAGCCCTGGACGGCGGCGAGGATGGCGTAGTCGCCGCAACCGGGGCACCAGCGCACCTCCTGGTCGGACTTGAAGTCCTTGGCGGTGAGCTTGAGGGCGACGGGCTCAGACATTCTTGCAGACCTCTTCCAGCATCGTCTCCAGCTCGGCGGCGGTGAACGGCAGGCCGCGGACCTGGTTGTAGCCGATCGCGTCGACCAGGTACTTCGCCCGGATCACGTGGGCGAGCTGGCCGAGGTTCATCTCCGGGATCACGACCTTGTCGTAGCCTCGGACGACTTCACCGAGGTTGGCCGGCATCGGGGCCAGGTGGCGCAGGTGCGCCTGGGCGATGGAGAGTCCGCGCTGGCGCAGGCCCCGGCAAGCCGCGCCGATCGGCCCGTAGGTCGACCCCCAGCCGAGCACGAGGACGCGGGCGTCGCCGTCGGGGTCCTCCACCTCGACGTCCGGCACCGGAATGGTCTCGATCCGGGCAGCCCGGGTACGCACCATGAAGTCGTGGTTCGCCGGGTCGTACGAGATGTCACCGGTCTTGTCGGCCTTCTCCAGGCCCCCGATCCGGTGCTCCAGGCCCGGCGTGCCCGGGACGGCCCACGGCCGGGCCAGCGTCTCCGGATCCCGCAGGTACGGCAGGAAGGTGGTGCCGTCCTCACCGTTGGGGGCGGTGGCGAACTCGACCCGCAGGTCGGGCAGGCTCGCCACGTCCGGCAGCAGCCACGGCTCGGAGCCGTTGGCCACGTAGTTGTCGGAGAGCAGGATCACCGGGGTGCGGTAGGTCAGCGCGAGCCGCGCCGCCTCCAGGGCCGCGTGGAAGCAGTCCGCCGGCGACTTCGGCGCGATCACCGCGACCGGGGCCTCGCCGTGCCGGCCGTACAGGGCCATGTTGAGGTCGGCCTGTTCGGTCTTGGTCGGCATGCCGGTGGACGGCCCGGCGCGCTGCACGTCGATGATGACCAAAGGCAGTTCCAGCGCCACGGCCAGGGAGATCGTCTCGCTCTTGAGCGCCACGCCGGGGCCGCTGGTGGTGGTGACGCCGAGCGAACCGCCGTACGACGCGCCCAAGGCGGCACCGACCGCGGCGATCTCGTCCTCGGCCTGCATCGTCACCACGCCGAACCGCTTGTGCTTGGACAGCTCGTGCAGGATGTCCGACGCCGGGGTGATCGGGTAGGCCCCGAGGAACACCGGCAGCCCGGACCGCACACCGGCGGCCACCAGGCCCAGGGACAGCGCCGCGTTGCCGGTGATGTTCCGGTAGGTGCCCGGCACCATCTTGGCCGGCTTGACCTCGTACCGAACGGAGAAGTCCTCGGTGGTCTCGCCGAAGTTCCAACCGGCCCGGAACGCGGCCACGTTCGCCGCCACCAGCTCGGGACGGGCGGCGAACTTGCGCTCCAGGAACCGCAGCGTCGACTCGTACGGACGGGAGTACATCCACGACAGCAGGCCCAGCGCGAACATGTTCTTGGCCCGCTCGGCGTCCTTCTTGGACACGTCAAGCGCGGCCAGCGCGCCGATCGTCATCGAGGTGAGCGCGGCCGGGTGCACCACGTACCCGTCGAGCGAGCCGTCCTCCAGCGGGCTGGTCGTGTAGCCCACCTTGGCCAGGTTGCGCTTGCTGAACTCGTCGGTGTTGACGATGATGTCCGCCCCGCGCGGCAGGTCCGCCAGGTTCGCCTTGAGCGCCGCCGGGTTCATCGCCACCAGCACGTTCGGCGCGTCACCGGGGGTCAGGATGTCGTAGTCGGCGAAATGCACCTGGAAACTCGACACACCCGGCAACGTCCCGGCAGGGGCGCGGATCTCCGCCGGAAAGTTCGGCAACGTGGAGATGTCGTTACCCAACTGGGCCGTCTCCGACGTGAACCGGTCACCGGTGAGCTGCATGCCGTCGCCGGAGTCACCGGCGAACCGGATGACCACCCGGTCCAGCTGACGGATCTGCTTGGTCACGCCCGCACCTCGCTTCGCCCGGCCACGTGCCCTCCTTGACGCGCTGTTGTCGCCGGCCGTCCGTCCCTGGCCCGGCCGGCTCCTTTTCTCACGTCAGAGCCTACGTCGAGCCGTTAGGGCAACCTTGGTGGAGGTCCGGCGTATGGGACCTGATCGGGCCGCTGTATGCCCGGCTTTGCCGTGTTTAGTACCGCGACCCGTAATTCAGATCACCGCGCGCCGGGGACGTCCGGCGGATCTCTGCCTGGGGCAGGGGCGCCCGCCGGGTCGAGCGTCGGCGCGCTCATCCGGCTGGCCGGACCGGTAGGCTGCCGACCGTGACCGGTTACCTCGGCTCGTACGCCACGCTCGGTCTCCTGCTGCTGGCCGCCGTCCTCTTCTTCGTGACGGCGTTCTCGGCCAATCGGGTGTTACGTCCTGGCCGTCCGGCGGACCCCTGGGGCAAGCGGGCCAGCTATGAGTGCGGGCTAGACCCGGTCGGTGGTGACTGGGCGCAGATGCAGATCAGGTACTACGTCTACGCGTACCTGTACGTGCTCTTCGCGGTCGAGGCGGTCTTCCTCTTTCCCTGGGCGCTGGTCTTCGACCGGCCCGGGTTCGGCGTGACCACCGTGGTGGAGATGGCGGTCTTCGTCGCCGTGGTGGCGCTCGGCATCCTCTACGCCTGGCGCAAGAACATCCTCCGCTGGACCTGACGACGGCTCCAGGGCGCTGCGCGGCGTCAGACGCGCCGCGCTGGAGTTGTCGTAGGCTCAGGCCAGGCCGCGGCGGGTCAGCGTCGGCGGCCGGTCGCCCCTGATCGAGGCGACCATGTCGAGCACCCGGCGGGTCTCGCGTACCTGGTGAGCGCGGAAGACCCGGGCGCCCAGCCAGGCCGACACGGCGGTGGCGGCCAGCGTGCCCTCCAACCGGTCCGGCACCGGCAGGTCCAGCGTCTCGCCGATGAAGTCCTTGTTCGACAGGGCCACCAGCAGCGGCCACCCGGTGTCGGTGAGTTCGCCCAGCCGCCGGGTGATCTCCAGGGAGTGGCGGGTGTTCTTGCCGAAGTCGTGCGCCGGGTCGATCAGGATCCCGTCCGGGCGTACGCCGAGGGCGACCGCGCGTTCGGCGAGCCCGGTCACCGTCGCGACCACGTCGGCCACCACGTCGTCGAACGCGGCCCGGTGCGGCCGGGTACGCGGGGGGAGCCCGCCGGCGTGCGAGCAGACCAGTCCGGCGCCGGTCTCCGCGGCGACCCGGGCCAGCGCCGGGTCCGCCCCCGACCAGGTGTCGTTGAGCAGGTCGGCCCCGGCCGCCACCGCCTCCACCGCCACCTCGGCCCGCCAGGTGTCGATCGAGATGACCACGTCCGGGAAGGCGGCCCGGACCGCGGCGATGGTGTCCACCGTCCGGCCGATCTCCTCGGCCACGTCGACCTCGTCGCCCGGCCCGGCCTTCACCCCGCCGATGTCGATGATCTCCGCGCCCTCGGCCACCGCCCGCTCCACCGCGCGCAGCGCGCTGTCCTGTGCGAAGGTGGCACCCCGGTCGAAGAACGAGTCCGGCGTGCGGTTGACGATCGCCATCACCACCAGCTCACCGGAGGAGAAGGTCCGCCCACCGAGCCGCAGCGCCCCGGCCATGCCCACCTCCTGATCTCCGGTCGTCCGCCTCCGACGCTATCCGGTCCCGCCGCAGCCGGCCCGGGCGGTACGCCCGGGTTCGAATCAGGGCCGGAGCGGGTGGAGGACTCGCCCCGCGCCGTCCCGCATGCCACGATCTCCCCATGGGTCAGGTTCTGCTCCTCTTGGTCGTCGCGCTGACCGTGGCGGCGGTGGTGTTCGGGGTGACGGTGCTGGTCTCCGGGCGTGATCCGGGCCTGGCGCCGACCGAGCCGGACGGGCGGGCCGTGCCCCTGCCGGGCAGTCGCCCGCTGCACGAGTCGGACGTCGCCGAGGTGCGCTTCGACACCGCGCTGCGGGGCTACCGGATGGACCAGGTCGACCAGGCGATGCGCCGGGCCGCGTACGACATCGGCTACAAGTCGGAGCTGATCGGGGTGTTCGAGGCCGAGGTCGCCGCGCTTCGCGAGGGCCGTACCGAGGAGGCCGACGCGCTGCGCCGCGCCCGGGAGGAGGCCGCCGGGACCGCTCCGGCCGCCGGCACCACCACGGAGCCGAGCGCCCCGACCGGCGACAGCTCGACCGATGGGACACCGGCCGGCGCGCCCATGCCCGAGGCCGGGGTGGCGGAGGCGCCGGCCGCCGCGGCCGTCGAGGACGTGGCTAAGCTGCCGACCACCGAGGCCCGGACGCCGGGCGCCCCGGTCGCCCCGGTCGCGCGGCCCGTCGACCAGCCGGCGAGCGACGTCACCCACCGGCCGCCGGCCGGCCCGACCTCCACCGCCCCGGCTGGCGACACCACCGACGAGGCCACCCCGGCGTCCGACGGCGACCGGGAAGGCGGCCGGGTGGTCCGGTCGGAGTCCGCGTGACCGGGCCGGAGGGGGCGGACGAGCTCGCCGAGGCGGCTCAGCCCGGCGCCGGCGAGGTCACCGCGGCGGTGATCGTCAACGCTGCGGCCGAGCGGGTCTTCGCGGCGCTGACCGCCTGGGAGCGGCAGTCCGACTGGATCCCGCTGACCACCGTCCGGGTGGTCCAGGGCGACGGCGGCGAGGGGAGCCTGGTCGAGGCGGTCACCGCGCTCGGCCCGGCCGCGCTGCGGGACGAGATGCGGGTGGTCCGGGTGGACGCGCCGTACGAGGTCGGGGTGGTGCACTGCGGCAAGCTCCTGCGCGGCCCCGGCGTGCTGCGCTGCACCCCGCTGGACCGGGACCGGACCCAGGTCGTCTGGCACGAGTGGTTCCACCTGCCCGGCGGGACGGCCGGCCGGGTGGCCTGGCCGGTGCTCTGGCCCGGCTCGAAGTTCAGCCTGACCCAGGCGCTGAAGAAGTTCGCCCGGCTGGTGGAGCAGGGCCGGCTGCCCTGACCGGCACCGTCCGTTGTCGGTGGGCTGGCCTACCGTGTACCGCGTGACTGACCTGGTGACCGGCGCCGACGGGCTGGCCCGCTGCGCCTGGGGGGCGAGCACCCCGGACTACGCCGTCTACCACGACGAGGAGTGGGGCCGGCCGCTGCGCGGCGATGACGCGCTCTACGAGCGGCTGACCCTGGAGGCGTTCCAGTCCGGGCTGTCCTGGCTGACCATCCTGCGCAAGCGGCCCACGTTCCGGCTGGCCTTCGACGAGTTCCGGATCGAGAAGGTCGCCGGCTACGGCGAGGCCGACATCGCCCGGCTGCTGGCCGACGCCGGGATCGTCCGGAACCGGGCCAAGGTCGAGGCGGCGATCGCCAACGCCCGGGCCGCCCTGGAGCTGCCCGACGGCCTCTCCGCGCTGCTCTGGTCGTACGCGCCGTCGCCCCGGCCGGCCCGGCCCCGGTCGTTCGCGGAGGTGCCGGCGCTCACCCCGGAGTCCACCGCGCTGGCCAAGGCCCTCAAGAAGCGCGGTTTCCGCTTCGTCGGCCCGACCACGGCGTACGCGTTGATGCAGGCCACCGGCATGGTGGACGACCACCTCGCCGGCTGCCACGTGACCCGGGCCCCGGGCGGGGCGTGACGCGGGCGGCGGCCGGCGGACGTCCCGGGACCGCCCCTGGTCCGGCGTGATGGGATTGCGGCATGACCGACACCGAGCTGCGTACGAGCGGGACCGCCTCCGGCGGCTGGGCGGTGCTGCTGCCCGCCGAGCGGTACGAGGCCGAGCGGCTGGTGCACCACGACACGCTGGAGCTGACCGGGCTGGACGGTGCGGCCCGACCCCGGCCCGGTGACCCGGTCGCGGTGCTGGTCGACGAGCCGCTCCGGCTGGTGGCCCTCGGTCGGGTCGCCCTCGCCACCGCCGAGACCCGGGAGGACCCGGACGACCCGCAGTCCGAGGCGGGTCCGGGGGCGCTCGTGGTGACGTACACCCGGCGGGTGCTCGACGAGCCGGTCCCGGTCGACGGGCTGGCCCTGACCGGGCCGGTGACCGGTCTCGACCTGGCCGTCTGGCGGGAGCTGGCCGACCGGATCGGCCCGCCGCCGGCGCGCCGTTCCTGGCTGGTCAGCCTCGACCTGCCGATCGAGGCGTCCGCACCGGCCGAGGCGGTCCGGCTCTTCTGGTCGTACGTGCAGGAGCTGGGCCCGCGCGAGCTGCCCGCCTTCGTCTCGCCCGCCGGGAACGAGCTGGCCATGCAGGCGTTCGTGCTCGGCGCGGAGGCCAACCAGGATCCGGAAGAGGACGACTGACCCACGCGGCCCCGGTTACCGTGCCGGGGAGGGCCGGTGTCGGCCGGCCCGCGAGGGGGTCGGATGCGGTTTCAGGACAAGGTCGCGTTCATCACCGGTGGGGCGTGCGGGCTCGGTGCGGCGGCGGCCCGGCGGTTCGCGGCCGAGGGCGCCAGGGTGGTGGTCGCCGACATCGACGCCGAGGGCGCCGAGCGGGTGGCCGCCAGCCTGCCCGACGGTCACCCGGTGACCGTGGACACCGGCGAGGCCGCCTCGGTCGAGCAGGCCTTCGCCGACGCCGTGCAGCGGTACGACCGCATCGACGTGATCTTCAACAACGCCGGGATCGACGGCAAGCAGCAGCCGCTGCACGAGATGGACGTGGAGAACTGGGAGAAGGTCCGGCGGGTCAACGGCGACGGCGTCTTCTTCGTCCTCCGCTTCGGCATCCAGGCGTTGCTGCGCGGGGGCGGAGGCTCGATCGTCAACACCTCGTCGACCACCGCGCTGGCCGCCCAGGAGAACATCTCCCCGTACACCTTCACCAAGGCCGGCATCGTCGGCCTGACCCGCTCGGCGGCGATCGAGTACGCGGCGCGCGGCATCCGGGTCAACGCGGTCGCCCCGACCGTGGTGATGACCCCGCTGGTGGAGCACTTCATCGACAGCGCGCCGGACCCGGGGCAGATGCGCCGGCAGATGGAGTCGTTCAACCCGAAGCCCGGCATCCCCACTCCCGACGACGTCGCCGGGGTGGTGGCCTTCCTCGCCTCCGACGACGCCGCCTGGATCACCGGCCACACCATCCCCGTCGACGGCGGCTACGTCGCCCGCTGAGCGCGCTGTTCCCGGATCTCGGCGAGGGTGGCGGCGGAGGGTCAGTGGCCTTCGAAGGTGGGCCTCTGCTTGTTGACGAAGGCCATGGTGGCGGCCTTGTGGTCGGCGGTGGCGCCGCAGATCGACTGGGCCTGGGCCTCGGCGGCCAGGGCGTCGGCCAGGGTGCCGGCGTCGGCGATGGAGAGCTGCCGCTTGATCGCCCCGTACGCGACGGTCGGGCCGGCGGCGAGCCGGGCGGCCAGCTCCTGCGCGGTGGGCAGCACCTGCTCGTCGTCCTCCACCAGCTTGGTGAGCAGGCCCAGCCGGCAGGCCTCCTCGGCGCCCACCGGCTCGGCGAGCATCAGCAGCTCGACGGCCTTGGCGTGGCCGACCAGCCGGGGCAGCGTCCAGGAGGCGCCGGTGTCGGCGGCGAGCCCGACCCCGGCGAAGGCCATCAGGAACCGGGTCTTCGGCCCGCCGATCCGGAAGTCGGCGAGGAACGCCAGCGAGGCGCCCGCCCCGGCGGCCATGCCGCGGACCGCGGCGACCACCGGCTTGGGCAGGTTGGCCAGCCGGGCGGCGATCGGGTTGTAGTGGGCCCGCACGGTCGCGAGCGGGTCGGCGTCGGCGGACTCGAGGGTCTGCACGTGCTCCCGCAGGTCCTGCCCGGCGCTGAACGAGCCGCCCGCGCCGGCCAGCACCACCGCCCGGCAGGAGCGGTCGGCCTCCAGCTCGGCGAGGGTGTCCCGGAGCGCCTCCTTGAGCGCCACGTCGAGCGAGTTCATCGCCGTCGGGCGGTTCAGCGTCAGGGTGACGATGGCGTCGGTGCGGTCGACGAGCAGCGGCTCGGTCACGTTTCTAACGACCCTTCTGTCGGGCGAGGCGGTTGCTGGCGTCGAGGCACTGCTCGACGTACCGGTCGGCGGCCGGCCGGAGCCGGGCCGCGTGCCGGTCGAAGAAACTGGCCGCGCTGGTGCCCGGCCAGCGCTCGGGGAGCAGCCCCGGGGGCAGCTGTGGGTCCCGGAAGAGGAAGGTACGCCACGCGTGCACGAGCCGGAACCGGGCCGCGTACGCGTCCTCGTCGCTGCTGCGTACGGTGACGCCGGAGAGGAGCGGCTTCTGCTCGGCGACGAACCGCTCGTACGCCCGGCCGATCTCGGCCAGGTCCCAGGCGCGGCGGACCACGCCCATCGCGCCGGGGGTGCCGGCGGCGTGGGCGGCGGTGAACCGCTCGTAACGCACGCCTGCCTCGGCGAGCAGGACGTCGACGTCCTCACCCGGCCGGGTGGCCACCCAGGTGCAGTCGTCGAGGGTGCCGTAGCCGAGGAAGGTCAGGTTGGCGGCGAGCCGCTGCCGGTCCCGGCGGGCGGCCAGGGCCTCCAGCACCAGCAGATCGAACCGCCCGTCCCAGCTGTGCCGGCCGGTGCGGTAGATCCGGGTGGCCGCCTCGTCGAGTCGTCGGGCCGCCTTCGGTGTGATCGAATAGCCCGGCCCGGAGACCAGCCGGAGGGGTTCGAGCCAGCCCTGGCGGACCATTCGGGAGACCGCGGTGCGTACCGCCGGAGGGGCGATCCCGAGCGGCGCCAACAGCTTGACCAGGGCGGCGACCGGTGCGCGCCCACCCCTGGCGCGGAGGTGGTCGCCGTACAGGTCGAAGAGTGCCGACCGTGCCTGCATGACCGCACATTGTGACAGGCCTACCCAAGATAAGCTAGATGCTGTTACATCAATGCTGCTCCGGTTTGGGTCCGGCGGTGTTCATCAGGGAAAATCATCGGTGGAGGCCCCCGCGGCGGTTGCGGGGGGTCATGGCGAAGTGGCTGTGGGGCAACCCACCGACCCTGGTGTAGGTCTGAGGGGAGACAACATGGCGGCGATGAAGCCGCGGACGGGCGACGGTCCGCTGGAGGTCACCAAGGAGGGCCGGGGCATCGTCATGCGGGTCCCGCTGGAGGGTGGTGGCCGGCTCGTCGTCGAGATGACTCCCGACGAGGCCACCGCGCTGGGTGACGCGCTGAAGGCGGCCGCCGGCTGATCGAGGAGCGGTCCGCGCGGCGCAGGTCGTGCGTACGGTTCGTCTGTCCCTGAGCCACCGGCTCCGTCGGTGGCTCAGGGACTTTATCGGCTCGACGCCGGCGAATTGCCCAGCTTTATGAATAATTCTCGGAGGTGCGGTCCAGCGTGCTGGCCATCCGTCTGGTGACCGGGCCCGAGCGGCCCGCCACCCTCGTCCTGCCCGTTCGTCCCGAAGGGCCGGACCCGTCGGCCGCGCTGGTCCCGACCGCCTCGCCACCCGCCGACGACGTCCGGTCCGAGGCGACCGCGCTGCTCCCCGTCGCCCGGCTGACCGGCGCCGCAGGAGAGGTCCGGGAGCACCTGCGGCCCGGTGGCACGCCGTCCCGGCTGGTGCTGCTCGGCGTTGGCGCCGGCGACGAGCAGGACTGGCGCACCGCGGGTGCGGCGCTGGCCCGGGCCGGCAAGGATGAGACGCACATCACGGTGGCGCTCCCGGCCGACGCCGCGGCGGCGCTGCGCGGCCTGGTCGAGGGGCTGCTGCTCGGGTCGTACCGGTTCCGGATGACCGGGGCCGGCGGGGCGCCCGCGCTGGCCGAGGTGGACGTCGTGGTGAGCGACCCGGACGCCCTCACCCCGATCCTGGTGGCGGCGCGGACCACCGCCGAGATGACCCGGCTGGCCCGCGACCTCACCAACACCCCCTCCTCGACGAAGAACCCGCAGTGGTTCGCCACGCAGGTCGCGGCCGCGGCGGCCGACCACCCCGACCTGCACCTGCGGGTACGCGAACCCGAGGAGCTGGCGACCGAGGGCTTCGGCGGCATCCTCGCCGTCGGCGGTGGGTCGGCCAGCGGTCCCCGCCTCGTCGAGCTGGACTGGCGGCCGGCGGACGCGCGTACCCACGTGGTGCTGGTCGGCAAGGGCATCACCTTCGACACCGGCGGCATCTCCATCAAGCCGGTGCCGGCGATGAAGCTGATGCGCAAGGACATGGCCGGGGCGGCCGCCGTGGTCGCCGCGACCCTGGGCGCCGCCGCAATGCGGCTGCCGGTCCGGATCACCACGCTCGCGCCGCTCGCCGAGAACATGGTCAGCGGCTCGGCCTTCCGCCCCGGCGACATCGTCCGCCACTACGGCGGCCTGACCAGCGAGACCACCAACTCCGACGCCGAGGGCCGGCTGGTGCTCGCCGATGCCATGGCGTACGCGGTGCAGGAGCTCAAGCCGGACCTGCTGGTCGACCTGGCCACCCTGACCGGCGCGAACGCGGTGGCGCTCGGCAAGCGGCACGGCGCGCTCTACAGCGAGAACGACGAGCTCGCGGCCGACCTGCTGGCCGCGATCGAGGCGGCCGGCGAGCGGGCCTGGCGGATGCCGCTGGCCGCCGACTACCTGGAGTACCTGGGCAGCGAGATCGCCGACCTGCACAGCTCCCCGGCCCGGGGTGCCGGCTCGGTGGTGGCCGCGCTGTTCCTCCGCGAGTTCACCGGCGACCTGCGGGACCGCTGGGTGCACGTCGACATGTCCGCCCCCTCCTGGTCCGAGGACGAGCACGCCGAGCTGACCAAGGGCGCCACCGGCTGGGGCGTACGCGGGCTGCTGCGCTGGCTGGCGACGCTGGGCTGACGACGCGGACCGCGCCCGCCGGACGCGGCGCCGGGGTCAGCCCTTCACGGCGGCGAGCAGGCCGTGCCCGACCGGCAGCAGCGCGGGGATCCAGTGCTCCGACTCCCGGATCGCCTTGATCGTCTCCCGGACGGTGACCGTTTCCACGTCGCGGGCGGCCGGGTCGCCGATCCGGCCGCCGGCGAGGGCGCCGTTGAGCGCGAGCACCCCGCCCGGTCGTAGCAGCCGCAGCGCGGCGTCCACGCAGGCGGTGAAGCCGGCCGTCTCGGCGTCGACGAAGACCAGGTCGTAGGCGCCGTCCGCGAGCCGCGGCAGCACGTCGAGGGCCCGGCCGGTGATGATCCGGGTACGCCCCGCCGGGAAGCCCGCCTCCAGGAAGATCCGCCGGGCGATCCGCTGGTGCTCCACCTCCACGTCGATGGTGGTGAGCACTCCGTCCGGGCGCATCCCGCGCAGCAGCCACACGCCGCTGACCCCGGTGCCGGTGCCGATCTCCACCACCGCCCGGGCGTTGCCGGCGGCAGCGAGCAGGCGCAGGGCGGCCCCGGCCCCCGGGGTGACCGCGTCCACGCCCACCTCCAAGGCGAGACTTCGGGCCGTCCGCAGCACGAGGTCCTCGGTGACGTACGACTCGGCGAACTGGAGCGCCTGGGCCGTCGAGTTGCCGGAACTGGCGACCGTGGCGATGGGACACCTCCGGGCGGGGGGAGTGGTGCGAGGGGTCGGTTGGCGGTATGAGCCTAGAGGCGTGCCCCGACGCGCGCAGCCGCCGGTGGCCTCCTGGAGACGATCACGACGGGCAACCCCTGACCCGTTCCAGGCATCCGTGCAATCCTGGACGTGTCCCGTGTGCCACGGCCGGCCGGCTCCGCCGGCCCCGGCGCGGGACACGCGGGACGGACTGGGAGGCACCGACGTGACCGACGGCTGGGACTGGCGCCGGCCCGGCGGGACACCGGCACCGGCGGGACGGCCGGCGCCCGGCAGCCCGTCGCACGGCGCCGGGGACGGCACCTCGCCCTGGTGGTCCGACGCGCTGGCCGATCCGTGGCGCGATCCGTACTCTCCGGCCGCGGTCGTGGTCCCCGCGTCCGCCCCGGCCGGCGCCGCGAGCGAACCCGAGCCGGTCGCCGACCCGGACGCGCCCCGCCGGCCGAGATTCCGGCAGGTGGTGCTGATCTCGCTGATCACGGCCCTGCTCGCCGGGTCGCTCGGCAGCGCCCTGACGTACGCCCTGCTGCGCGGCGGAGGCGGCGTACCCACCCTGGGCCCGCAGTCAGCCCAGGCCCCGGCGCTCGCCCAGCGCAAACCCGAGTCGCTGGCCGGCGTCGCCGGGAAGGTGCTGCCCAGCGTAGTGACCATCCGGGTGTACAGCCTCGGCGGCACCAGCGAGGGCTCGGGCTTCGTGGTCAGCGCCGACGGGCACATCATCACCAATGACCACGTGGTCGCCGGCGGCCCCGGCAAGGCCACGGTGATGTTCAACGACGGCAGCACGGCGCCGGGCACCGTGGTGGGGCAGGACCCGGAGTCGGACATCGCGGTGATCAAGGTGGCGCGTACCGGGTTGAAGCCGGTGGAGTTCGACGACTCCGACGCGCTCGCCGTCGGCGACCCGGTGCTCGCCATCGGCTCGCCGCTCTCCCTGACCAACACGGTCACCGCCGGCATCGTGAGCGCGCTGGACCGGACCATGCAGGCCGGCGAGCCGGGCGGCCCGACGCGCTACTACGCCGCGATCCAGACCGACGCGGCGGTCAACCACGGCAACTCCGGCGGCCCGCTGGTCGACGCCGCCGGCCGGGTGGTCGGGGTCAACTCGACGATCAAGTCGCTGGTCGCCGACGGGCAGGAGGCCGGCAACATCGGTCTCGCCTTCGCCATCCCGATCAACCAGGCGAAGCGGGTCACCGAGGACATCATCGGCACCGGCAGGGCCCGGCGTACGGTGATCGGTGCCCAGGTGGGCGGCACCGGGGCGGCGGCCGGCACCGGCGTACGCCTCAACGTGGTGGAGCCCGCCGGCCCGGCGGCCGCGGCCGGGCTCAAGGCCGGCGACGTGGTGCTGCGGCTGGACGGGCATCCGATGACCGAACCCACCGATCTGGTCGCCCTGGTCCGCAAGTACGCCCCCGGCGCGGTGGTGACCGTCGAGTACCGGCGGGGGTCGGCCAAGCAGAGCGCCTCGGTGACGCTCGCCGCAGACGCGAAGTGAGCAGCGGTCACCCTCTCCCGGACGGCCCCGCGACGTGCGTAGTCTTGCCGTGAGGCGACGAGGAGGCCGGAGTGTTCGAGAACCTGAACTGGTGGGAGATCGGTGCCCTGCTGCTCCTGGCGCTGTTGATCTTCGGTGACCGACTGCCCGCAGTGATCAACGACGGCCTGCGGATGGTCCGCAACCTGCGCAGCATGGCCCGGAACGCGACCGGCGACCTGAGCCGCGAGTTGGGCACCGACATCCAGCTGGAGGACCTGCACCCGAAGGCGTTCATCCGGAAGCACCTGCTCAGCGAGGAGGACGAGCAGGCCCTCCGGAAGCCGCTGCAGGGCATGTACGACAACCTGCGCGCGGACGTCAGCGGCGTGCACGACGACCTGAAGGACGTCGCCAAGGCGGCCGACCTGCGGACCAACGGCACCCGCCCGGCCACCGCCACCGGCGGCACCCCCGCCCCGGCACCCCGCCCCAGCTACGACGACGCCACCTGACCCCACCCCCGGCGCGGTAAACGAAACCGACCCTCCTCGGCAGGGCCGGGGAGGGTCGGGCGGGGGAGCGTTGGGGTCAGCGGCCGGCGGGCTTGAGACCCAGCGGCTTGCCGAGCAGGGACTCGCGGCGCACGGCGAGCCGGTCAGCGACCTGGATCAGCGCCTTCGCGGCCGGAGCGTCCGGCTGGGCCAGCACGATCGGGGTGCCAGCATCGCCGCCCTCGCGCACCCGGGTGTCCATCGGGATCTGCCCCAGGACCGGCACCTGCGCGCCGATGGTCCGGCTCAGCGACTCGGCGACCGCCTCGCCGCCGCCGGCGCCGAAGACCTCCATCCGGGAGCCGTCCGGCAGCTCCAGCCAGGACATGTTCTCGATGACGCCGACCACCCGCTGGTGGGTCTGCAGGGCGATCGCGCCGGCCCGCTCGGCCACCTCGGCGGCGGCGGTCTGCGGGGTGGTGACGACCAGGATCTCCGAGTTCGGCAGCAGCTGGGCCACCGAGATGGCGATGTCGCCGGTGCCCGGGGGCAGGTCGAGCAGGAGGACGTCCAGGTCACCCCAGTAGACGTCGGCGAGGAACTGCTGCAGCGCCCGGTGCAGCATCGGGCCGCGCCAGACGACGGCCGCGTTGCCCGGGGTGAACATGCCGATCGAGATGACCTTCACGCCGTGCGACTGCGGCGGCATGATCATGTCCTCGACCCGGGTCGGGGCGCCGTCGGCGCCGAGCATCCGGGGCACCGAGTGGCCGTAGATGTCCGCGTCCACCACACCGACCGAGAGGCCACGGGCGGCCAGCGCGGCGGCCAGGTTGACCGTGACGCTGGACTTGCCGACGCCGCCCTTGCCGCTGGCCACCGCGTACACCCGGGTGCGGGAGCCGGGCTGGGCGAACGGGATGACCGGCTCGGCGCTGGCGCCGCCGCCGCGCAGCTTGGCCTGCAGCTCCTGGCGCTGCTCGGGGCTCATCACGCCGAACTCGATCTCGACGCCGGTCACCCCGGGCACCGCGCCGACGGCGGCGGTGATGTCGGTACGCAGCTTGTCCTTCAGCGGGCAGCCGGCCACGGTGAGCAGCAGCTCGACGCGGACGACGCCGTCGTCGCCGACCTCGGCGGAACGGACCATGCCGAGCTCGGTGATCGGCCGGCGGATCTCCGGATCGTTGACGGTGGCCAGCGCGGCCTGGATCGCGTCGGAGACGGTGCTGACGGGTGCTGACATGCCCGCAATGCTACGTCGATGGTCATCGGCGACCGCCGCTGGCGGGGGGCGGTGTGAGCGAATCGATGGCGCCGACCGGGGTGGACGGGTGATGCCGCGAAGTGGGACGATCGAGGCGAACGCCGCTCGCCTGGCCCCTTGAGGCGCGCGGCGTTCAATAATTTCCGCGACCGGTTCAGCCCTCGAAGTGGCCGTCGCGGGCGTAGTCGCCGTCCAGCTCGTCGCGAGGCTCGTCGAGCGGCTCGCCGCCGGCCTGCCGCCGGGCCTCCCGCTCCTGCTGTCGGCGCTCCAGTTTCCGCCGGCGCTCCGCCGCCTCGTCCATCTCCTCGGCCAGCCGGGCCAGCTCCGAGCGGAGGAAGTCCCGGGTGGCCACCTCGCCCATCGCGATGCGCAGCGCGGCGATCTCCCGGGCCAGGTACTCGGTGTCGGCCTTCTGCATGGTGGCCCGCCGCCGGTCCTCCTCCAGCGCGATCCGGTCCCGGTCGGCCTGCCGGTTCTGCGCGAGCAGGATCAGCGGGGCCGCGTACGACGCCTGGAGCGAGAGCACCAGGGTCAGGAACGTGAAGGTGTAGGGGTCGAACCGCAGGCTCGCCGGGGCGAGCGTGTTCCACAGGAACCAGGCCGTGAGGACCAGGGTCATGTAGACGAGGAAATTCGCCGTACCCATGCCCCGGGCGATCCCCTCAGCCACCCGGCCGAAGGTCTCCTGGTCGATCCGCGGGAGGCGGAGGCCCCGCGGCGCGCGCGGCTGGTCGAGCCGTTCGCTTCGTCGCTGATCAACCATCGGTGCGCTCCAGGGGCTCCTCGGCAGCGGCGGACGCGGTCGGCACTGCGTCCCGCTCCCGCCAGTCGCGTGGCAGCGAGTGGTCCAGCACGTCGTCCACGGTGACCGCGCCGACCAGCCGGTTGTTCCGATCCACCACCGGCATGGCGACCAGGTCGTAGGTGGCCATCCGGCGGGTGATCTCGGGCAGCGGGGTGGTCGGCCGGAGCGGGTCGATGTCGTTGACCACCACCCCGCCGAGTAGGTCGGCCGGGGGCTCGCGGAGCAGCCGCTGGAAGTGGACCATGCCCAGGTAGCGCCCGGTCGGCGTGGTCAGCGGGGCGCGGGCCACGAAGACCTGCGCGGCCACCGCCGGGGACAGCTGCGGCTCCCGGATCCGGGCCAGCGCCTCGGCCACCGTGGCGTCCGGCGGCAGGATCACCGGCTCCGACGTCATCACGCTGCCGGCGGTGCCGGAGGCGTAGCGGAGCAACTGGCGTACCGGGTTGGCCTCGTCCGGCTCCATCAGGTCGAGCAGCACGTCCTGCTCCGGCGGGGGCAGCTCGTTGAGCAGGTCGGCCGCGTCGTCCGGGTCCATCTCCTCCAGCACGTCGGCGGCGCGTTCCCGGTCCAGCGCGGCCAGGATCTCCACCTGGTCGTGCTCGGGCAGTTCGCTGAGCACGTCGGCGAGGCGCTCGTCGTCCAGCGCCGCCGCCACCTCGTTGCGCCGGGCGTCCGGCAGATCCTGCAACGCGTTGGCCAGGTCGGCGGGGCGCATGTCCTCCAGCACCGCGAGCAGGTTCGCCGTGCCCCGGGCGTCGCCGAAGCTGCCGAGGCCGCGTACCCGGTCCCAGTCGACCTGGTGCAGGTGGCCGCGGCGGGTGAGGCGGCTGGTCTGCTCGCGGACGGCGACCCGGGTCAGCGACCACTCGCCGCCGCGGCTGCACTCCATCGCCACGTCGACCACCGAGCCGGCCTGCCCGGTGTCCAGCTGGACCCGCCGGTCCAGCAACTCCTGGAGCACCAGCAGCTCGTTCGGGCGCTTCTCGAACCGGCGCAGGTTGAGGGTGCCGCTGCCGAGCACGACCGCGTCCGGGTCGATGGAGGTGATCCGGTTGATGGACAGGAAGATGCGCCGGCGCATCGGCATCTCCGCGACCAGGCCCACCACCTCAGGCGGGCGCTGGGTCGGCCGCATCCGGGCGACCGCGTCACGGACCCGACCCACCTGGTCACCGTTCGGGTCGAAGACGGCGACTCCGGCGAGTCGAGCGATGTAGACCCGGTTCGGCGTGCTCACGGGCACCAGCCTAAGGGCCTAGTGTTTATCAACATGTCGACCTTGGCCTACGAGATCGTGGACGTCTTCACCGATCGCCCCTTCGCCGGCAACCCGCTGGCCGTGGTGTTCGGCGCGGAAGGGCTGGCCACCGAGCAGATGCAGGCGCTCGCGTTGGAGTTCAACCTGTCGGAGACGGTGTTCGTGCTGCCGCCGACCCGGGTCGGCGCGACGTACCGGGCGCGGATCTTCACCCCGGCCGACGAGCTGCCGTTCGCCGGGCACCCCAGCGTGGGCGCCGCGGTGACCGCCAGCCGCCGCGGGCTGTTCGAGGCGGGCCGGGTCACCCAGGAGTGCGGCGCCGGGGTGCTGCCGATCGAGGTGACCGCCACCGGCGCGACCCTCACCGGCGGCACCCCCACCCTCGGTCCCGAGCTGGACCCGGAGCCGCTGCTGGAGATGGTCGGCCTCACCGCCGCCGACCACGCCGGTCCGGCACCCCGGGTGGCCGGCTGCGGACTGGAGTTCCCCTACCTTCCGGTTCACCCAGACGCGGTGGCCCGCGCCCGGATGAACGCGGCGGCGGCGGAGCGGTACGGCGTGGAGCATGTGAGCGTCTTCTCCTGGGACGCGGCCACGCAAACTGCGCACGCCCGGGTCTTCGTGCCCGGGCTCGGCGTACCGGAGGACCCGGCCACCGGCTCGGCCGCCCTCGGCCTGGGGGTCTGGCTGGTCGCCAGCGGGCTGCTGCCGGGCGAGGGCAGCTCCGGGTACGCGGTCCGCCAGGGCGTCGAGATCAACCGTCCCTCCGCGCTGGCCTGCACGGTGACCGCTGCCGCCGGCGTGGCCCTGGGCGCGACGGTCAGCGGCCAGGTGGTGCCGGTGGCCCGCGGCGAGATCGCCGTCCCACCCTTCGTGGGCTGACGGGCAAGGAAGGGCCCCTTCTTGACGCCTGCGGTAGCGCAGGGGCCCTGTTGACGGTCCGGACGGCCGGGATGCGGGAGGATGCCGGAGTGAGCGACGAGGTGGACGAGCGGGTCACCGCACCCCTGGTGGACGAGGCGGTCAAGAAGGCGGCGGTCGCATGGGTGACCGTGGCCGGTGGGCCGGCGTACGCGCTGTGGTGCCTGCCGCTGGAGGGCGCGCTCCTGGTGGTCGCCGGCCCCGGCGAGCAGTCCGCGCCCGGCTTGGCCGACGCGGACGCGGCGGAGGTGATCCTGCGCGGCGACCACGGCGGCCGGATCGTGAGCTGGCCGGCCCGGGTGACCCGGCTCCGGCCGGGCACCGAGGAATGGGACGCCGCCGCGCCGCTGGTCGCCGCCAAGCGGCTCAACGCCTCCGGCCCCACCGCCGACCTGGTGGCTCGCTGGGCCGAGCGGGGCTGCGCGCTCAACCGCCTGACCCTGGCGGGCACGCCGGTCGCCGGCGCCGACCTGCCGGCCGACTCGTTGGCCGAACCTCCCCGCGAGGCCCCGGTGGTCCGGGCCACCCGCAAGCCGTTCCGGCTGCACAAGGTCCGGCGCCGTTGAGCGGGCCGCCGTCGTGCCGCACCAGAGGCGTTGAGGAGGGGCCCTTCCTTGCACCTCAGGCGGCCGCGGCGGGTGCGGCGACCGGGTCGAGCAGGTCGAGCACCTCGGCCAGCGAGGTCAGCAACGGGCCGTCCCAGGACCGGTCCGCATTGAAGACCAGGTGGTCGACCAGGTCCGGCGCGGCGAGCCGGACCGCCGTCATGCCGGCCCGTTCCGCGCCGGTCAGCTCCTGGCTGCCGCCGTCGCCGACGTAGAGGCAGTCGGCCGGGGCGAGGCCGAGCCGGCGACACGCGGCCAGGTAGAGCGCCGGATCCGGCTTGCAGCAGCCCACCTGCACCGAGAAGACGCGTACGTCGAGCAGCGGGGCGACCGGGAGCCGGAGCAGGAACGCCGGCAGCTCGTGGGTGCAGTCGCTGATCAGCCCGGTGCGTACGCCCCGCTGGCGCAGCGCGGCCAGCACCGGCACGGCCTCGTCCCGCAGCCGGGTGTCGGCGCGTACGGCCCGGAGGCGGGAGGCGACGGCGGCGCGTACCGCCGCGTCGGTGGGGTGCACGCCGACCTGGTCGCAGACCCAGCGCAGGGTCGCCTCGGCGTTGCCGAGTCGCCCGCTGGCACGCTGGTAGTACGTGCGGTCGAGCACCTCGAACAGGGTGTCGGCCGGGCAGCCGAGCAGCTCGGCGGTGGCCTGGTGCGTCGAGCCGCGCTGGACGCAGCGGGTCAGCGTGCCGAAGAAGTCGAACAGCACGGCCTGGTACCTCGGCATGGGGGAGCGCCTCCGGACGTCGAGGGGAGGGATCGCCGGGACGTGCATGATCGTAACGGAACGCTGACCGTCCGTGGTGTCCACTGTTCGTGTGAGGATTGCTCTCCGTGTCGTCCGCTCCGCACCGCCCGCCGCTCGACGCGCTGACCGCCGGCGCGCTCGTGCTGGCCGTCTCCGCCGTCTCCTCGTCCGCCCCGCTGGTCGCGTTCGCCGCCGCGCCCGCGCTCGCCATCGCCTTCTGGCGCAACGTGCTCTCGGTAGCCGTGCTCGGCCCGTTCTCGCTGGCCCGGCGGCGGGACGAGTTCCGCGCGCTGACCGTCGGGGCCGGCCGGCGGGAGGGACTGTACTGCGTACTGTCCGGGGTGGCCCTGGCCGCGCACTTCGCCACCTGGATGCCGAGCGCGCAGCTCACCTCGGTCGCCGCGGCCACCGCGCTGGGCGCCACCCAGCCGGTGTGGCAGGGGTTGATCGCCCGCTGGCAGGGCCGGCGGCTGCCGGTGGCGGTCTGGGCCGGCATCGCGGTCGCCGTGTTCGGCGCGGCGCTGGCGACCGGCGCCGACTTCACCGTCTCCGGCCGAGCCTTCGCCGGTGACCTGCTCGCCGTCGCCGGTGGCATGTTCGCCGCGATCTACACCGCCTTCGGTGAGCGCGCCCGGGCCACCATCAGCACCACCACCTACACCACCATCTGCTACGGCGTCTGCGCGGTGATCCTGCTGGTGGTCTGCCTGATCGGCGGGGTACGCCTGCACGGGTATGCCCCGACCACCTGGCTGGCCATCCTCGGCCTGGTCGCCGGCGCCCAACTGCTCGGCCACTCGATGTTCAACTACGCCCTGCACCGGGTCTCGGCCACCACGGTCAGCGTGCTGATCCTGCTGGAGGCGCCCGGCGCGGCGCTGATCGCCTGGGTCTGGCTCGGCCAGCTGCCCCGCCCGCTCGCCCTGCCCGGGCTGGCCCTGCTGCTGGCCGGCGTCGCCGTCGTCATCCTCGGCGGAGCCCGCGCCGGCCGCCGTACCGAGCCGGTCCCGCTGCCCGCCGACGCCGCCCCGCTCGCCGACTGACGCCGGCCACCGCGGCGCGTGGTGGCCACACTTTTCCGGAGAGTGTGGCGATTCCGCCTCCCGAGCCGCTGCCATCCGTGAAAGTGCGGAGGGTGGGGGCGCAAGCGGAGCGGCGGGGCGACGGCGAGCCCGATCGGGGCACGCTGGTCACGCCCTCGGCCGAGTTCCCGCCGCTCGGTCCCGAGGAGCGGGCGGTGCTGGGCCGGATCGGGGAGCGCTGGCGCACGCCCCGAGGGGCGGACGAGCTGCCCCTCGACCCGACCCTGGGCCGCAACCGGCCCGGCCCGGCGCCGAGCCGGTTCGGGCGGCTGACCCCGATCGACCTGTTCACCGTGGAGGAACCGGGCGAGCTGTGCGCCACCGCGCCGGCCCACGAGCCCGGCTCCCGGACCGGGCGGGCGCTCACCCGGCTGCGTCGGACGCTGTTCGGGCCGCCGCTGTCCAGTTCCGCCGTGCTCTACGAGCGGATGCGGAAGCTGGTCGCCCTGCCGATCCTCTCCTCCGACCTGCTCAGCTCGGTGGCGTACGGGCCGGAGGCGATGCTGGCCGTGCTGGTGCTGTCCGGCAGCAGCGCGCTCGGGCTCTCCCTGCCGCTGGCCGCCCTGCTCGTGGTGCTGATGATCGCGGTGGGGCTGTCGTACCGGCAGACCATTCCCGCCTACCCGCACGGCGCCGGGTCGTACATCGTGGCCGGTGACAACCTCGGTACGACGGCGGGACTCACCGCGGCGGCCGGGCTGATGCTCGACTACGTGCTCACCGTGTCGGTGTCGATCGCGGCCGGCGTGCACGCGGTCACCTCGGCGCTGCCCGGGCTCACGCCGCTGACCGTGCCGCTCGGGGTGCTGGTGATCGCCGTGCTGCTCGCCGGCAACCTGCGCGGGGTGCGAACCGCCGGCAACATCTTCGTGCTGCCCACGTACGCCTTCGTGGCCGCGGTCCTGGCCCTGCTGGTGGTCGGCTACGCGCGGGCTGCGGGCCGGGGCTTCGCGCCGGTGCCACCGCCGCCCGTGCCGACGGCCGAGGGGCTGGGCCTGCTGCTGGTGCTGCGGGCGTTCTCCTCCGGCGCGGTGTCGATGACGGGCATCGAGGCGGTGTCGAACGCCATTCCGGCGTTCCGGCCCAGGGAGTGGCGCAACGCCCGCACGACGCTCGGCTGGATGGTCGGCATGCTGGTGCTGCTCTTCGCCGGGCTGATCGGCCTGATCCACCTGAACGGCCTGGTGCCCCGATCGGACCAGACCATCCTGTCCCAGCTCGGCCGGCTCACCTTCCCCACCGGGCCCTGGTACGCGTTACTCCAGGCCGCCACCGCGCTGATCCTGTTGCTGGCGGCGAACACCGCCTTCAACGACTTTCCCCGGCTGCTCTTCTTCATGGCCCGCAACGGCCACGCACCCCGCCGCTTCCTGCACCTCGGGGACCGGCTGTCGTTCAACAACGGCCTGGTCGCGTTGGCCGTCACCGCGGCGCTCATCTTCGTCGCGTTCGGCGGACACACCGAGTCGCTGATCCCGCTCTACGCCGTCGGCGTGTTCCTCGCCTTCACGCTGTCGCAGGCCGGCATGGTGGTGCACTGGCGTCGCCACCGGGACCGGGGCTGGCGACACCGGCTGGCGCTCAACGCGGTCGGTGCCACGCTGTCGGGGCTGGTGCTGCTGACCGCCGCGGTCGGCAAGTTCGCCGAGGGGGCCTGGGTGGTGGTGATCGCGGTGCCCGCGCTGGTGCTGATCGCCCGCCGGATCCACCACCACTACGCCGCGCTGCAGCGCGCCCTGGCGCTGCACCCACCGCCGTCCGCCGGGCCCGCGCCGCCCCCCGCGCCCGCGCCGGTTGGCGTGCCGCGCGGACCGGGGGGATCCGCCGAGGGCGAGGAACTGCCCCAGGAGGTACGCCACCTGGTGATCGTGCCGGTGGCCCGGCTGAACCGGGCGTCGCTGCGCGCCATGGCGTACGCGGCGTCGCTGGGCCAGCCGACGCTGGCCGTGCACATCGCCCCCGAGGAGGCCGAGGCGGACCGGTTCCGGGAGCAGTGGCAGGCCTGGGGCGACCGCCTGCGGCTGGAGACCATCGTCTCGCCGTACCGGTCGGTGATCGGACCGCTGGCCCACTACCTGGACGCGCTGCACGCCAGCCGACCGGACCTGACGCTGACCGTGATCGTGCCGGAGGTGGTGCTGCGCCACCGCCGGCACCGGCTGCTGCACACCCGGGCCGAGCAACGGCTCCGGGCCGCCCTGCGGGCCCTGCCGGGGGTGGTGGTCACCAGCGTCCCGGTGCACGTCTCGGAGTGACCCTCAGACGTCCCGAACCTCGAGGACCCGGGTGGTGGGCGCGGCGTTTCCCAGCCCGGCGCGGAGCGCGACGCGCTCGGGATCGACCAGGAACCCGTCGTAGTCGGCCCGCGAGGCGAACCGGATCACGTGCACCTCGGTCTGCCCGTCCCCGGTCCGCAGCCGCCGCTCCAGCCGCCCGCCGTGCCGCCCGAGCAGGGCGAGCACCGCGTCCTCGTACCGTCGGCCGGCCTCGGCCTCGGCGTCGGCGCTCAGGTCGACCAGCGCGACCACCCGGAGCACCCCGGCCGGGTCTTCGACCAGAGGCTTCCAGAACTGGTGATCGACGTGGCCGCCCGGGATGCCGTCCCGGATCCCGGTGTCGGAGTAGCCGTGCCGGCGGTAGAAGTCCGGGGCCTGGAACGAGAACGACGCCACGGAGATCTCGGTGCAGCCCCGCCGGCGGGCCTCCTCCTCGACGGCCCGCAGCATCCGCCCGCCCCAGCCGGCGCGCCGCTGGTCGTCCCGGACCCACACCATGTTGATCCCGGCCCGGCCGCCCCAGGTCCAGCCGGTCAGCCCGGCGAGCAGCCCACCGTCGGGGTCGACCACCCGCACCGACAGGTCGGCCTCGTCGTCGGCGCCGGTGGCGGCGTTGTTGAACCCGGTCAACTCCCGTTCCAGCCAGGCCGACAGTTCCGCGTCCGCGCCGCGGACGTGCAGGCTCGCTCCCTCGTGCTCGGTCATGCGGCGGAGTATCGCAGTGGACCGGACCGCGCCGACACCCGAAAACGCTTCAGGCGTCGACGCCGACGGCCCGCGCACTCGTCGTCCACAGCCGGGCGGCCAGCGCCGGATCGCTCGCCTTGGGCCGGGGCCGGTGGGGCCGCAGGTCGGCGTAGTAGCCGCCGGTGACCAGCCGGGACGGATCCTGGTGGGCCAGCCAGACCAGCGTCTCCGCACCCTTCTCCGGGCTGCGGAACGGCAGCAGTCGCATGCCGAGGGCGACCAGCCGGCTCTCGTTGCCGAACCGGGTGCGCACCACGCCGGGGTGGAACGAGTACGCCGGCATGTCGGGCCAGCGCCGGGCCGCCTCGGCGGTGAAGAGGATGTTCGCCTGCTTGCTGGTGCCGTACGCGCGGAACGACCGGTAGTGGCGCAGCGAGGAGTTCAGGTCGTCCGGGTCGAGTACGCCGCTGCGGTGGGCGTCGGAGCCGGTCACCACCATCCGGCCGATCCGGTCCCGCAGCAGGTTGCTCAGCAGGAACGGGGCGAGATGGTTGGCCTGCATGCTCAGCTCGAAGCCGTCGACCGTGATGGCCGGCTGGAGCACGATCGCGCCGGCGTTGTTGGCCAGCACGTCGATCCGGTCGTACGCCGCGCGCAGCTTCTCGGCGAGCCGGCGCACGTCGTCGAGCACGGCGAAGTCGGCCCGGAACAGCTCCGGACGTTCGCCGCTGGCCTCGCGCACCCGGTCCCCGGCGGACTGGAGTCGGGCCGGGTCCCGCCCGACCAGGACCACCTGGTCGCCACGGCGCGCCAGGTCGACCGCGGCGGCCAACCCGATGCCCGAGCTGGCCCCGGTCACCACCACGATCCGACGCTCAGTGAGATCTTCCACAGGTCCATTCACCCCGGTCACGGGACGAGGTTACCGTGACGTCACAACGGCCTTTGGGATCGTTAAGTTCTCGGTTTCTTCATTTCTGGTGGCGTCGGCATGCCCGCCGGACGCTGGAAGGAGCGCATCCATGGCCGCAGTCGGTCGCCCCCGCCGGTCCTGCCTCGCGGTACCCGGCTCCAGCGTCAAGATGCTCGGCAAGGCCCAGGGGCTCCCCGCCGACCAGGTCTTCCTCGACCTGGAGGACGCGGTCGCCCCGCTGGCCAAGCCGGACGCCCGCAAGAACATCGTCGCCGCGCTGAACGAGGGCGACTGGGCGGGCAAGACCCGGGTGGTCCGGGTGAACGACCTGACCACGCCGTGGACGTACCGGGACGTGATCGAGGTCGTCGAGGGCGCGGGCGCCAACCTGGACTGCATCATGCTGCCGAAGGTGCAGAACGCCGCCCAGGTGCAGTGGCTGGATCTGACGCTGACCCAGATCGAGAAGACCCTCGGCCTGGAGGTCGGCCGGATCGGCGTCGAGGCGCAGATCGAGAACGCGGCCGGCCTGGTCAACGTCGACGCGATCGCGGCCGCCTCGCCGCGGGTCGAGACGATCATCTTCGGCCCGGCCGACTTCATGGCCTCGATCAACATGAAGTCGCTGGTGGTCGGCGCGCTGATCCCGGACTACCCGGGCGACCCCTACCACTACATCCTGATGCGCATCCTGATGGCCGCCCGGATGCACGACAAGCAGGCCATCGACGGCCCGTTCCTGCAGATCCGCGACGTGGACGCGTTCCGCGAGGTGGCCAAGCGCTCGGCGGCGCTCGGCTTCGACGGCAAGTGGGTGCTGCACCCCGGCCAGCTCGACGCGGCCAACGAGGTCTACTCGCCGGCCCAGGCCGACTACGACCACGCCGAGCTGATCCTCGACGCGTACGACTGGTACACGTCGGAGGCGGGCGGGAAGCTCGGCGCGGTGATGCTCGGCGACGAGATGATCGACGAGGCGTCCCGCAAGATGGCGCTGGTGATCTCGGCGAAGGGCCGGGCGGCCGGGATGAGCCGTACCTCGTCCTTCACCCCGCCCACGGAGTGAACCCCACCCGGTGAGCGTGACGGGCCGTCCCGGTCGTGCGGGGCGGCCCATCCGCGTCAGTAGCTGCTGCTGCTGCTGTCGGCGATGGCGGCGATGACGATCACCGCGATGCCCACCACCATCAGGGCGGTGAGGATCCAGCCGATGATGATGCCGGCCTTCGCCATGCCCTCGCCCTGCTCGCCCTGCTCCCGGATCTGCTTGAGGGCGACGTGCCCGAGGATCGCACCGATCGGGGCGGTGATGCAGGAGGTGATGCCGATCAGCGACAGCGCGAGCGCCGCGATGGCCAGGCCGTTGGTCTTCCTGGGTGGGGGGCCGTACGCCGGGTAGGCCGGCGGCGGATAGCCGGCCGCGGCGTACGGGTCGGCCGGCGGCGGATAGCCGGCTGCGGCGTACGGGTCGGCCGGCGGCGGTGGGTAGCCCGCCGGCGGGTAGCCCGGCGCGGCGTACGGGCCGGCGGGCGCGTACGGGTCCGCGGGGGTGGGCTGGGTCGGGATCGGGTTGCCGCTCATCGGCAGGGTCGGGTCGGCTGGCGGACCGGACTGCGGCCCGGGCCCGGACGGGTCGTGCCAACCACCGGCCGGTGGGGGATAGCTCATCAGGTCATCTCCGTTGCTCCTCGGCTGCCGTCAGGGTAGCCAGCGACCGGCAACACCGAGGACCCGCTTTCCGGGTGCCGCGTTGCCCGGAACGTCCACAGCGGGCAGGATCGCGGCATGGCACTTGACGCACGCGGCGGTCGGTCGCGACGGGACGTGAGCCGCCCGGGGCTGGTGCGGCGCAGCCGGGGCGGCTTCCCGGCCGGGTCCGCCGACCAGGACCAGCCGGCGCCGCTGGCCGAGCCGGTCACCATGCGGCTGGACGGCCGGGTCGCCCTGGTCACCGGCGCCGGCAGCCCGGACGGCATCGGGTACGCGACGGCACGCCGCCTGGCCGACCTGGGCGCCCGGGTGGCGATCGTCTCCACCACCCGACGGATCCACGAGCGCGCCACCGAGCTGGGGGTGACCGGCTTCGTCGCCGACCTCACCGACGAGGCCGAGGTGGGCGCCCTCGCCGACGCGGTGGCCGAGCAGCTCGGTGACGTCGAGGTGCTGGTCAACAACGCGGGCCTGGCCAGCCGGGCCAGCCCGGAGGTACTGCGGCCGGTGGCCCAGCTCAGCTACGACGAGTGGCGCGGGGAGATCGACCGCAACCTCACCACGGCGTTCCTGTGCAGCCGCGCCTTCATCGGCGGGATGGCCGAGCGGGGCTGGGGCCGCATCGTCAACCTGGCCGCCACCGCCGGCCCGGTCAACGCGCTGCCCACCGAGGCGGCGTACGCGGCGGCGAAGGCGGGTGTGGTCGGGCTGACCCGGGCGCTGGCGATGGAGATGATCGCCGACGGCGTGACGGTGAACGCGGTCGCGCCCGGCACCATCTACACCGCGGCGTCGACGGCCGCCGAGATCAAGCAGGGGCTGGGCACCCCGGTCGGCCGTCCCGGCACGCCGGACGAGGTGGCCGCCGCGATCGCCTTCCTCTGCTCGCCGGCTGCCTCGTACATCACCGGGCAGATGCTGGTGGTCGACGGCGGCAACAGCGTCCGGGAGGCCGAGTTCCGGTGACGGTCAGCCGTAGCCGCCGTTGTCGGAGTTGGCCCACCAGGCCAGGGCGATCCAGCCGCAGCAGGCGATCAGCCCGAGCACGGTGAAGATGTAGCTGAGGATCAGTCCCCAGGTGGCGAGCTGGTCGCCCTGCTCGCCGGTCTGCTTGATCTGCCGTTTCGCCAGGTGGCCGAGGACGATGCCGGCGGGGGCGAAGACGAAGGCGAAGACCAGCGACAGGATGGCGAGCACGTTCGGCCCGCCGCGCGGTCCCTCGCCCGGCGGCCCGTACTGGCCGTACGGGGGCTGCGGAGCGTACGGCGGCTGGGCGCCTCCCGGGGGCTGCTGCCCCCAGCGCGGCTGCTGCGTCTGGCCGTACGGCTCTCCATACGGCTGGCCGTAGCCCGGCGGCTCGTACGGCGACGGCGGCTGGTCCGGCTCCCCGGGTGGTTGGCTCACGCCCGTTCGCCCCTTCGGTCGCAGGTCAACGGCCCTCTCTCTTGCGGACGCTACTCGCAGCGGTGAACCTTTTCACAGCGGTTGTGTGGACTGGTCACCTTGGCTCCGCCGGTCGCGGGACCGATACTGACCGAGCGTTCAGTTACCCACGAGTAATGCGCCGATCCCCCGGAGGCTGACATGGCCCGACTCGCCCAGACGCCCGGCCTGACCGACGTGCAGCGGTCGATCCTGGAAACCGTCCGGGAGTTCGCCGACAAGGAGATCATTCCGCACGCCCAGCGGCTGGAGCACGCCGACGAGTACCCCACCGACATCCTCGACGGGATGCGCGAGATGGGCCTGTTCGGCCTCACCATCGCCGAGGAGCACGGCGGCCTCGGCGAGTCCCTGCTGACCTACGCCCTGGTGGTGGAGGAGCTGTCCCGGGGTTGGATGTCGATCTCCGGCATCGTCAACACCCACTTCATCGTGGCGTACCTGATCTCGCAGCACGGCTCGGCCGACCAGAAGGCCCGGCTGCTGCCCCGGATGGCCACCGGCGAGGTGCGCGGTGCCTTCTCCATGTCCGAGCCGGAGTGCGGCTCCGACGTCTCAGCAATCAAGTCCAGGGCGGTCCGCGACGGCGGCAACTACGTCCTCAACGGACAGAAGATGTGGCTGACCAACGGGGCGTACTCCTCGGTGGTGGCCACCCTGGTCAAGACCGACACCGGCGCCGACTCCGTCTACGGCAACATGAGCACGTTCCTGCTGGAGAAGGAGCCCGGCTTCGGCGAGACCGCGCCCGGCCTGACCATCCCCGGCAAGATCGACAAGATGGGCTACAAGGGCGTCGAGACCACCGAGATGGTGCTCGACGGCGTCACCGTGCCCGCCTCCGCCGTGCTCGGCGGCGAGGAGAAGGTCGGCCGCGGCTTCTACCAGATGATGGACGGCATCGAGGTCGGCCGGGTCAACGTGGCCGCCCGCGCCTGCGGCATCTCCATCCGCGCGTTCGAGCTGGCCGTCGCGTACGCCCAGCAGCGCCGTACCTTCGGTCAGCCGCTGGCCAAGCACCAGGCCGTCGCCTTCAAGCTCGCCGAGATGGGTACGAAGATCGAGGCGGCGCACGCCCTCATGGTCAACGCCGCCCGGCTCAAGGACGCCGGCCAGCGCAACGACGTCGAGGCCGGCATGGCCAAGCTGCTCGCCTCCGAGTACTGCGCCGAGGTGGTCCAGGAGGCGTTCCGCATCCACGGCGGCTACGGCTACTCCAAGGAGTACGAGATCGAGCGGCTGATGCGGGAGGCCCCCTTCCTGCTCATCGGCGAGGGCACCTCGGAGATCCAGAAGACGATCATCTCCCGGGGCCTCCTCAAGGAGTACAAGCTCTGACGGTGCGCCGGTGACCGGCCGGCTGGGCGGGACAGCGGTGCGGGCGACCGGCCCGTACCGTACGGCCGTGCCGACCCCGCCCCGCCGCTCCCCGCTGCCGCCGATCCTGCTGGTGCTCGTGCCGTTGGCGCTGCTCCAGACCCTGTGGCGGTTGCTCCCGATCCCCGACGCCGACGCGCCGAGAGTGATCAACGGAGTGCTCGTCCTGTCGCCCCCCGGCTGGCTGGAAGTCGTGGTCGTCGCCGTCGCGTGGACCTGGGCGGTAACCGCCGGGGTGGCCGCCCTGGCCGGCGCCGACCGTCCGGTGCGGCGGGCCCTGTGCGTGCTCCCCACCGTCGGTGCGGCGCTCGCCACCGGTGTCGCCGCGGTGCTCGCCGCCCTCATCCTGCTCGGGCGAGTGCTGCCGGCGAGCGTCGAGGTGGTCTGGGTCGTCGGCATCCTGCTCGCCGTGCCGGTCGTCCTGGTCCTGGTCCGGTTGGCCCTCGTGCTGCCCCTGGCCGTCTTCGAGGACCTGCCGTGGACGGCGGCCCGTCGGGTGGCGTTCTCCGGCGTCGGCCGGCATCTGGTACGCGTCGCGATCCTGCTGCTGGTCGGCGTGCTCGCCCCGGCGCTGCTCACCGCCTGGGCGGTGGCCCAGGGTGAGGCGCTGGTCGCGGGACGGCTGCCGGGTCTGGCGTTCTGGCTGGGTCGGGACGTGCTCCAGGTGCTGCTGGCCGTCCTTCAGGCGGCGACCTTCGTCGCGGTGTACCGCAACCTTCCGCAGCCCCGGCTGGCGGTGGCCCATCCGATCACGCGTCCTGCCGAGCCCGGGTGGTGCCGGGCGGCCCGGGCGCTCGCGCCGCTGGCGGTGCTGCTGCCCACCCTGGTCGCCGGCGGCCTGGTGGCGGTGGGACGGCTCCCCGAGGTCTCCGTCCAACCCCGGTCGGACGGCTGGCTGGTCGCGCTGGCCTGGCCGGCCGGGCGCCATCCCGTCATGGTCACCCAGGATGCCGTGGAGGATTGCCTCGACGACCAGTGCCGTACGACGCGGCGGACAGCGCTGCCGGCGTTCGCCGGAGCGGAACAAGCGGCGGTCGCGGCGGACGGCTCCGTCTACCTGCTGACCACCGACCGGCTGGCGTACTGCGACCCGCAGCGCGTCTGCCGGCGGGCCCCCAATCCGCTCGACGCATTCCCACAGCCGCCGAAGGGCGCGATCACCCTGGCCCCCGACGGCCAGATCCTCATCGCCCTCGCCGTGCCCCGGTCCGGTGCCGAGGAACGGCAGAGCACGCTGCGGCAGGAGGACAGCGAACTGCGGCTGGTCCGCTGTCGTGACCTCCAGTGCGCGGATCCGATCGTCACCCGGCTCGGCGTGGTGCAGGGGCAGTTCGCTCGCCGTTCCGCTGAGTACTTCCGTGAGCTGGCGGTGGGCGTGGACGGGACCGGTCGGCCGGTCGTGGCGTACCGCCCCGAAGGCGGTTCGAGGGTGTGGATCGCCCGCTGCGATTCGCCGGCCTGCACCGGCGCGAGCTTCGGCCATGAGGGAGAGCCGGCGACTCCGAGCGAGGAGGAACTGGCCGCCCTCCATTTCGATCGACTGGTTCATCCCTGCGAGCGGTGCACCAGCGCGGTCAGCGTCACCGCCGACCGCCCCGGCGGGGGCAGCTACGCGGTGGCGGTCACGCCCGGCCAGCCCGGTGCCCGGCTGCAGGTGGGGAGTCAGGTGTCCGGGCCCCGGCGTGCCGTGCTCTGGGCCTGCGCGGACTTCCGCTGCTCGGCTCCCCGCGAGATTCAGTTGACGGCGGCGGAGCCGTGGGCCAGCGGGGTTTCGGTGCCGTACCCGGGGGACGCTTTCCTCCTCGCGGCCGGCCCGGACGGCCGGGTGGTGGTGGCCCGGCTGTGGCCGGACCAGGTGGTCACGGTCCGGCCCTGACCCGGTCCGTGCGGTCCCGCCGCCCGGGTGCGGCTCGCGATCAGGCGTCCGGGCCGGGGAGCCGGACCGCCAGATGCTGGCGAGTCAGCGCCACGAGCGCCGCAGGGTCGTCGGCGTAGAGGCGGATCTCGTGCACCGGCCCGCTCGATCCCCTGGGCAGGCGAACGTCGAGCGGCTCGCGCAGGACGACGTCGACGCTGGTCTGCTTGCCGGTGACGATGTTCAAAATCACCCGCGCCTCCTCCGGCTCGATCTGCACGGCCCGGCTGGCGGGCAACGAGCGGTAGCGGGCGCCGACCCGGGCGACGGCCGCCCACGGCACCAGGAAGTCCACCGAGAAGCCGTTGCGGATGCGCAGGCCCTCGGCGTCGGCGACGTGCGGGTGGATCCGCAGGGCGGCGAAGAGGCCGATCATCCAGAGCAGACCCCAGATGCCCAGCGCCAGCGCGGTGTGCCGCACGGTCGGCCACGGCAGGGTGTGCCGGAGGATCAGGTCGAAGATCGGGATCTCGACGGCCGACAGGACGATGAAGGCGATCAGGATCGGCTTCACCACGCCGACGTAGCTGAACGCCACCGCCCCGGGCTCCAGCGCCGGCGGCCGGCGCAGCAGCCAGCGGCCGAGACTCAGCCACATGCCGATCTCGTACGCCACTACGCGACGCAGCAACGTGCGCACACCGGGACCACTCCGCTTCCCCACGGTCACCCTGCCCTTCAGTCTTTCCAATGCAGTTGCAACGTATCCGGTGGCCGATGGAGGTGTCAATGCAGTCGTATTGTGAAAGCATGGGGCCATGCCGAAGCGGGTCGATCACCGGGAGCGCCGCACGCTGATCGCTGACGCGCTGATGCGGGTGGCGGCCGAACACGGGCTGGAGGCGGTCAGCCTGCGCCACGTGGCGGCCGAGGCCGGCGTCTCCGCCGGGATGGTGCAGCACTACTTCCGCACCAAGGACGAGATGATGACGTTCGCCCTGTCGGTGGTCCGCGAGCACAACGAGGCCCGGGTGACCCGGGCGGTCGCGGCGCTCGGCGACAACCCCGACCCGCGTGCGCTCCTGCGGACCATGCTGGTCGAGTTGCTGCCGCTCGACGATGCGCGTCGGGCCGACGGCCGGGTGGCCCTGGCCTTCCTGGCCTACACCGCTGTCCGACCGAGCGTCGCCGTGGCGCTGCACCAGGAGACCGCCGGCCTGCTGGCCTTCATCGCCGGGCAGATCCGCCGCGCCGAGGGCGCCGACCGGCGGGTGGACCCGGACCGTGCCGCGGTGGGCCTGCTGGCCGTCCTGGAGGGGCTCGGGATCTACCTGCTCGGCGGGCACTACCCGGCGGCGACCGCTCTGGCGGCCCTCGACGCCCAGCTGGACCTGGTTTTCGGGCCGGCGGAGACCGTCGGCTGAGTGCCACGCAGGCGACCTGGGCCAGGTCTTCGATTCCCGCCTCCTCGGCGATCCGCCGCCCCCGCCAGCCGGGCCAGCTGCCGGGACAGCGGAGGCTGGTGTCCGGGCCGTACCGTACGCCCTGTGCCGACCCCACCCCGCCGCGCCGCGCTCACGACGCTCGTCCTGGTCCTCGTACCGTGGTCGCTGCTCCAGGTGCTCGGCGGGCTGCTTCCGCTGCCCGGCGTCGACCCGGCGCGGGTGGTCAACGGGATGCTCGTCCCGCCGGTCGGCGTGGTCGGCGCCCTCGTCGAGCCGGTCGTCTGGGCCTGGGCGGTGACCGCCGCGGTGTCCGCCATGGCTCAACGCGACCGCCCGGTGCGCCGCGCGCTCCGGGCGCTCCCCACGGTCTGCGCCGCACTGCTCGCCGGTGCGGGGACGGTGCTCGTCGCGTTCCTCGTGCTAGGGCTGGTGCTGCCCGCGGCCGGCGAGTCGGTCTGGGTGGTGGCCGTGCTGCTCGCCCTGCCGGTCGCCGCGTTCCTGGTCCGCTTCGCGTTGGTGCTGCCGATCGCGGTTCTGGACGAGCGGCGCGGCAGGGAGGCGTTCCGGACGGCCTTCGCGGGCGTACGCGGCCAGGCGGTGGGCTTCGCCGTCTTCCTCCTGCTCGGTGTCGCGGCACCGGCCCTGCTCTACGGTTGGGCCTTCGCGCGCCCGGAGGAGCACGTGACCGGTCACGTCCAGGGCGTCCTGGCCTGGCTGCTGCGGGACGCGACCCTCGTCGCCGTCGTTGCACTCCAGGCGTCCGCCCTCCTCGTCGCCCACCGCAACATGTCCAGGCCGACGCTGCTGCCGGCCCCCGGTCCCGAGGCGCGCGCGCCGGCGTCCGGTCGGCGCACCCAGCGGCTCGGCCGACTCACCGTGCCGCTGGGGCTCGCCGCCGTCCTGCTGCCCGCTGGGCTGGTCGGTGGCGTCCTCGCTGCGGAACGACTGCCCGAGGTCACCGTCCACACGTCCGACCTGCCGCACCGGATGATCGCGGTGGGCTGGCCGACGGAACGTGGTCCGATCCTCGTCGGGCAGAGCTGGTTCGACGACTGCCTCGACGACCAGTGCCGGAACCGTCGCCGCACCGATCTGTCCGTGACTATGTACGAGCCGTACGGCGGAGCGGCCTTCGGAGCGGACGGCTCTGTCTACGCCCTCGGCCAGCACGAGTTGGAGCAGTGCGACGCCCAGCGGATCTGCCGGGGGGCGAGGGCGGGTTGAGGGTGCTGCGTGGATCCCAAGCGGCGGCGATCACCCTCTCCCCGGCCGGGGAGATCCTGCTCGCCAGCGCCACGGAGGTCCGGCCCGCCGGCGTGGCCCGCGACGACGCCCGCCAGGCCGAGCTGAAGCTCATCCACTGTGCGGACGTCTTCTGCATGAACCCGACGGTCGCCAGCCTCGGCCTGGTGGACGGGGCGCTCGGAGACCGAGACGGCTCCCGGCCCACCAGACTGGTGGTCCGGGTCGACGGGAACGGCCGGCCGGTCGTCGCCTTCCGCTCCCCGTCCACCGGCGCGGTCTCCGTCGCCTGGTGTGTCACCCCCGACTGCGCGCGGACCGAGGTGGCGGCGCTCGACGGCCCACGCCACTCCGGCATGCCGACGCCCGACGACCTCGCCCTGCTGGACCTCGGCGACGTCCTCGACTGCCGGACCGGTCACGGCTGCGACGACAGCCAGCCGCTGGCCACCGTGCACCGGGCTCAGGGCGGCGTCTATGACATGGCGGTCGAGCCTGGCTACCCGGACGGCCTCTACCTCCGGGTGGGTTCCGGCGCCTGGCCCGGCCGCGCCACACTGCGGGTCTGCGCCGACCGTCCCTGCCAGGAGCCGGAGCGGATTCCGCTCGTCCAGGTGCCCCCGGTCCAGACCGTGTGGAGCGACCGGCCGGCGCGCGAGCGCTGGCTGATGGCGGTCGCTGCCGACGGCCGGGTGGCGGCGACCGACCCGTACGGCCAGCGGGTCGTGGTGGTCCGGCCCTGAGCGGAGTCAGCCGCGGCGGGTCAGGCCGCCGGCCGCCCGCTCGATGATCAGGCAGCGGTCCTCGACGTAGTCGATCCGCGCCTCCTCGGCGATCCGCCGGGCCTCCGCGGAGACGATCCCGAGCTGCAACCACACGGCCGGCGCGCCAACCTCCACCGCCTGCCGGACCACGTCGACGGCGTCCCGGGCCGGGCGGAACACGTCGACCAGGTCGACCGGGTGCGGGATGTCGGCCAGCGACGGGTACGCCTTCTCGCCGAAGAGTTCGTCCACCGTCGGGTTGACCGGGATGATCCGCCAGCCGTGGCGCTGCATCTCCAGCGGCACCCGGTGTGCGGCCTTGCCCGGGTCGCGGGATGCGCCCACGACGGCGATCACGGCGGAGTCGGCGAGGATCTGCTGGGCTGAGCGCATTTCTGGAGCCTAGCCCCGACGGCGGCGGGCGACCCGGCGAGTGCCGTCGCCGGTCAGACCTGGCCGGTCAGTGGTGCGCCAGTGAGGGCGTGCCGGAGTCTGGCGTGTTCCGCCGCGGTGCCGATCACCGGGCGGTGCTCGGGATGGGCGACGTAGTACTGGATCGCGGCGGACAGGAATCCCGGGGACACCGCCAACTCGCGGACCGGCACGAAGGCGCCGCGTCGCGACCCCCAGCCGGTGCGGCGGATCAACTCCGGGTGGGCGACGGGCAGCCGCAGGTAGCGACCCGCCGCCCCTGGCCCGACCGGAGCCCCGGCGCCGAGCGCCGCCCACGGGACGACCGCGACTGGGTTCGGCGCGCCGGAGGAAACCCCCTCGGCGGTCAGCGTGACGAACGGCACCCGCCGCCAGTACACGGCCGCGAGCGCGACGCAGACCACCGCGAACACCGGGATCAGCAGCCAGCGCAGCGGGTCGTCGCCCGCCCGGCTCGCGCTGTTGACGCCGATGAAGGCGAACCACCCGCAGAGGATCGGCAGGTAGGAGAGCGTGGGATGCGGCGGCGAGAAGACGGCCCGGGCGCTCTCGTCGACCTGCAACTCCGCCGTGCCGGGCCGGCGCGCCAGCTCCCGGATCGACAAGCCGAGGAAGGCGACGGGCGGGAGCAGGGTCAGCAACCCGACGGCCCCGTGGACGGACTCGGCCCAGAGCGACAGCAGCCCCCCGCAGAGGCCCACCACCAGGCCGACGAGGACGGTGATCCGCTGGCGGCGCCGCGCCGTCTCGATGATCTCCAGCACGTGCGGATCGTAGGCGGTCGGCGCTACAAAAGGGAGAGCTGTTCGGCGGCCGGCGTCGGGGGCGGCGGGACGGGCAGCCGACGGTTGTCGCCGGCGTCGCCCCGGTGCAGCCCGTGCCGGCGGGCCGCCATCCGCACCCGCGCGGTCAGTTCCCGCTGGTAGGCCTGCGGTGCATACGCGCCGGACCGGTAGAGCTGCCGGTAGCGGGGGACCAGGTGCGGGAACTCTCGGGCCAGCCAGTGCGCATACCACTCGCGGGCCCCGGGGCGCAGGTGCAGCGGCAGCGGGGTGACGCTGGTGGCCCCCGACGCGGCGATCGCGGCCACGGTGGCGTCGATCGACTCGTCGTCGTCGCTGAGCCCGGGCAGGATCGGCGCCATCAGCACCCCGACCTGGAATCCGGCGTCGGTGAGCTGGCGTACCGCGTCCAGCCGGCGGCGCGGGCTGGGGGTGCCCGGCTCGACCGCGCGCCACAGCGCCTCGTCGACGAAGCCCACGGAGTACGACAGCCCGACCCGGGTCACCTCGGCGGTCTGGCGCAGCAGCGGCAGGTCGCGCAGGAGCAGCGTGCCCTTGGTCAGGATCGAGAACGGGTTCGCGAAGTCCCGCAGCGCCTCGATGATCTGTGGCATGAGCTGGTAGCGCCCCTCGGCCCGCTGGTAGCAGTCGACGTTGGTGCCCATCGCGATGTGCGCGCCGCGCCAGCGCGGGGCGGCCAACTCCCGGCGGACCAGCTCACCCGCGTTGACCTTGACGATGACCTTCCGGTCGAAGTCCGCCCCGGCATCCAGGTCGAGGTAGGTATGGGTGTTGCGGGCGAAGCAGTTGTGGCTGACCACGCCGTTGGCGATGAAGTCGCCGGTGCCGGTGGTGATGTCCCAGAGCGGCAGCTCGAGACCCAGCTCCTCGATGCTGACCACCCGCAGCGCCGCCCGGCACTTCAGTGCCGCGCCCTCGATGGACCGCTTGCGGGTGATGGCCGGGTCGGTCAGGTGGAGGAAGCGCAGGCGGGCGGGGAGGCCGCCGATCAGCCGGATCTGCCGTAACCGGTTGGGGCGGCCGGAATCCTCGAGGACCCAGCGGAAGCCGAAGCGGTGCAGGGCGTCGATGGTCCGTTCGAGGATGTCGTCGTCGCGGTTGCTGACCCGGAACACGCCCCGGCTGCAACTGCCCTCGGCGTCGAAGATGCCGGCGAGGAAGCCCCGCCGCCAGTCGTCCGTCGGCGCGTCCGGCCAGCGGACCAGCTCCGCGATTGCCTCGACGTCGCGCTGCCGGGAGGTGCGGATGGCGGTGATCGTCCGTCGGGTGGCGGTCACCGGGGCGAACGAGAACCGCCGCGTCTCGATCCCAGCGTCGCCGAGGAACCGCTCCGTACGGTCCAGCGCCTCCTCGTCGGCCAGGGCCAGCCGGAACCGGTGCACGGTGCCGTGCGGGTAGGTGTACGTCCCGAGGTGCGCGTCGCCGCGGACCATGCCGCAGAGGTAGCCACGCCGGTAGTCGGCGGAGTCCTTCGGTGCGGTCGCGAACTGGCCGGTCCCGATCAGGCGGTTGTTGATGGTCAGGTATGGCCGCTTCCCGGCACCGCCCATCGCCCCGGCCACGTACTTCCAGCCGCGTTCGGTGAGGAAGCGGTGGTCGCCGCTGGCGACCAACGTGGTGCCGTCCGCCAGGGTGACCCGGTACGCCCGCTTCACCGTCGACCACTTGTCGAGGACCGTGGTCACCACGTATCGCCGGTAGGCACCCTGCCGTTCGGTGCCGTAGATCCGGTCACCGCGTTCCAGCTCGCTGATCGGCCTCGTGCGCCCGTCCGCCATGAGAATCGGGGTGTCACCGGACACGCAGTACACACACGCATGGCTGCAGCCCCGGTACGGGTTGATGGTCCACTCGAACGGGACGCGGGACTGGCCGGGCACCCGATTGATGATCGACTTGGCGCGCACCTCGTAGAAGGTCATGCCGGCGAAGCCGGGGGTGTCGAAGGTGCGGGCGATCGCGCCGGGGAGCGCCAGCGGCAGGGGTGGAGTCGCTGGCGCTCCCCCGTCGGGAGTCCCCTCGTCCGGGGGAGCGGAGAGGTTGTCCCAGCGCATGGCCCTCATTCGAACACACGTACGAACGAAGTGCAAGTGACGCGCCGGACACCGGCCACCGCAGTGGGCCGGCCGGGGTGCAGGATGGGGGCATGGAGACGTCGACCTTCGTCTACGACGGCGACTGTGCGTTCTGCACCCGCTGCGCCGAGTTCATCGAGCGTCGGATCCCGACCCGGGCCCGGGTGCTGCCCTGGCAGTTCGCCGACCTCGACGCGCTCGGGCTGACCGCCGCGGAGTGCGAGGAGGCGGTCCAGTGGGTCGGCGCGGACGGCGTACGCGCCGCCGGACCGGACGCGATCGCCCGGCTGCTCGGCGACAGCGGCCCGCTGTGGCGGATCGCCGGCGCCGGCCTGCGGTTCCCGCCGGCGCGGGTCGCCGCCTGGCCGGTGTACCGCTGGGTGGCCCGCAACCGCCACCGGTTGCCCGGCGGCACCGCGGCCTGCGCCGTGCCGTCCGCGGGCCGGCGCTGACCTCGCCGCCGGCTCACCGTGCGGTCCGTTCCGGCCACGGCTGCCGGCCCGGGGCGCTCGACCGGTCCGCGACGACGGTGCGCAGCAGCGCCAGCAGTTCCGCCCGGCTGGCGCAGTTCAGCCGGGACCGCATCCGTGCCACATGGTGCTCCACGGTCTTCGCCGAGATGAAGAGCCGGTCGCCGATCTCCCGGTAGGTCAGTCCGGCCAGCACCAGCTCGGCCACCTCGTGCTCGCGCTCGCTGAGCGGGTTCGGTGCGGTGACGGTGACGGCGACCTGTGGACCGCCGTCGCCTGCCGCGGGCGGCTGCGCGTCCCGGAGGGCGGCCGGCCGGCCCTGGAGCACCCGGGCGCACTCCAGCAGGGTGGTCATCGCCCGCCGGTCCGAGGTGCGGATCGCGGCCTGTCCGGCGAGGCGAGCGGCGTCCCAGCACAACCCGGCGTCGTGCAGCCCGCGGGCGGCGGCCTCCACCCGGGCCGGGTCGACCACGCCGCGTAGCACCTCGACCCAGGTCGCGGCGGCCGCGGAGACCACTGCGGCGTACCGGCTGTGGTCGGCCGCGGCGAGCAGCGCGGCAACATGCTCGTCGGCGACCGTCGGTTCCTCGGTCAGGATCGCGGCGTGCAGGCCGGCCCAGTGCAGCGGCGCGCTCCACAGCGCCGGATCGCCGAGCCGGTCCAGCAGCAGCCGGGCCTCCCGCAGGTACGGCTCCAGCCGGGCCAGCTCGCCCAGCCGGGCGCCGGCGACAGCCAGCTCGCCCAGCGGCAGCAGCGTGAACAGGTCGACGGGGTGCCGGACCACCGCCTCCAGCGCGGGCACCCAGCCGCGTTGCAGCGCCCCGAGGTCGCTGTTGCGCCGGGCGATGCCCAGCCGGAGCGCACTGGCCAGGAGCAGGTCGCGCGACTCCAGCGGTCGCTCGGCGGCCACCGTGGCCAGCCGCTCGGCCGCGGCGACCGGGTGCCCCCGGATCATCAGGATCCAGGCCTGCAACAGCCGGTGGCGGCGAGCCAACAGCGGGCCGCCGATGCCGGTCGTCACCGCCCGATCCAGCACCCCCTCGGCGATGTCCAACTCGGCACAGTGGATCGCCGTCAACGCGGCGAGCGCGGCTGGGCTGTCCGGCAGCAGCACCGCCCGACCGTCCGGTTCCAGTAGCGCCGCCGCCTGCACCAGCGTGGACAGCGCGGTGGTCGGCGGGCCGGTGACGCTCTCCCGTACCCCCTCGGCCATCAGCCGGGCGGCGCTGGAGTGCAGGGTTGGGGGACCGCCGTCCGGGTCGTCACCGGGCCTGTCCGCGTCCGCGGTCGGGCGCCCGACGGCGAGCGCTCCGACGGCCGCGAACGCCTTGGCCGAGGCGCTGCCCGACCACCGGTACAGCTCGAGGCTGCGGCCGACCTGACCGCGGTGCACCAGCGCCGTCGCGGCCACCGTCGCCGCCTCTCGCCGGTCGGCTGGAGCGGCCGTCGCGAGCAGCCGGTCCGCCAACCGGAGGGCGGCGTCCAGGTCGCCGGCGAGCGCCGCGGCGACCGCCTGGCGGGCGCCGGCCGGCCGGCCCGCCGCTGCGGCCGCGGCGAAGAGTTCGGCCGCGAGCACGGGGTCCGCGGCCAGCGCCTCCTCGGCCGCGGCCGTCAGCGCCGGGGCCGGGCAGTCGCCGAGCGCGCCGTCCGTACGTAACGAGTGGACCAACGGGAGCACCGGCGCGCCCCGGCCGAGCTGCAATTCGCCGAGCCGGCGCCAGATCGCGGCGCGTTCGGTGATCGGGCTGAGTGCGATGACCGCCTGCCGCACGATCGGCGCGAGCCGGCCGTCGGTACCCAGCAGGCCCGCCGCCCGGGTGGCGGTGACCAGCTCGTTCACCACCTCGGGCACCCGGTCGAGCAGCGGGCCGAGCAGGTCCACCGGCAGCGGCACGCCCGCCGCGACGGCCAGCAGCAGCCGCCGGACATCAGGCACCAGCTCCTCCAGGTCCGGCCCGAACTGGAGGACGGCCGGCCGGGGCGGCTCGGTCGGGACGCCGGCCAGGTTCTCCTGCCCGCGCAGCCCACGGATCAGCCGCTCGACGTCCCGGGGGACGCCACCGGTCTGCCCGTGCACGAAGGCGACCAGGTCGCTGCGCCGGCCCAGCTCGGGCACGGTGGCGAGGTAGGCGGCGGTCTGCTCCGCAGTGAACGGAGTGAGCACGACCTGCTGCCCGTCCCGCCTCAGCGCGTCGGCCAGCTCGGCCAGTGCCGCCGACCGGGGCCACGGGCGGTAGCCGAGCAGCAGCCGGTGTCGGCGGGCGACCACCAGCCGGCGCAACGTCTCGAGCCGCGCGTCATCGAGCAGGTGGGCATCGTCGACCAGCAGCACCGCCTCGGCGTCGACCTCGCCGGTCGGGAGCGGCACGCCCTCCAGCACGGTGGCCCCACCTCGCCGGTAGGCGCGTGCCAGCTCCGTGAGCAGCGCCGTCTTTCCGTGGCCGCCGGGACCCGTCACGCCGACGGCGAGGGGAGTCCCGGGGTCTGCCGCCACCGCCCCGAGCAGGGCGGTCGGCCCCTGGCCCAGCACGGGCCGGGCGTCGTCGACAACGCTACTCATGATCATGGCGGTCATCCTTCGCGTCCCCGTCCCCGGGCCAACGCCAAGCGGGACGCCTTCGGCAGGTTCAGCGGGGTGATCCGGACCGGGGGACGGGGTGGTGGCTCGCCGTGGACGGCGTGCTCGGGCGCGGCGTGCGGCCACGCCGGAACCGCAGCCCCGGCCTCACTGGCCGGTATGGACGTGGCCACCGCGGCCGGCCGGCGGGGGTGCGGTGACACCACCTGACCGGCGGCGAGCGCCGCCCCGGCGGCGGCGGTCGACTGGGGATCCGGCTCCACCTCCACGGGGACGGGAAGAGCGGCGGCGAGCAGGTCGGTGACCAGCGGGATCCGGGCCGAGCCGCCGGCGAGGAGGATGCCGTCGAGCTGCGTCGGGGTCAGGCCGGCCGACTGTACGGTGCGCACCAGCAGGTCGACGGTCGACCGGACCGCCGGCCGGATCATGTCCTCGAACTGGGCCCGGGTCACCGGCACCCGGACCGGTCCCGTCGGCAGCGTCAGCATGACGTCGGTCTCCGTGGCGACGGTGAGTTCGCGCTTGGCCCGGTCGCACGCCGGCAGCAGTCCGCGCAGCGGCGGGTACCCCGCTCGCCTTGCGGCGCCGGCGAACTCCCGGCCGAGCACGGTACGGACGTGCTCCGCGAGCGACTCGTCGAAGTCGCTGCCGCCGACGGCGTCCAGGCCCTGCGCCAGGCCGAACGTCTCGTACGTGCCACGCGGGTTGCGGCGGACCAGGGCCGCCTCGAAGGTGTTGCCGCCCAGGGCGTAGACAGCGGCGGTGGTGCCCGGGAATCCCCGGGCCGCGTGGCTCTCGGCGACCGTGATCGGGCGAGGGAGCAGCGTCAGGTTGCGCAGCCCGAGGTCCCGCAGCGCCCGGTGCAGCAGTTCACGCCGGTGCGGGCCCCACCCGGCGGGGTGGCTGAGCACAACGGCTTCGGCGAACTCGCCCTCCCGGGCCGAGACCCGTTCCACCACCCATATCGCCAGTTCCGCTACCAGCGTCTGCGGCTCGCAGGGCTCACCGCCGAGCAGCAGGGGCACGTCGTCGCCGACCCGGCGGACGAAGTCCCGGGTGGTGCGGCCGGGGTCGTCGCTGGCGGGCTCGCCCACCGTGAGCGACCCGTCCGGCGACAGGTGCAGCACCGACGGTACGACGTGCGACCTGACGTCCAGCGCCACCACCTCGGGGCGGGCCCAGGTCTCGCCCCGCCACCGGGCCACGGCGGCGGCCGTGCTGGTGCTTCCGATGTCCATCCCCAGGACGTACGGCATTCGTTTCTTCCTCCACCGCGAATGGCGCTGGCGACGGTGTCGGCACCGTGGCGACTGACCCTCGGCGAACCCCGTGGGCTCCTACGTTCGTACCAGAGATCGCTACCGCTTTCGCCCCCTAACTCTGACCGTCCCGCTTCCCCCTATCCCCCTAACGCGCGAGGGGGCGATGACCCTAATCAGGCGCAGCCGGTTGCGGGACGCGCCCCGATGACGACCACAAACCCCGGCCCTAGCGTCACTGCCGACGCACGACCGTCGCTGACGTACGTTCGAGGAGAACGCCCCATGGATTCGCAGCAGACCGCGCACGTTAATTCGCACCAGAGCGTGGATTCGCAACAGACCCTGCACGACTTTGTGCTCAACCTGCTCACCGACCCGGACGCGCGGTCGGCCTTCGACCTCGACCCGGAGGGTGCGCTGCAGGCCGCGGGGCTCACCGACGTCACCGCCGCCGACGTGCAGGACGTGGTGCCGCTGGTGGTCGACTATGCCCCCGGGGCGGGCCTCGCATCGGTGGCTCCGGTGGCCGGGCAGCTCGGGCTCGACCCGCTCGCGAGCGACGCCACCGACGTGGTCGGCCAGCTCCAGGCCGTGCCGCAGCAGATCAGCGTCAACAGCTCCCACAGTGGTGTGGACGCCACGGCCGGCGCGCTGGGTGCCATCGCGATCGATCCGGCCGGCGGATATGCCGGGGCGGCCGTGCTGCCGGGGATCGGCCTGGGCGTCGGGCCGGGCGGCCTCGCCACCGACCTGACCGGGGTGCACGACGTGGCGTACACCCTTGACTCGGACGTGGTGGGCGCGGTGGACGGTGCGGCCGACCCGGCCGTCGGGGACGTCGCCGGCACGGTCGCCAACCCGCTCGGCACCACCGACGCCGGTGTGCTCCACGGTGACGTGCTCGGCGGTGACCTGGGCGTCCTTTCCGGCACGCAGGCCCAGGTCAACGGGGTCGTCGGTTCGCTCGGCGTCGACCACACCCTGGGCGGGCTCGGCCTGGGCGGCGGCGCCGGCGTGGTCCCGCCGGTGCACGTGCCGGCCACGGTGGACGGCGTCACGCAGCACGTGGACGGCACCGTGTCCGGCGTCACCGGCACGGTCAGCGGCGTGACCGGCACGGTCGGCGGCCTCACCGGTGGGCTGACGGGCGACTCCGGGGCCCACAGCGACACCACCGTCCACACCGACGTGCACACCTCGTCCGACGGCGGTCTGCTGGGTGGCCTGTTCTGACGCAGGGCTCAGTGGGAGTGGGCGGCCGGCGAACCGGTCGCCCGCTCGCGCTTCGGCTTCGGGCCCTCTTGATAATTGAGCCGAAATCCGCACACTTGGTGCGGTGATCACGGCGATCTGGCTGGACGTGCTCGACGAGATCGCTCGTACGTGCAGCGCACACGGGCGAGGAGACCTGCTTCAGGCGGTGCGGCAGAAGCGGGTCCAGCTGCTGGACCCCAAGCTGCGCGTCCTGGTCATCGGTGAGTCGCACCAGGGCAAGAGCCAGCTCGTCAACGCCATCATCAACGCGCCGGCCTGCCCGGTCGGCGACGACCGGACCACCGTGCTCCCGACCGTGGTGCAGCACGCGGAGGTCCCGACGGCCACCGTGGTGCAGGCGCCACCGACGGCCCCCGGCCGGCCCGCCGGCACCGCGGTCCCGGCCACCGCCGAGCGGATCCCGGTACCACTGGACCAAGTCGCCGCGGGGGTTGCCGGCAAGCTCGGCCGCCGGCCCGGCGGCGGGCCGGCCTACGTCGAGATCGGACTACCCCGGGCGCTGCTCGGCGCCGGGCTGGCGCTGGTGGACACCCCGGGCGCCGACGAGGTCGCCGCGCTCGGCGCTGCCGGGCCGGCCGCCGCGCCGGCCTGGGCGGACACCGTGCTGCTGGTCTCCGACTCCACCCGGGAGCTGTCGGCCGGCGAGCTGACCATGCTGCTGCACGTCGCCCGGTCGCACCCGAACGTGGTGGTGGTGCAGACCAAGACGGATCTCGTACCGGACTGGCGTGCGGTCGCCGAGCGCAACCGGCGGCACCTCGCCGAGGCCGGCGTACCGGCGCCGGTGATTCCGGTCTCGGCGGCCCTGCGGCTGCGCGCGGCCGCCGGCGACGACCGGGAACTCAACGCCGAGTCCGGCTTCCCTGCGCTGATCGGCCGGTTGCAGCGGGACCTCGCCGACAAGTCCGACCGGTTGGCCCGGGCCGCCGTCGGGGTGATCACCAGGACCGTGGTGGAACAGCTTGCCGCGCCGCTGCGCGCCGAGATGGTGAGTCAGGAGGCCGAGGAGCAGTCCGGACCGATCGCCCGGTTGCACGCGGCTCAGCGTGAGGTCGACGAGCTGCGCCGCTGCTCCACGCGGTGGCAGAACACGCTCGCCGACGAGATGGCCGACCTGCTCGCCGACATCGAGTACGACCTGCGCGACCGGACCCGGCAGATCCTGCGCACGGTGGACGACGCGTTCGACGAGGCTGATCCGTTGGTCACCTGGGACGCCTTCCAGGAGTGGCTGGAGCACAGCCTGGTGGAGGCGGCGGAGGCGAACCACGAGTGGCTGGTCCAGCGCTGCGACTGGGCCGCCCGCCGGGTGGCCGGCACCTTCGCCCGATACGGCGCCGAAATACTGCCGCCCTGGTCGGTGACGACGCCGGCGGACCTCGGCGACCGGCTCCCGGACATCGAACGGCCGAACATCGACCGGTTCACGCCGACCCAGAAAGTGATCACCGGCATGCGCGGCTCGTACGGCGGCATGCTGATGATCGGTCTGGCGACGACGCTGGCCGGCCTGCCGATGATCAACCCACTCTCGGTCGGCGTCGGCGCCCTGCTCGGCGGCAAGAGCATTCGCGACGAGAGCAAGCAGCTGCTCCGCCGCCGCCAGTCGGTGGTCAAGACGGCGGTCCAGCGGCATGTCGACGACTTCTTCGTCCGGATCACCAAGGACCGCCGGGACGCCGCGCGGCAGGTGCAGCGGATGCTCCGGGACCATTTCACCGCGCTGACCGAGGAACTGCAGGAGGCCATCATCCAGTCGTTCCGCAGCGCCAAGCAGGCCGCCGACACCGATGCGGCCGTCCGTGACCAGCGGCAGCGCGAGATCGGGCTGAGGATGGCCCGGCTGGCCACGCTCTTCGAGCAGGCTCAGCAGCTGACCGGCGCCCGGTCCGCCCCGGCGTCCCTGGGGCCCCGGGCATGACCGTCGGACTGGGGCTGGACGAGGCCGTGTGGGGGCTGCTGCACCACGCCCTCCAGCTCTACCGGGACAGCCCGCGGGCGACCGACCAGCTGCGGCATCAGTTGGCCAGGCTGGAGCAACCGCTGCGGATCGCGATCGCCGGCCCGTGGCGGTCCGGCAAGTCGACCCTGCTGAACGCGATCATGGGTGAGGAGGTCGCGCCGGTCGACGGGGTGGACGGCAGCGCCGTCTTCACCTGGTACGAGGACGCGGCGCAGCCGAGCGCCACCGCCTACTCGACCGGCCACCCGCCACAGGAGCTGGCGATTGCCAAGTCGGCGACCGGGATGCGGGTGGACCTCGTCGGCTGGCGGGCGGGCGAGCTGCGGGACATCGTGGTGCAGTGGCCGACCCGGACGCTGCGCCAGGCGACCCTGATCGACACGCCGGCCACCAGCCTCGACGAGCAGGGCCGGGCGCCGGTGATGGATCGGGTGCTGCGGGACGCGGACGCGGTGTTGTACCTGACCCGGGACGGCCGGGGCGGCGATCTGCGGGTGCTGGCCGGCACCCGGGAGAGCGCGGTCGGGCAGTCCGCCGCGGTGAACGTCATCATGGTGCTGTCCCGGGTGGACGAGACCGGCGGCGGGCGGATCGACGGACTGCTCACCGCCCGCCGGCTCGCCCGGCGCCAGCACCGCGATCCCCGGGTGGACGCGCTCTGCGTGCACGTCGTCCCGTGCAGCGGCCTGCTCGGCCTGGCCGGTCGGATCCTCAGCGAATCGGACTTCGCCGCGCTCGCAGTGCTGGCCCGGGTGCCCCGTCCGGAGTTGGAGCCGCATCTGCTCTCCGCCGACCGCTTCGTCCGCGGCGACCTGCCGCTGCGGCTGGACGCCGGGGTACGCGCCGCGCTGCTGGACCGGCTCGGGCTCGTCGGGCTCCGGCTGGCGACCACGCTGATCCGTACCGGCTGCGACAGTCGGGCCAAGCTCTCCGCCGAGCTGATCCGGCGCAGCGGCCTGACGGAGCTGCGCGAGTCGATGGCGCGCTTCCTCGTCGACCGGCGGGACACGCTCAAGGCGCGGTCGGCGCTGGCCGCCGTGGAGGCGCTGGCACGTGCCGAGCCCGGTAGGGGCGCCGACGAGCTGCTCGGCCGGGTCGAGCAGATCCTCGTCGGGGCGCACGAGTTCCGCGAGCTGCGCCTGCTGGCCGCGCTGCGAACCAGCCGGCTCGGGTTCGACGCCGAGCTGGCTGCCGAGGCGCAGCGGCTGGTCGGTGGCGATGGGATCGGGCTGGCGGCCCGGCTCGGCGTCGAGCACGGCGCGACCGTGCAGCAGCTGTGGGACGTCGCCGCCGAGGCGCAGTGGCGTTGGCGGAACCGCGCGGAGGACCCGCTGCTACGACTGGGCCAGCGGCGCGGCGCTCAGGTCGTCGTTCGTAGCTGCGAGGGGATGCTCGCCGAGCTGGCCGAGGGTGGCCGGTGACCGCCGACGGCGGAGCAGGCTGATCGGGCGGACCCGCTCCAGCGGCAGGAAGCTGGTCATCGCCACCAGGTGCGGCGCGAACGAGATGGTGATCGTCGCGATGGTGACCAGATGGAAGGAGTAGAAGAACCCCACCGCGGCCAGCCGCCACCGCTCGGGCAGCACGAAGACCAGTGGGCTGAGCAGCTCGAAGGCGAGGAGGCCGAACTGGGCGACGATCAGCAGGTGCGGCACCTGGGCGATCAGGTCGGCCAGGTCGGTGCCGCGCCGGATGATCGCGCGGGCCAGCACCGACCCGGTCGCCCAGTCGAGGCCGCCGAAGCGCAACTTGGCCCAGGCCGCCAGGAAGTACGTGCAGATCACCGCGATCTGGGTGACCCGCAGCGCCCAGCCACCGGCCTCGGTACGGGTCGGGTCACCGTGCCGGGCCCGCCCGGCGGTGGGCAGGGCGGCGAGCGCGACGAGGAGCCCGAACCGGTCGTGGTCGACCTTGCCGTAGCTCATCGCGACGATCATCCACTCGAAGTAGAGGGCGAAGACCGTCCAGCCGAGCAGTCGGGGCGCCCGCCCGGTCGCCGCCAGTAGCGAGAGCGCCAGCAGCACCCAGAAGATGACGCCGACCAGGGCCGGCGTGGGGGTGGGCAGCGGCAGCAGCCGGCCGATCAGCAGCGGTTGGTAGAGGTCGCCGGGCACGTCGACCCGGGTACGCACCCAGGGGGTGAAGATCACCAGGTCGGTGGCGACGAAGAGGTAGACGAGGGTGCGGAAGGCGGCCACCCGCCCGCGCGGGACCGCCTCGGTCAGCCAGCCGGTCACGGGGTGGCCTGCCAGCGTACGGCGGTGCGGTCGGTCCAGCGGCCGGTCGGGCGGCCGCCCTGGATGTCGTGCCAGCGGATCACGATGCGGACCTCGACCAGCGCGGGAGCGGCGGGGTGGCGCTCGGCGTATGCGTCGGCGACCCGGCGCAGCAGGCTGGGGTCGGCGGCGTACCGGTCCTGCTGGCCCTCGATCTCGGCGCGGCGAATGCCGGTGGCATCCTGGCCCAGCGCGACCACCGCGCCGGTGCGGTCGACGCCCTCGACGCGGGTGTCCGGCGCGGGCGCGTTCGGCGGGTCGGAGGTGGAGTACATCCGGAACGGGCCGAACGGGAAGTCGTCGTCGGTGCCCCGGACGGTGCCGGCGAGGAGCAGCGCCAACCCGAGCGCGGTGGCGCCCAGCCGGACCGCGCGGCCGCGGGTGGTCAAGGTCTCCATCGGCTGTGGACCATACGGGATCGGGGCCACCGGGGGTGTCCGTCCGTCGTCCATTACTCGCTGGCCGTTTCGCTGGTCAGGCGGGTTGGCGGCCCGGAGACGGCGACGGCCGGGTCCCCGACACGGGGACCCGGCCGTCGCCGGACTCGAGCCTGCTCAGTGCTTGTGACCCTGCTCGGCCATCTGCTTGCGAACGTCGTCCATGTCGAGCTTCTCGACCTGCTCGATCAGGTTCTCCAGCGCGGACTCCGGCAGGGCGCCCGGCTGGGCGAACACGACCACGCCGTCCTTGACCGCCATGATGGTCGGGATGGAGCTGATGTTGAACTTGACGGCCAGCTCCTGCTGCGCCTCCGTGTCGACCTTGCCGAAGACGATGTCCGGGTGCTTCTCCGACGAGCGCTCATAGACCGGGGCGAACCGCTTGCACGGACCGCACCAGTCGGCCCAGAAGTCGAGGAGGACGATGCCGTCCTGTTCGGTCACCTCGTCGAAGTTGGCCGTGGTCAGCTCAACCGTTGCCATTGCACTCTCTCCGATCAGCGCGGATTGCCTACGTCAACTGGAACCAGGGTGGATGCCCCGGAATTCCCGTGAGGTACGCGACGAAACGCTGCGCGGCGTTCCGGTCAGGCTGGGGGCGCGTCGAGCGAAGTTCCTGCCTCCTCGTGCCGATCGCGCATACACGTCGCACTTGCGTGACAGCAGGTAATGGGAGCGCTTCCAAAGAGATCGCCCTGAGTGTTCGCTACGTATCGGTAACTTGACACTTGACAAGCGGCTATCCGGGTCGCGGAGATCGCCTCCGGCGTGGTCGCCAGTCACTCAATGTATTGTTACGAAAAGATAAATGTGACGTCGGTCTCTGTCGTCCCAGTACCGATGTACGGCAGAATCTTGGACATCAGAGCGTGGGCGGCGGGTGCCGGGGAGGGCCCCGCCGCTCATTGCGTCTCCCCCCGGGTGAGCCGCTGTGACTTTTCCTCACCGCCAGCGCCCCTGCCGTCGCCTTAACAAGCGGTAAGGCATGCTGTGCCGAACTCCATCGCCGCCCGTCGAAGGGGACAAGGATGCAGTTCGGCCGCTACTACGAGGAGTTCGAGGTCGGCGCGGTCTACCGGCACTGGCCGGGCAAGACGGTGACCGAGTACGACGACCACCTCTTCTGCCTGCTCACCATGAACCACCACCCGCTGCACATGGACGCCCACTACGCCGAGTCGGCGACCCAGTTCAAGCGCAACGTGGTGGTCGGCAACTACATCTACTCGCTGCTCCTCGGCATGTCGGTGCCGGACGTCAGCGGCAAGGCGATCGCCAACCTGGAGATCGAGTCCCTGCGGCACGTCGCCCCGACCTTCCACGGGGACACCATCTACGGCGAGACGACAGTGCTGGACAAGCGGGAGTCCTCCTCGAAGCCGGACCGCGGCGTCGTCGCGGTGGAGACCCGGGGCTACAACCAGGACGGGACCCTGGTCTGCGTCTTCCGCCGCAAGGTGATGGTCCCCAAGAAGGAGTACGCGGCCGCCGCCGTGCCCGAGGGCGTCGACCCGGAGCGGCCGAGCTTCCCCGAGCCGCGCTGACCCCCGACCCATCACGAAGAGCCCCTTCCCCGGCGTTCCCGCGGGGAAGGGGCTCTTTTGCGCTTCCGGGGCATATGCTGACGCCGGAGGTGCCCATGAGCTACTCCGTCGCCGGAGAGCCGCCCTCTACCGGACGTCGCGCCCCGCTGACCACCGCCGGCTACTCCGCGGCCGAGTGGGACCTGCTGACCGACCTGCCGGGTCGGGTCCTCGTCGCCGCCGCCTCGCCCGCCCCGGGACGCTCGCCGCGCGGCGTCGGTGCCGGCCTCGCCGGCTTGGACGCCGTGGCGGCCGGCCGGGGTTTCGACAGTGACCTCGTCCGGGCCGTGGTCGCCGCGATCTACGCCCGGCACGACGGCGCCGCCGGTGGGGACGAACTCCTCACCGACCTGGTCGACCTGCTCGCCGCCTGCCGGTCGGCGGTACGCGTGCTCCGGCGCCGTGCCGACCCGGCCGACTCGGCGGCGTACCGGCAGTGGGTGGAGTCCGTCGCGGTCCGGGTCTGCCGGACCGGGGACGGCGGGCCGAGCCCCGCCGACCGGCGCTTCCTCGACCGGGTCGGCGGCGCGCTGGAGCTGCGCTGACCGGGGTGCCGGTGGCCGGCGACGGCGGTGGGCCGTACCCTCTGGAAACCGTGACCGACGACCAGCTCGACGTGGGTGTGGGGCCCTGGCCCGGCGACCCGCCGGACGACCCACGGTTCGACCCGGAGCTGCTCGCCGAGGGCGACCGGCGCAACGTGGTGGACCGCTACCGCTACTGGCGGCGCGAGGCCGTGGTGGCCGACCTGGACCGGCGCCGGCACGAGTTCCACGTGGCCATCGAGAACTGGCAGCACGACTTCAACATCGGCACGGTGGTCCGCAACGCCAACGCCTTCCTCGCCGCCGAGGTGCACATCGTCGGGCGGCGGCGGTGGAACCGGCGCGGCGCCATGGTCACCGACCGGTACCAGCACGTCCGGCACCACCCGACGATCGAGGAGTTCGTCGCCTGGACGGCGGAGCGGCGGCTGCCGGTGGTCGGCATCGACAACCTGCCGGGCTCGAAGCCGCTGGAGACCAGCACCCTGCCCCGCCGCTGCGTGCTCCTCTTCGGTCAGGAGGGCCCCGGCCTCTCCGACGCCGCCCGGGCCGCCTGCGACGAGCTCTTCTCGATCGCCCAGTACGGCTCCACCCGGTCGATCAACGCCGGGGTGGCCAGCGGGATCGCCATGCACGCCTGGATCCGGGCGTACGCCGGGCCGCCGCCGGACTGAACCGGGCGGGATCCGGCCGCTCCGCTTGACGCCCCGGCGGTACGGGGTGACCGTGGGGACGTGAGTGTGGCGGTGAGTTGTCCGAGGTGCGCGGGCGGGGTCCGCGAGCCGGACCTGATGCACGGTGAGTTCCGGTGCCTGCGCTGCGGCCCGGTGCCGCCGCTGCACGTGCCCGAGCACATCAACGCCGAGATCATGGCGAGTGTGGTGGAGCGGGTGGCGGCCGACGCCGACCCGTCCGGGCGGCCCGGCGTACCGCTCTGGTGCCCGTGGCCGCTGCCCACCGGGTGGACCCTGACCGGGGTGGCCTGGGCGGGCGACGATCGGGGCGGGATCCGCGCGACCGCGATCGCCTGCGCCGGTCCGGCCCCCCTCGACGGTGGGCCGGCCGACCTCCTCTTCGTCGCCGAGGAGCCGGGCGTCGGGCTGGGCTCGCGCTTCGCCGCCCTGCCCGGTCCGGACCCGGGGCCCCAGGTCGAGGAGGCGCTGACCGACCCCGGTCCTGGTCACCCCGAACGCGTGCCGCACGCCAAGATCAGGGTGGGCGGTCACCCGACTCCACTGTGGCTCGTGAATTCGCCGACAGATCGAAGCGCGTACGCCGGCGAGGCTCGGGGAATGTGGCTCCATGCGATAGCCTGGCCGGCGAGCGCGGGTCACCTCCTCGCGGAAGAAGTCGTGCTGCACGACCTCACCGAGTGGACACCGCCCGAGCTCGTGTACGGCGCACCGTCTCCGTACCTGCACGGGCGGGCCTGACCGGCCGGCACCGGCGGGTTGGAGAACATGCGCAGATATTCACTGTACGACACCCTACTGATACTCTGGGTACCACTGGGGGAATTGGACCCGGCGCCGCGCGAGAGGATGGCCCACCATGGTCAAGAAGGTCCTCACCTGGGCCCTGGTCGCATTCTTGATCTTCTTCATCGCCTACCGGCCCAACTCCGCCGCCGACGTCGCCAAGTCGCTCGGCGGCGGCATCATGGACATCGCTCAGGGCTTCGGCGACTTCTTCACGAGCCTGGTCGCCTAGCCGCCGATGGGAAGCCCCTCCGGACCACCCTTCGACCCGGACGACCCGGACCGGGAGCGCCGGGAGCGCGACACCGAGCCGATCCCCCGCATCGACCCTGACGACGGTCCCGGCTTCGCCGCCGGCGCCGGCTACGGCGACGGTCCCTCCCTTTCGGAGGGCGCCTCCTTCGGTGACGGGCCGGGCTACGCCGGCGAGGGCCGCTCCGGTCGGGCCTGGATCCGCGACCCGGAGGGCGGCTACCAGCCGCCCCAGATCTCCGAGGACGAGCTGGCCGGGCTGCGCGCCGACGCCTCCGGCATGGCTCCGCGTCGGGTCCTGCCCTTGGAGGACGAGCCGAGCCCGCTGGCCGCGCGCTACCTGTTTCCCACCGAACGGTTCCGGGGCGAGTGGAAACGGCACTGGATCTACATCGCCAAACCGCTGGTCATCGGCATCCTGGCGACCTTCGTCCTCGGCTACCTCTCCGGCTTCCTCGCCGGGCGCCAGACCGGCGCGCTGACCACCGTCGCCGTGCTCCTCTGGTTCCTGGTCATCGGCTGGGTTGCCTGGCAGATCGCCGAATGGTGGTACAACCGCTTCATCCTCACCAACAAGCGGGTGATGGTGGTGGACGGCGTCATCACCCGCCGGGTCGCCATGATGCCGCTGGTCCGGGTCACCGACATGAAGTACGAGCAGACGCCGACCGGCCGGGCACTCAACTACGGCACCTTCGTGCTGGAGTCCGCCGGCCAGGAGCAGGCGCTCCGCGAGATCAAGAGTCTGCCCAACCCGAACGAGCTCTACCTGCGTGTCGTGGAAGAGATGTACGAGCCGCAGGCGGTCGAGGCGCGGATCGGTAAGGAGCAGGACGAGGCCAAGGCCGACGACGGGGCGTGAAACTTTTCGTCCGAACATCGGATATATTGCGCACCATTCGCCGTCGACCGGGCCCGCCCCGGCATGGGAGCCTGCCATGCAGGACAGGGTGCGGAGGTGATCGGTGGCGAGCAGGGACCCGCTGGAGGAGGAGTTCCGCGAGTTTGTCGCGGCCCGCTCCGGTGCGCTGCTGCGCACCGCGTACCTGCTGGCCGGGGACTGGGCGACCGCCGAGGACCTGCTGCAGACCGCGCTGACCAAGACGTACCTGGCCTGGAAGCGGCTCGGCGGGATCGAGGCGATCGAGCCCTACGCCCGCCGGGTCCTGGTCAACACCTCGACGAGCTGGTGGCGCCGACGGTGGCACGGTGAGCGCCCGACCGACGTGCTGCCCGAGCGGGCCGGCATCGACGAGATCGAGCAGCAGCTCGACCGGGATCTGCTCTGGCGACACCTCCAGGCGCTGCCGGCCCGGCAGCGGTCCGTGCTGGTGCTCCGGTTCTACGAGGACATGTCCGAGGCGCAGACCGCCGCCCTGCTGGAGATCTCCCCGGGCACCGTGAAGAGCCAGACCTCCCGGGCGCTGAACACGCTGCGCCGCCGGCTGGGCTCCGAGACCGCCCTCGGCCTGCCCGCCGCGCAGGAGACGCCGGCGCCGGCCCGGCCCGCACCGCGTACCCCGGCGGCGCCGCGACCCCTGCCGCAGCCCGCACCGCGTACCGCGGCGGCGCCGCGACCTGTGCCGCAGCCCGCACCGCCGCCCGCCGCGCGCCCGCCGGCCGCCCGGCCCGTCAGCGCCGTGCCGGTGGAGACCCGATGAGCCGTACGCCGAACCCCTGCGACAACCAGACCGGCGGTCCGGAGCGTCCATTCGGCGTGACCGAGGACGAGCTGAAGCGGGTACTGCGTGACACCTTCGCGGGTCGCGTCGCCACGCCGCGGCCGCTCGCCGCCGACCCGGCCGCCGTCGCCATCCGGCGGGCCCGGCGGACCGGCCGCCGCCGCACGCTGACCGGCCTCGCCCTGGCCGGGGCGGCCACCGTGCTGGTCACCACCGGCGTGGCCCAGCTCGGCGGGCCGGCCGGCCAGCAGGGCACACCCACCGTGGTGCTCGGCGACCCGCGGGGACTCACGCCCTCGCCGCTGCCCACCGCCGCCGCCAGCCCGTCTCCGACCAGGGGTCCGGTCCGTGCCGAGCTGGACCTGATCATCGGTTCCCGGCTGGAGACCAGCGGCGGCGAGCAGCGGGAGCTGACCAACGTAGGCCCGGTCGAGCGGGCGCAGCGGGTCCCCGACTACGGGGGCTGGCTGATCACCTCGGCGACCACCCCGGCGGGCCGTACCCTCTGGTGGCTCCCGCCCAACGGCAGCCCCCCGCAGGTGCTGCTCGCCGGGGCGGACGCGGTCGCGGTCGCCTTGGACGGACGGCAGGTCGCCTGGCGCGACGGCCCGTACCTGCTCGCCGCCGGCCTGGTCGGCGGCCAGCTCATCGCGACCACCCAGACCACGGCGCCCGCGGGGGCCGTGCCGGTCGGCTTCGCCGGCGACGCCGTGCTGATCCGCCAGCCCGGCGCGGGCGGCTTCACCGTCTGGCGGCGGGCCGCCGGTGGGCAACCGGGCAGCGTGGCTCGTGATGTGCTGAGCGTCTACGACGCGCTCCCCGACGGCCACGTGGTCGGCCTGGTCTCGGCCGGTACGCCCCGACGGCCCTGCCTGGCGCTGCTCGACCCGGCCCGCAACCTCGCCCCGGTCCGCACCGGCTGCGGACCGGACCTGGCCATCGACGGCCTCGGCGGGGTCTCCCGGGACCGGCGCTGGCTGCTGGTCAACGGGGCCCGGAAGGGTGCCCTCCTGGTCGACCTGCGCACGCTCGGGGCCACCGTGTCGGCCCACCCGGCCGGACCGGCACTGGTCGACGGCGTCGTGTGGACCGCCGCCGGCGTGGCCATGCACGTCGACGCCACCGGCGGACTGGTCCGAATACGCCCGGACCGGGTGGTGGCCGGTGAGCGACCCACCGCGTCATCGGTCAACGGGGTCACACCGGACGAGCGCCCGGTCGTCGTCGCCGACACCCGGCCCTGACCTGGCGCGTCAGCGGGGGCCGGGGTCGGGCGGTAGCGTCGGCGGGGTGAGCGCCCCCGCCCGGATCGACCTGCACGCCCACTCCACCGCCAGCGACGGCACGCTCAGCCCCGCCGCGCTGGTCCGGGCCGCCGCCGACGCCGGTCTCGACGTCGTGGCGATCACCGACCACGACACCACCGCCGGCTGGGACGCCGCCGTCCGCGCGCTGCCGCCCGGGCTCACCCTGGTCCGCGGCGCGGAGATCTCCTGCCGCTGGTACGGCGTCGAGCCGGCGATCCCGCTGCACCTGCTCGCGTACCTGTTCGACCCGACGGAGCCGGAGCTGGTCGCCGAGCTGGCCCGGGTCCGGCTGGCCCGGGAGGTACGCGGCGAGCGGATCGTCGAACTGCTCCGGGCCGACGGCGTCGAGGTGAGCTGGCCGGAGATCCTGACCGGCGCGGCCGGCGGAACGGTGGGCCGGCCGCACATCGCCCAGGCGCTGATCCGGGCCGGGCTGGTGGCCACCACCACCGAGGCGTTCGGGCCGGAGTGGCTGGGGGAGCGGTACCGGCTGCCCAAGGAGGACATCGACGTGTTCCGGGCGGTGGCGCTGGTGCGGGCGGCCGGCGGGGTGCCGGTCTTCGCCCATCCGAAGGCCAGCCGGCGCGGGCGGATCGTGCCGGACGAGCTGATCGTGGAGCTGGCGGCGGCCGGGCTGGCCGGCCTGGAGGCCGACCACGACGACCACAGCCCCGTCGAGCGGGCCCACGTCCGCGGGCTCGCCGCCGAGCTGGAGCTGCTCGTCACCGGCTCGTCGGACTTCCACGGGACGCACAAGACCGTCCAGCTCGGTGCGCACACCACCGACCCCGAGGCGTACGAGCGGATCGTCGCCGCCGCCACCGGGGTGACCCCGGTCGCTTCAGGATGAAGCCTTCGGGCGGCGCGGCTACCGTGTCCGGGTGGATCTGAAGCTCTTCGGCGAGGTCTTCGTGACCCTGCTGGTGATCACCGACCCGCCCGGCATGATGCCCATCTTCCTCGCGCTCACCGGGCCGCTGCCGGCGCGTGACCGGAACCGGGCCGCCTGGCAGGCCGTCGCGCTGGCGCTCGGGGTCATCGTCGTGTTCGCCGTGGCCGGCCAGACCATCCTGGCGTACCTGCACGTCGACCTGCCCGCGTTGCAGGCCGCCGGAGGGCTGCTGCTGATCCTCGTCGCCCTGGAACTGTTGACCGGCAAGTCCGACGACCCGAACCAGCAGGCCACCTCCAACATCGCCCTGGTGCCGCTGGGCACCCCGCTGCTCGCCGGCCCGGGCGCCATCGTCGCCACCATGCTCTTCGTGCAGCAGGCCGCCGCGTTCACCGACTACCTCGCCATCGCCGCCGCGATCGTCGCGGTGATGGTCGCGGTGTGGGTGGTGCTGCGCTTCTCCGGCGGGATCGTCAAGATCCTCCGGCCGGGCGGTATCGAGGTGCTGACCCGGATCGCCGGTCTGCTGCTGGCCGCGATCGCGGTGCAGCTGATCGCCGACGCGGTGGCCGCGTTCGTGACGCAGTACATCACCATGCGCTGACGGTCGCTTCGCCGCCGCCCGCCGGGCGCGCGCTGTCGTACCGAGGTGGCAGGATCTCAGGCGTGCGACGACCCTCCCCGACCGGACGACCCACCGGCGGCCGGCCGCCCCGGCCCCGCACCGAGCAGGCCGAGCAGCTCGGCTTCGAGGGCATGCCGGAGCGGCTCTTCGTCTGCACCCCCAGCAAGCTCGGCGCTTACGCGGACTGCCCCCGGCGCTACCGCTATTCATACGTGGACCGGCCCGCGCCGCCCAAGGGGCCGCCGTGGGCGCACAACTCGCTGGGCGCCAGCGTCCACACCGCTCTGAAGAACTGGTATGCGCTCGCCCCGGAGCGCCGCCGCCCCGAGGTGCTCGGCACCCTGCTCAAGGGCACCTGGGTCCGCGAGGGCTACCGCGACGACGAGCAGGAGCGGGACGCTTTCCGCCGGTCCCTGGCCTGGCTGGAGTCATACGTCGCCGGGCTCGACCCGGCCGACGAACCGGTCGGGGTGGAACGGGTGGTCGCGGTCAAGACCGCGGTGCTCGCCTTCAACGGCCGCGCCGACCGGATCGACTCGCGCCCGGGTCCGGACGGGCGGCCCGAGCTGGCGATCGTCGACTACAAGACCGGTCGCACCGGCCTGGACGCCGACGACGCCCGGGGCTCGCAGGCCCTGGCCCTCTACGCGTACGCGGCCGAGCGGGTGTTCCGCCGGCCCTGCCGCCGGGTCGAGCTGCACCACCTGCCGACCGGCACGGTCGCGGCGCACGAGCACAGCCCGGAATCGCTGCAGCGGCAGCTCAGCCGGGCCGAGGAGACCGCTCGGGACATCATGGCCGCCGAGCGGGCGGTCGCCGGCGGCACCGACCCCGACGAGGCGTTCCCGGTCACCCCCGGGCCGCGCTGCGGCTGGTGCGACTACCGGCGGACCTGCCCGGCCGGCGCACAGACCCCGGGCAAGGACCCGTGGGCGGCCGTGGAGCGGCCCGCCGACCCGGCCTCTGACGAGGACTGACCGGCCCGCGGCTGCGGGTGGTCGGGTCGGGTGGCGGCGCGGCGGGCGGCGCGTTCCTTCGCGGCCTGCTGCAACGGGCCCTCCCGGTAGCGCCGGGGCAGCGCGGCGAGGGCGAGGCGCAGCGCGCGGACGCTCAGGTCCGCCGAGAGCGCGGTGGTGGGCAGGCCGAGGCCGCCGTACAGCCGGCGGGCCCATGCCGGCAGCAGCCCCAGCGCGGTGCCGGCGATGCCCAGGTACGCCCAGCGCGGCGGCCCCAGGTGCAGGCCGAGCTTCACCGGCAGGCTGAGCTTCCACGGGATCGGCGGGGCGGTCAGGAACAGCGCGGTCTCCGCCGCCTCCTTCGTCATCCGCAGGTCGCCCCGGATCTGCCGGTAGTAGTCGGCCACCTCGGCGGCGGTGCCCGGCACGTCGGCCGGGTCCAGCCCGACCAGGGCCGCCGCCCGGCGCTGCTCGGTGTAGTAGCCGTCCACCTCGGTGTCGGTCAGGGACAATCCGGCCCGCCGGGCGGTGCTGACGAACGACTCGATCTCGGCGACGTGCACCCAGCGCAGCAGCTCGGGGTCGTCGACCCGGAACTCCTCGCCGGTGAGCGGGTCCCGGGCTCGCATCCGGGCGTGCAGCGTACGCAGCCGGCGGCCGGCCGTCTCCGCCTCGGCCGTGGTGCCGTAGACCGTCGTCGCCACGTAGGTGGCGGTGCGGATCAGCCGGCCCCACGCGTCGGTGCGGTAGTTGCTGTTCTGGGCGACCCCGGCCATCGCCCTGGGGTGCAGCGCCTGAAGGTAGAGCGAGCGCAGGCCGGCGACAATCAGGATCGGCTCCTGGTGCACCTTCCACGTGACCGATCCGGGACCGAACAGGCCGAGGTCATCGGAGTCCACCGCCCAAGGGTGCCACGCGTCGGACCGCCCGTGCGGGGTCAGTCGTCGGCGGAGCGGCGGGTCTGGCAGGTGGGGCAGAGGCCCCAGAAGGTCACCTCCGCCTCGTCCACCTCGAACCCGTGGGCGGTGTCCGGGTCGAGGCAGGGGGCGCTGCCGGTCGCGCAGTCGACGTCGGCGATCTCGCCGCAGCCCCGACACACCACGTGGTGGTGGTTGTCGCCGACGCGGGCCTCGTAGCGGGCGGGGGAGCCGGCCGGCTCGATGCGGCGGGACAGCCCGGCCCGGGACAGCGCGCCGAGCACGTCGTAGACGGCCTGGGTGGAGACCGAGTCGAGCCGCTCCCGGACCTGGCGGGTGATCTCGTCCACCTCCAGGTGGCCGCCGGCGGCGAGCACGTCCAGCACGGCGACGCGCGGTCGGGTGACCCGCAGGCCCTTCGACCGGAGCAGCTCCTCACCAGTGGACATGCAGCAATGACAGCACGCGGCCCATCGACCGACAAGCGAAGTCCGGTGCCGGGTGGCCGCGGCCACAGACCAAGCCGGCCCGGCGGACTGAACCGGACGGACGGGTTGTGCGTGTCACCGGTCGTCGGCGCGAATGTCGATCATATCGACGTACGCTGACTGCTTTCGGAAGCCGCATCCATTGCCGGAGGTGTCGGTGTTCAAGGAAATCAACGGGCTGCCGGTCCATGTCCTGGTCGTCCACGCCGTTGTGGTGCTCGTTCCGCTGCTGGCGCTGCTGGCCTCCGTCTACGGGCTGGTGCCGGTGTCACGGCGGCGCCTCGACTGGGCGGTGCTGGTCCTCGCCGTGGTGACCCCGGTCGTGGCCTACGTGGCCTCCCAGTCGGGCAAGGCGTTGCAGGAGGTGCTGCGGGGCCGGGGCTATCCCGCCGAGGGCCTCGCGAAGATCAAGGAGCATTCCGACTACGGCGACGTGCTGCTGTGGCTCACCGTGGCACTCGCGGTGGCGGCCCTGCTGCTGGTGGCGCTGACCAGCAAGAACCCCCGGGTGACCCGGCTGCCCTCCTGGCTGAGCTGGCTGGTGACCGGCGTCGTGGTCGTGCTGTCCGTGTTCGCCCTGGTCTACGTCTACCGGACCGGCGACAGTGGCGCCCAGATGGTCTGGAGCAACATCGTCTGAGTCGCCCGCCGGCTCAGAAGATCACCCGTGAGCAGAGCAGGCAGGTGAGGATCACCACCACGACCGCGGCGACCGCGCCGAAGCCGTAGGTGAGCCGCTGCGCCTGCTGCTCCGCCCGGTCCATGGCCGCCATGTCCTGGTCGGGCAGCCGCCTCGGCGGTGCGGGCTGCACGTACAGGGGCGGCCGCCAGCCGGGCGGTGGCGGGGTGGTGGGCGGTGGACCGGCGTAGCCGCCGGCCGCTTGGCCGTTCGCCGGCCAGCCGCCGGTGACCGGCCCGGGCTGCCCGCCGCCGGCCGGGTCGACCCCCGGCCCGGGCCGCGCCCACGGGTTGTCGGCCCGAGCCACAGCGGGCCACGGCTGGCCGTGGCCCGTCCATGGCTGGTGCGGCTGGCCCACGCCGGGCCAGGGGTCTGAAGTCGGGGCCGGGCCGGCCCCCGATGCGTCGGCGCCGTCCGTTCCGGGGGTGCCCGGGCTCTCGGACGGGCGGGCCCAGGGGCTGTCGGGATCACCGGCGGTCGGGTTGGCCGGCTGACCGGCGCCCGTCCCGGGACCGTCGGCCGGCTCGGCGCTGCGTCCGACGCTCCGCTCCGCACCCCCGGCACTCGTGGCGTCCGCGGCCCGGCCGGTGGCCGGATCGCCGGGTCGGCCCGTGCCGGATGCTTCGGCCGCGGTCCGGCCGGCCGTCTCGTCCGGTGTCGGGCGTCGCCAGAACTCGTCCTCGGGGCTGCCACCGCTCGGCGTCGTCACGCCGTCCGACGCTACCAACGCCTCGGTCGGTCGGCCCGCCGGACGCGACGAGTGTGCCAGCCGGATGGCCGCGCAGGATCGTCGAGGTGCCGCCGTTCCGACGGTATCCTTGCCGATCGTGAGCGATCCCGGCATGCGTGGCGACGACGACCGCGTGGTCGACCTCAGCGACGACTTCATGGTGCTGCCCGAGCAGACCAGCGACGACACCGACCGTGGCTGGGGCGAGCGGCCCGGTGGCAACGACGACTGGCTGCTGGCCGAGCGTCCCCCGCACTGGGACTGACCCGCCCGGACAGGACTGACCCTGAGGGGTCAGCCGCGTACCACCACGGCGAAGCGGCTGCCCTCCGGTACGCCGACGGCGCGCTGCGCCTGGTCGGGCCGGAGCGCCAGGTAGAGGGCGGAGGAGCCGTCGACCGCCCCGGCCCCCACCACGTCGAGCACCAGTGCCCGTGGGGCGAGCAGACTCGCCTCGCCCGCCGCCCCGCCAGCCGGTACGACGAGGAGATCAACCCGGGCGCCCGGGCGGAGCACCGCGAGCGCGGCCGGCTCGGCCAGCCGGACCGGTACGCCGACCGACCCGCTGGGCAGCGGCAGCGCGCCTCCGGAGCGCCCCGGGTCCGGGGCCGGGCTCCCGCCCGAGCCGGCGCTCGGCGAAGAAGGGCCGGCCGGTGCGGACCCGGGCGGCGGACAACCGGCGGGTGTGGTGAGGACGGCGGCGGCCAGGCCGAGCAGCATCGCGACCAGCGCCACCCGGAGCAGGGTGCCGCCCCGGGGCAGGCCCCGCCAGTGCACCGGCCGCAGTGATTCCTCGCCCGTCACCCGCGCCCCTCCCGCCTACCCGGCACCCCGTCCGACGCCAGCAGGCTAGAAGCGCCCAGAGCGGCCACACGGCCCCCCACCCACAGCCTGTGGATAACCCACCGACCTGTGGAAAACCCCCACCCTCAGGTCCGCCCGCGCTACTCCACGGGACAAGCGACCTCTTTCACGGAAAAAGTGGCCTTCCACGCGGGAATGGCCACTCTTTCCGGGAAAGTGTGCGGACCTTGGCGCCCCCCTCGGGTCAGGAGGAGGTGCTGGCCGCGGGGGTCTTGGTGGACGAGCCGCCGCTCGAGGTCGAGGCGGACGAACCGTTGGTCGTCGAGCTCGACGAGCCGTTCGACGACGACTCGGACTTCGCCGGCTTCGCCGCGCTGCTGGTGGCGGTATCGGAACCGGACGAACGGGAGTCCGTGCGGTAGAAGCCGGAACCCTTGAACACGATGCCCACCGAGTTGAAGAGCTTGCGCAGCCGCCCTTCACACGCCGGGCACTCGGTCAGCGGCTCGTCAGAGAAGGACTGCACCGCCTCGAGCTGGTGGCCGCACGCGGTGCAGGCGTACTGGTACGTGGGCACGTTCTCCTCCGGATCTGGCACGGCCTGTTGGCACTCGACTCATCCGAGTGCCAATGGTGCGTCATCGGACCCGGGTTCGTCCAGCAGAAGAGCCCTGCCCCACACCCGGCACCTCGATCAGCCCGCCGCCGGGGGTGAGCACGGCGCGGACCGGCCGGTCGTGCTCCTCCCCGGGTACCGCGTCGACGAACTCCCCGTCGTGCAACAGCGCCACGGTCAGGGTCGCCGCCGGCACCCGGGCCAGCGCCCGGTCGTACGAGCCACCGCCCCGGCCCAGCCGGAGCCCCCGGCGGTCCACCGCCAGCGCCGGCACGATCACCAGCCCGGCGGTGGCCACCGCGGCCGGCCCCAACAGGGCGCCCGTGGGCTCCCGCAGGCCCCGCCCGGCCGCCCGCAGCGATGCGGCGTCAGTGAAGGCGGCCCAGTCCAGGTCCAGGTCGTCCCGGAGCACCGGGAGCAGCAGCTCCGCCTCTGGCGGGAGCGCCGCCCGCAGCACCGCCGGCAGGTCGCTCCCGCCGGGCTCGGACGCGACCGGCACGTACGCGGTCATCCGGGCCGGGCTCAGCCGGCGAACCAGGGAAAGCAGCTCGGTCTGGACGCGCGCCGCCGCCTCGGCCCGGGCCGGAGCGGTGAGCGACCGGCGGCGGGCGAGCAGCCCGACGCGCATGTCGCGCTTCGCCTCATGCGCGACATGCGCTTCATCAGAAAATTCCGGCACGCAACACTCCTGACGCAACGCTTGCCTCACCGTCGCTCTGTGTCAGCATCGCAACAAGGGGCGCGGAACTTCCGGGGGGAAGCTTGACGCTACGCGGGCGGTTGACGGCAGCCTTTCTCGCGGTGGTGCTCGGCCCCGTCCTGCTCGGCGCCTTCTTCGTCGGCTCCACCTTGGCGGCGCTCGACCGCGGCCGCTCCACCGAACGGCTGGGGCTGGCCGCCACCGGGGTGCGTACCTCCGTGGATGCTCTCTGCCAGCAGCTCCGGGCGGCGGCCGACGCGGTCGCGCTGGTCACCGACCCGGCCGCCCGGGCCCGCGCCGCCGACCAGGTGGTCGGACGCAACCTGGCCGCCGCCGTGCTGATCACCGACCCCGCCGGCCGGACCAGCTACGCGACCCCCGGCGGCCCGGCCACGCCCTGGCAGGACTGCGCCGGCGCCCCGGCGGCCGGCGGCCCGGTCCGCGCGCTCGCCGCCCGGGTCCACCTTCGCGACGCCGCCGGCGCCGACCTGGGCACGGTCGCCGCCGCGCAGCCTGTCGACCCGGCCTTCGTCGCCCGGCTCGCCGCGGTGACCGGCGTCGCGGTGACCCTCCTCGACGCCACCGCCGGCACCGACCGGGTCACCCACACCACAGAGACCCGAGGGGTACGCGAGGCGGTGCTGGCCGCCGGCCGCGCCCTCGACGGGGACCAGGTCGCCGAGACCGCCGACGGCCGGTACGTGCGCCGGGTCGGCCCCGCCCCCGGCCAGCCGCTGCCGCTGGTCCTGTCGGTGCCCGGCGAGCTCCCGCCCGGCCTCTACGCCGCCCTGGTCGGCGCCGTGGTGGTGGCCGCCCTGCTGGCCGTGGTGGCCGCCTGGCGGCTGGCCCGGGTGACCACCCGCCCGCTGGTGGAGCTGGCCGGCGCGGTGGACCAGGTGGCGCACGGCGACCTGACCGCCCGGGTGCCGGTCCGCAGCCGGGACGAGATCGGCCGGCTGGCCGGCGCGTTCAACCGGATGACCCGGGAGACCGGCAGCTACGTGGCCGCCCTGACCAGCAGCCGGGACCAGCTGCGCGGGCACCTGGCGGTGCTCGGCGACACCCTGGCCAGCACCCACGACCTGCAACGCATCCTGCGGGTGATCCTGCACAGCGCGATCGCCGCGACCGGTGCCCGGGCCGGCGCGGTGTTGCTCCTCGACGGCGACGGCGTGCTGGTCGGCCGGTGCGTCGAAGGGCTGGACGGACGCCGGCCCGGCGACGACGGGTCCGACCCGGCGACGCTGCGGGTGCCGGTCGGGGCCGGGGTGATCGGCACGGTGGCCGCCACCGGGGAGCCGCTGCGCGGCCGGTGGGAGCCGACCGCCGCCCCGGCCGCCGAGCCGATCTGCGAGACGTACATCGCGGTGCCGTTCGCCGCGCCCGGCTCGGCGGACCTGGCCGGGCGCGGCCCCGACCGCCCCGGGCACCCACCGGCCGACGGCGACGCCAGCCCGGCCGGCTCCGGTGCGCTCGGCGTGCTGGCCCTCTACGACCGGGTCGGCGCCGCCGAGTTCGACGACGACGACCTGGTCACCCTTCGGACGTTCGCCGGGCACGCGGCGGTGGCGGTGGAGAACGTCCGGGTGCACGAGGAGGCGCAGCGGCTCTCCCTGACCGATCCGCTCACCGGGCTGTGGAACTACCGCTACCTGCGCGAGTCGATCCGGCGGGAGGTGGAACGGGCCAACCGGTTCGGCCGGATGCTCAGCGTCCTCGCCCTCGACCTGGACCGGTTCAAGGACGTCAACGACACCTGGGGGCACACCGCCGGGGACGCCGTCCTGGTCGAGTTCGCCCGCCGGGTACGCGGCGAGATCCGCGAGGTGGACCTGGCCTTCCGGCAGGGCGGTGAGGAGTTCGTGGTGCTGCTGCCGGAGACCGACGCCCGGGGGGCGACGATCGTCGCCGAGCGGCTCGGCGCGGTGGTCCGGGACCACCCGGTGCCGGTGGACGGGCACGCCGGGGAGCCCGTCCGGGTGCCGGTGACGGTTTCCATCGGTATCGCGGTCTACCCCGACCACGCCGCCACCGGCCAGCAGGTGCTCGACGTCGCCGACGAAGCCCTCTACGCGGCCAAGGCCGCCGGCCGGGACGGCTACCGGATCGCCCAGCCGCCGGACCCGACACCGGCCCAGGAGGTCCCGGTGGTCGCCGCCGCGGTCAGCCCGGCCGACGGGCAGCCCCGGGCCGGCGCGCCGGACACCGCGGGAGCGGGTCAAGGCGGCGCGTCTTCCGGTCCTCACCCGCCGCGGCAGAGCCGTGGCCGATAGTCTCGCGACATGTCGGAGCACTCAGCGAACCCTTCAGCGACCGCCGCGACCGGTCGCTCCCGCGCGGTCAAGGCGGTCATCCCGGCCGCCGGCCTGGCCACCCGGTTCCTGCCGGCCACCAAGGCGGTCCCCAAGGAGCTACTGCCGGTCGTCGACCGGCCGGTGCTGCAGTACATCGTCGAGGAGGCCACCCAGGCCGGCATGACCGACGTCCTGCTGATCACCGGGCGCGGCAAGACGTCGATGGTGGACCACTTCGACCGCCGCCCCGACCTGGAGGCCCGGCTGGAGAAGAAGCCGGACCTGCTGGAGGCGGTACGCCGACCCAGCGAGCTGGCCGAGATCTACACCTGTCGGCAGCCCGAGCAGCTCGGCCTCGGCCACGCCGTCGGGTACGCCGAGCACCACGTCGGCGACCAGCCGTTCGCGGTGCTGCTCGGTGACGAGTTCGTCAAGCCCTCCGAGCCGCTGCTGCCGGCGATGCTGGAGCTCCAGGCCCGCACCGGCGGTGTCGTGCTGGCGTTCTTCGAGGTCGACCCGGCCGACACCACGCGGTACGGCATCGCGTCGGTCGAGCCGGCCGAGCCGGAGTTCAACGACATCGCCGAGGTCGTCAAGGTCGCCGGCCTGGTGGAGAAGCCGAAGCCGGAGGACGCGCCGAGCAACCTGGCCGTCCTGGGCCGGTACGTGCTGCCCGGGCGGATCTTCGACGCGATCAAGCGGACGAAGCCGGGCAGCGGCGGGGAGATCCAGCTGACCGACGCGATGGAGCTGCTGCGTACCGAGGGGGTGCCGGTGCACGCCATCGTCTACCGGGGCACCCGCTACGACACCGGCATGCCGCTCGGCTACCTGCAGACCGTCGTCCAGATCGCCGTCGAGCGGGACGACCTCGGGGCCGAGTTCCGCAAGTGGCTCACCGACTTCGTCAACTCCGACGCGTCGGGCGGTCCCAGTACATGACCGCGACGGCCGACGCCGAGGCGGCCGCGAACGAGTTGACGCCGCTCGCCGACTACCTGGGCAGCGTGCTGCGCAGGTTACGCGCGCTGCCTCCGCTCGACCTCGACCTCACCCAGGCGTACGGCAACGTTCTCGCCGAGGACGTGGTCGCGCCGCACTCGTTCCCCGCCTTCGACCAGGCGGCGGTGGACGGGTACGCAGCGCGCTGGGAGGACATCTCCGGAGGGAGTCGGGGGCCGGGCTACGTCCCGGCCCCCTCCGGTATGCCCGGCGGCCGCAGCATCCGGCTGAACGTGGTCGGCGACCTGGGCGCGGCGAGCTGGCGGCCGGTCCGGCTCACCCCCGGCTCCTGCTTCTCGGTGGCGGCCGGCGCGCCGCTGCCCATCGCCGCCGACGTGGTCGTCCCGGTGGAGTGGACCGACCAGGGCATGGCCGCGGTGGAGATCTTTCGCGCCCCCAAGCGCGGGTACGGCGTCCGCCGTGCCGGTGAGGAGTTGCCCGCCGGCACCCTGCTCGCCCGCGCCGGCACGTACGTCTCGCCGGCTCTGGTCGCCGTCTTCGCCGCCACCGGCATCGGGCACGTGGTGGTCCGGCCCAGCCCGCGGGTGGTCATCGTGGCCACCGGCGACGAGCTGGTCGACGTCGGCCGGGGCAGCCAGCCCGGCCAGGTGGTGGACACCAACTCGCACGCGCTGACCGCCGCCGCGGCCGAGGCGGGCGCGCTCGCGTACCGGGTGGGGATCTGCGACGACGACCCGGAGGCGCTGCGCGGCCTGCTGGAGGACCAGACCTTGCGGGCCGACCTGATCATCACCACCGGCGGCACCGGCACCGGCCCCGGCGACATGGTCCGCCGGATCCTGTCCCGGCGCGAGGGCGGCCGCGCCGGGCCGGTGACCTTCACCGAGGTGGCCCTCTATCCCGGAACGGCCCTCGGATTCGGTACGGTCGGCGCCGAGGAGGTGCCGGTGGTGTGTCTTCCCGGTGAGCCCGGCGCGGCGCTGATCGGCTTCGAGGTGCTGGCCCGGCCGGCCATCCAGCTGCTGGCCGGCGCCGAGCCGGTGTTCCGGCCCAGCGTGCGGGCGCACCTGCTGGAGACGGTCTCGTCTCCGGCGGGGCTGCGCGAGTTCCGCCCGGCGCACGTGGCCGAGCGACGCGGCGGCGGTTACACCGTCCAGCCGCTCGCCGGCGGGCCGTTCACCCTCTCCGGCCTGGCCGAGGCGAACGGCCTGCTGGTCCTCGGCGAGCGGGTCACCACCGCCGCCGCGGGCTCCACGGTGGACGTCCTGCTGCTGGACCGACGCCGGTGATGTTCCGACGGCCGCCGGGCTGGCCGGCGGTGCTGGTGGACGGTCCGGTGGTGCTGCGGCCGTACCGGCGCTCCGACGCGGCGGCCTGGTCGGAGATCCGGCGCGCCAACCAGGCCTGGCTGTCCCCGTGGGAGTCGCAGGTACCGGGGAGCTGGGACGAACTGAACTCGCCGGCCGCGTTCCGCTTCGTCCACGCCGACCAGCGCCGCTCCGCGCGTACCGGCGAGGGCATGCCGTTCGCCGTCTGCCTGCGCGAACACGGGCAGGAACGGCTGGTCGGGCACCTCAACATCGGCAGCATCGTCCGCCGGGCGTTCTGCTCCGGGTACGTCGGCTACTGGGTGGACTCCAGAGTGGCCGGCCGCGGGGTGATCCCCACCGCGGTGGCCCTCGCCGTGGACCACGGCTTCGGCCCCGGCGGGCTGCACCGGATCGAGGTGAACATCCGGCCGGAGAACACCCCGTCCCGCCGGGTGGTGGAGAAGCTGGGCTTCCGCGAGGAGGCGTACCACGTCCGCTACATGCACATCGACGGCACCTGGCGGGACCACATCGGATACGCGATGACCAGCGAGGAAGTGGTTGCCGAGGGCGGGCTGCTGCGGCGGTGGCACCGCGTACGTGACAGTCGAGGGTGAACCGTCCCACCCGCCGCGCCCGGCGCGGCGTCCGGGGAACCCGGTCGGCGGCCCGTAACCTCAAGTAACTGCAAGCTGTGGCAAGCGCTGCGAGGCCCGCACGATCTGCGCCGTAAACGACGGACGACGGAACAAGTTGCGGTCGTGCGGCGCTCGCCCCGAATTCGGTGACGGGAGGGGTGAGGGTGCCGACCTCGGTGCTCCTCGCCGTCCTCGCCGCCGCCGGTCTGCTCGCCCTCGCGCCGGCGCTGGTCCGTCGGTACGACGCCACCGAGCGGCTGGTGGCGGAGCGGGCGCAGTCGACGGCGCGGGTGCTCCAGCGCCGCCGTCGACGTCGCACCGTGCCCGGACGGCGACCGATGCACCCGCCGCGTGCGCTAGTGATCACCCTCAGTGAAGATGCCGACACGGGGAGTCTGGCTCCGCCGGTCTCGGCACCCCCGGCGCGGCGCCGCTCCGGCCGGCTCCGGTCGGTCCCGCCCGCCCCGGCCAAGTCCCGCCGGCGGCACCCACCGAAGCGCCGACACACCCCGGCCATCTACCGCCGGCGCCGAGTGCTCGCCGCGCTCCTGCTGCTCAACTTCGTCGAGCTGATCGGCGTGGTGCTGGTCAGCCCCGGGTTCTGGATCAGCGTCTCAGTCACCGGCACCCTGCTCATGGCGTACGTCGTACACCTGCGCCAGCGCGCCCTGGCCGAGCGCCGGCGGCGGCGCGCGGGGGCCCGGGAGGCGGCCTGGCTGGCCGCCCGCCAGGCCGAGGTGCGTCGTGAGCAGGCCCGCCGCGCCGCCGCCCGCCGGGAAGCGCAGCGGCGCCTGGCCGCCCAGCGCGAGGCGGTCCGGCGTACGGCGATGGGCCTGGACCGCCCGGCCGACCTGCCACCGGCGGCGAGCGGCGGATCCGTCTCCTACCGCCGCGCCGGCGGCCTGCGCGGCCGTGCCTACGAGGCCGGCCGCGGCTCGCACAGCGCCTGACGCTCAAGATTTTTTGGGCGCGTTGTCGAATCCGGCGGGTGCCGTTCGACGGGTTGGTGAAGGCCGGCGCAGGGCCGGCCGCGACGGGCGCACAGGGAGCTCATCATGGCCAAGATCGTGTCGAACTTCTTCATCTCGCTGGACAGCGTCGTGGAGCGGCCCGACCAGTGGCACTTCCCCTACTTCGACGACGAGATGGGTGCCGCCGTCGGCCGCGGGGTGGAGGCGGCCACGGCGTTCCTGATGGGGCGCCGGCAGTACCAGGAGTGGGCGGAGTACTGGCCGAACCAGACCGGGGGCGAGGACGGCGACTTCGCGTCCTTCATCAACTCGGTGCCGAAGTACGTCCTGTCCAACACGCTCACCGAGGCCACCTGGCAGAACTCGACCCTGCTCTCCGGCGAGTCGGTCGCAGCCCGACTGCGGGAGATCAAGGAGCAGTCCGACGGGGAGATCGCCATGTCGGGCAGCGCCACCACGGTCCGCTGGCTACTGGCCAACGGGCTGCTGGACGAGCTGCGGCTGCTGGTCCACCCGATCGCCGTGGGGCGCGGGCAGCGGCTGTTCGAGGAGACGCCGACCTACCCGTTGCGCCTGGTGAGCAGCGAGACGTTCAAGAGCGGCGTGCTGAACCTGACCTACGTGCCCGAGGGTGGCCGGGACTAGCTCGGCTCTCGTGGGAGGTGTCGGCCCCTTCGGGGCCTTTCCCCGCCAAGATCCCCTCCTCTGGTGGGGCGATTCGCACCGGGGGCCGGTGACCTGTTAGCCTTGTCGCCGGCCCGCCCGGTGAAAGCCGGGTGGGACCGACGCTGGTACGCCAGCGGAGGGGCTGTGGCGCAGACCGGTAGCGCACCTCGTTCGCATCGAGGGGGTCAGGGGTTCAAATCCCCTCAGCTCCACCCCAGGTCAAAGGCCGTTTCCCGTGGTGGGAGACGGCCTTTTTCGATCTTGTACAGCAGCGAAGTACAGCAGGAACCCGGCAGCACCGGAGGCACCTGCTTGGGTAGGGTCCGCCGGTGATCGTCTCCCAATACGTGTATTTCGCGCCGAGCTCCAAGTGGGTTTCGGCCGCCGAGATAGCGGCGAGGCTCGGCCTCGAACCAGACGAGATTGTCGTTCGTGGCAGCTGTCTGGCCAGCCCTGCCAGGCCCGCCAGCCACCGGTGGAAGATCACATGTCGCAAGCCTGGGTTGACGGTGGAGGAACAGATCAACCGGATCGTGGATCGACTCTTCGACCATGCGGAACGCATCGGGGAACTGGCCGTGGAACTGGACAACGTCGATGGAGAGCCGGGCGCGAGCGTGCTGCAAGTCGTCCGTGTGTTCGAGCATCCGGACGGCGAGGAAGAAGACCTGACCGGCCCGGTCGAAGGACTGGAGAAGCTCGCCGGTCAGCACCAGTTGTTGGGCTGGCACGTCGACGCCCGGGTGTTGGAGTTTCTCCGGCTGACGCGAGCAGCGCTTGACGTGGACGAGTACGCCTATGGTTGAGGTTGGCTGTGGCTAGAGGAACTGCTCGCCGAGCCGGGTGAGAGCTGTCTCGGTCGCTTCCGAGGCGACCTGGGCGTAGATGTTGATGGTTACGGCGATCTGGCTGTGCCGCAGGATCCGCATCATGATCCGGGGGTGGACGTCGAGGGCCACCAGCAGGGTGGCGCAGGTGCGCCGGGTGGTGTGCACGGAGATCTCCCGGACGCCCGCCTTCCGGCAGCGGGTCTTGAACTCGCGGTGGAAGTTCCTCGGCTCGATCGGCGTGCCGAGGCGGGTGGTGAAGACCAAGCCGCTGTCCTGCCAGGCCCGGCCGGCGTGCTCCTGGTGCCGCTTGTGATCTTCCCGACGGGAGAGCAGGGCCGTGGCACAGGTGGCCGGCAGGGGCAGGGTCGCGTCCGACGCCTCCGTCTTGGTCTCCCGGTGCAGGAGTTGCCGGCGGATGCGCTGGAGCTGGTAAGCCACCGACAGCTCGTTGGCGGCCAAGTCGACATCCTCCCACCGCAGGCCCAGCACCTCACCCCGGCGCAGCCCGAGGACGAGGATCAGCACGTATGCGGCGTAGAGCGGGTCGCCGTCGGCGCGGGCCGACTCCAGAAACTGACGGACCTCGTCGACGGACCACGGCTTGTCCGTGCGCGGGCGGGGCTTGGCCACCCGCAGCAACGCCGCCGGGTTGCGGGTGAGCAGTTCGTCCCGGACGGCGTTGTTCAACGCGGCGCGGAGCGTCGTCCAGGCGTCGCGGGCGGTCCGTTCGGAGACGGTTCGTTGGCAGCAGCGGCCGGCGGCGCAGCATTTCCGCTTGCCCTCGGGTCGGGCGGCGTCCTTGCCCTGTAGGCAGCACTGGCAGACGGACCGGAGCTGGTTGAGCCAGGTCTGCACGTCCCGGACCGTCAGCTTGTCGAGTCGGCGGGATCCCAGTTCCGGCGCAATGTAGAGGCGGACGAACATGTCGTAGTTGGCCACCGTTGCGGGGGCGAGGTTCGGCTCAACGACGTCACGGAGCCACGAGTCGAGGTAGCCGGCGAGAGTGGGCAGGCGGGTGACGACCGGACCGGCCTTGGCCTGCTGGTGCAGCCTGATCCACTTGTCGTGGACCGCTTCGCGGGTCTGTCCGTAGACGTACTTGCGGGTGCGCTTGCCGTCGGGCTTGGTGACCCAGACGTAGGCGGCGAAGCCGTTGCGGTACGGGAAGATCGAGCCTTCGCCGTTGGCTCGGGCGCGTGCGGGCATCAGGCGGCCTCCTCGCGTTCGACCTGTTCGCGGATGTAGTCGTCGACCCATTCGGGGAGGATGCGGCGGTACTTGCCGTCCTTGATGGAGCGCAGTTCGCCGGTGGCGATCTTCATCTTGACCTTGGAGATGCCGAAGCCAAGCAGCACGGCGACTTCTGCCGGCGAGTACCAGCGGGGGCGGAGGTCGTGGTTCACGCGGCGGCTCCGGTGAGCCAGGCTTCGTGGGCGAGTTCTTCCCGGCCGACGCGTCTGCTCTCGCGCCGCTGTCTTGCGGCGGTGTTGGCGAGCAGGGCGTCGCCTTCGGAAAGCCAGCCGGACCCGACGTAGGTGAGGGTGCCAACCGTGAGGGTGTCTGTTGGTTCGTCGTCCTCTTCGCGTCGGTAGGTGGCGCGGGTGTCGCGGAGCAGGCGGAAGGTGACGGAGTAGCGGCGGGCTTTGGTGAGGAAGTGGCCGCCGAAGCCGAGCATGTGTGCCCATCGGCGCAGCCCGGCGTAGGGGCGGGATTTGGTGTCAAGGCTGTCTTGACGGGCGTCGGCGGTTGCGGCGCCGCTGGCAGTGTCGGTGTGGGTGGGGCAGCCGAGATGCCAACAGGCGTCGATGAGGCGGGCGAGGTGATCGCCTTCCGGGTCGGCGTAGTCGTCGATCGTGGCCGGGGTGAGCCGGGTGGAGCAGTGGCCGGTGGCCTCCGTCGCCTTGGTGGCGTACTTGGCGAGGTAGGCGGCCACCTTGCCATCGGTCAGCTCACCGCCAGCGGTGTTGATGCGCCGGACGTCGACCTGCTCACCCCAGGCGACCAGCCAACCTTGCGGCCGGTCGGGGTGCGCGGGTGTTGTGACAGTGATCCGGGAGGCGGCGACGCGGACCGCGTCTTCCAGGTCGTCGACGGTGATGCCGGCCGGCGGCGGCACGAGAGCGTCCGGGTCGTCGGGGTCGACGCCGTCGAGGCGTAGCAGGACGTGGAAGTGCACCGCTGCCCGGCGCTGCATCTCGGCGACCTTGCCGTGCGACACCCGCACGGGCGGCACCCAGCGGACCTTGCCCGAGGCGGTGACGACCCGAATGAAGGGGATGCCGCGCTTGCGGCAGAGGGCGGCGAGGCGGCGTTCGATGGCCTGCTTGGTACGCCGCCACAACTCCCCTGAGAAGTAGTTCCACACGACTTGGTGGTCGTGGTCGTAGCAGTCCAGGCACAACGGCCGCCCAAGCCGTGGGTCGTCGGCGTCGTGTCGGGCGAAGCACGCCGCGGGCTGCCCGTGCGGGCAGGTGCCGGCGTTGCTGCGGGCGCGGCAGGGCGCGGGGCGGCAGTCGCAGCGCTGCCGGCTGCGGCAGGTGTGTCGGGCGACGGGCCGGTGGTGAACCGGGCCGAAGGACGGCGCGGTGAAGGTGGCGAAGACGACCGGGTGCCGGCCGACCGAGGCGGGGATGCCCTTGCCGCCGGTCAGACCGCGACAGACGACTTGGTAGGCGTCGCCCTGGTAGACCCACGCGCAGTCCGGGCAGACCGATTCGCGGCGGTTGCCGCACGCCTTGTAGAGCGTGCGGTCGGGCATCTCGTCGGTGTGCAGCCGGCCGGTGATGCGGCCGGTGTTCCGGTCGACGGCGGCGATGGTGCCGGTGAGGCGGATCGGGCGAGCGCAGCCGCCGGGGGGGCGGGTGTGCTCCAGCCAGCCGGAGAACTCCGGAGAGGCGGCGCGGTGCAGGGCTTGGGCGTCACGGCCGACGGCCAGGCCCGGTAGACGGTGCAGGGTGAGCGGGGTGGACACGGCTGTCTCCTCATCAGGGGGTGGCAGGGACGGGAGACGAAGCACCACCAGCCATGGACGCATGTCCGCTGGTGGTGTTCGTCGTGTCTCCTGGCACCGCCAAGAGGGCGGCTGACGCCGGAGGGCGGAATCGTGGTCGTGCCACTTCCCGCCGATGGGTGTCATGTCCTTTCACGCTCGTGGATTCGGTGATCGTGGCCGGCACGGGTGGGGAGCCTGGGATATCGGCATCCGGCGGTGGCCGCAGGCTGCCCCCACCCGTGGAGAGGAGCGAATCCTGGCCATCGTGGACGGCAGGAAGGCCGTGCTGGGCCGATCAGCGGATTCGGGGACCGGCATAGCGGCCGGTGCGATCGAGAGCCGGCGGGATGGGGCGCGCATCAGCGGCAGGAAGGCCGCTCGGCAGTCGGTGCGGGTTGACCGTGGACATGAACCGACGACGCTCGGTACCTGCTCGTGAACGCGGATCGGCACCAGTTGGCAGCCGGTGGCAGCTTGGGACCGCATCCCCCCGACGGGGGTCGAAGCTCCGTCTCGACCTGGTCGCCGTACAGCACGGAAGTACAGCAACCCACCGGACCGTCATAGCCCCTGACCGACCGGCCGGGGGCTCGCGACCTGCGAACCGGCCCGTTAGCAACCGCTCGCCGGCAATCCATAGGTTCGGGACGATACATGGCCTGGGCGGTGTGCCTGCCGGCTGGCCGGTTCGAAGGTCAGGCGCCGGCGGCGACGAGGATGCCGTCGGTGATGAAGCCGAGGGCGAGGCCGCCGAGGATGCACCAGGTGGTGAGCTCCTTAAGCCCGGTACGGCGCGCGACGGCGAGGAGCTCGATGACGACGTAGAGCACCGAGCCGGCCGCCAGTCCGAGGAAGGCGATGGCGAGGGTGTCGTTTACGACGCTCTGCCCGATCAGTGTGCCGACGAAGGTGGGTCCACCGCCGATGAGGCCGAGCAGGGCCAGGCGTCCCCACGAGGGGCGCTCCGGGTCGCCGGCCAGCGGGGCGACAATGCCGAAGCCCTCCGTCGCGTTGTGTAGGGCAAAGCCGATCACCAGCAGGACGGCAAGGGACAGCTCGCCGCCGGCGGCGGAGTTGCCGATCGCCAGGCCCTCGGCGAAGTTATGCAGGCCGATGCCCACGGCGATCATCAGCGCCAGGTGGGCTGCGGCGGAGCGGCCGGGTGCCGGGGTGACGGCCGGCTCTGTGACTGGCGCGGCAGCGGTGCTGGGAGCGCCCACCAGTACGGCAGCGGGCGTGGTCACCTGCTGCGCGCGGGTGCGACGGGCGGCCATCGCCTTGTCGTAGTAGACGAGGCCGGCCATGCCCACGGCCAGGCCAATCGCGAGCACGATGCCGCCCGTCGCCGCGGCGCCCCACTTGTGGTCGGCCAGCGCCGTGTCGGTGGGCTCCCATGCGTGGGTGAGGATGTCCCACGCGAGGAATACGAGCACGCCGATGGCGATGCCGTTGAGGGCCGCCTTGAGTCGGGGAGCCGGCTGGCGCAGCCGGCCGATCGGCAGGCCGAGGAAGATGGTGAACCCGGCGATCGCGCCCAGCAGGGCGATCTGGCTGGATGACATGGAACGCACTCCTGAACCTTTGCGATACCTACCCCGCGTTAGGGGAGCCTTACCTATCTAACCACCCGCCCGGCACACCGCTATCGGCGGGCGGGAACAAGCGGGGAGAAGCCCTGAGCTCGAGACCGGTTCCCGAGCTGGAGCTTCCTTGGTGATTGCGGCCAGGATGCCGGTGCCGGGAGAGAGCTGTCGGGCCGAGGCTGAGGCAGCAAGGAGGCAGCGAACGGGCCGCATACGGGCGACACGTGGCGACAACAGGCGGGGTGGTAGCCGAGCCGAGCGGCACGGGATGGCAGCTGATGGCAGCGGACGATGCTTCGACACCGCGTTCGGGACGAGGAGTTCATTAGTCGCGTTCGGCCGCCCAAACCGGTCTGGAGCGCATGGAGGTAGCGGATGGCCGCTAGGCCGGGTGGTCGCGGAGGAACGACTGCGCCGCTGCCTTCATGGCCGCCACCGCTCCCTCCGGCTGGTCGTACATCGCGTCGCAGCCGGCGTACAACTCCAGGAAGCGATCGCCGACCGCTCGTAGCTCCGGCAGTCCCGAATAGCAGGCCTGCCAATAGATCTCGTGCGCCAGGTCCTCAGGGTCGCCCCGTCCAGCAAGGATGTCCGACGCTGCCTTGCGCATCAGGTGCAGCCGTGCGACGCTCTCGTCCGGGACCGGCCAGCCAAGCTCAGCCATCGCCTGCCGGAACAGGTCAATCGCTTCCCGCGGCTGTCCCTTCGACAGGCCAGCGAGCTCACACAAGGTCGGAGAGTCGACGCCGCGGGTGAGAGCATGAGCAGCCGCCATCGGCAGGTCATCGCCGATGGACTCTCCCATGGCCAGTCGAATGGCAAGGTCCCGCAGCTGTTGCACGCAGCAGAGGCTAGCGACCGCCTTGCCAGCGATCCATACGTTCAGGGCCGGGCACAAATCCGGCACAACTGAGCGCGAGTAACGGCGGAAGACGCCGGAAGTCGACGGAAGGCGTTTCAGCAGGCCAGAAGCTGTGTCGGGAGTCAGATGTGAGGTCGGAGAGCTGGGGCTCTTACTTCCAGCGGAAATGCACGAACCGGCCCTCGCTTGCCTGAGCGCCGACCGCGGAGGCAACTTGACATCACCCCTTGACATCAACGGTGGCGGCCGAGGCCGGACCAGCGCGGACGGATGTCGCCTCCGGGCCGGGCCCGGTGGACGTCAGCGGACGCTACGACTCTCGCCGAAAGCGCCTTGTAAGCGAGACGTCAGTCGCGGCTAACCGCTCGCGTACCCTTCCTAGCATGGACCTCGATGATCTTCCGCGGGCGGAGTTCGCGTTTCCCGGGCCGCTACGGGACAAGCTGGTGGCGGCGATCCTGTCCGGCGCGAAGACCTCGACTTCCGCCCTGGTGCTCGGATACGAGCGCGCGAACGAGCCGCTGCCGGAGGTCGGCCAACGATCGGCGGTGGTGGACTCTGAAGACCGGCGGGTCGCGGTGATCGAGCTGACCGAGGTGCGGGTAGTCCGGCTGGCCGATGTCGACCTGCAACACGCCCTCGACGAGGGCGAGGGTGATGAGTCGGTGGCGCAGTGGCGGGCGGGGCACGAGACGTTCTGGCACAGCGCGGACGTGCGCGCAGAGCTCGGCGACCCCGGCTTCACCGTCGATGACGACACGCTGGTGCTGACCCAGCGCTTCCGGCTGGTGCGTTGCGTCTGAGCAGGCGCCGGCGGTTGTCCGATTTCCCGACGGATGATCCGGGCGTCCGATGCTCCCCCCGGATACGCCCCCGGACTGTGAGCGATGGCGGGTAACGGCTGGACTCAGCGGGACTAGACAAGATCGGCCCCCGACCGCATTTCTGCTGGTCAGGGGCCGTTCTCGCACTTGGTGGCGGGTAGAGGATTCGAACCTCTGTAGCTTTCGCGACGGATTTACAGTGAGCACCCACCCTCCGTACTCACGGGGGAGGGGTCAGGCGGGCTGGGCGCTGCCGGGGACTGCTGCCGACAGCAATGCTGACAGAGCAACCACGCCGGCCGGCAGCACGCTGAGGCGCACTGGCATGGACTTACCTCCGAGCGTGCAGCCGTTCCCGGACCCCTGTCTGCGGACGCGATGCACAGATTCCGCCTGACTCTCGCGCCTGTGCATTGGTGTCGGGATCCACAGCGTGAACTCATCGATCACTTGCCAACGCGTTCGCGAGCGCCGCGACAGCGGCAACGACGCTTGCTAGCGCGGTAAGCAAGGTACTTGCTTCTCCCAGCCAGCCTCTCCTGAGTCGAAGAGCACGGCCGCTGCTCCGCCGGTTCCGTCGTGATGCCATAGACCTCCTTCTCTCCTGGTGCCAGCTTGGCTTATGTCGGAAGTCGGCCGTGCTTCCGCCCGGTAAGGAATGCAGGTCACCGTACAAGTCCGGACGCAGTATGTGGATAACCGGGAGCCTCGGTCATAGTTGGAGGCGTTTCTGCAGCTCACTGGCCTATGGGCCAGTGAGGCGGTGGATACGTGGGGCTGTGGATAAGTGTTTCTGTCCCTACCTGTACCCGTGTGGTCTGCTCCTCGCAGACAGCGTAGAGGCAGCGAAACGACCACCATGGGGCGGCAAGCAACGACGCAATGCCGTGATGTCACGTGCTTTGAAGCGGCAGGGCGACACCAGATGTCATCCGACGACGTTCGGTAGCGGCATCAGCGGGGGTGGCCGGCGGAGGTGACCTCCATAGAAGTGTCGGGATGGCGGCCCTGAGGTTCGGTCAGCGTCTCTCAAGTAGCACGATCAGCAGGGGCACAACCGGCGTAGCCAGGGCCGCAAGGGCGAGGAGCAGACCTCGTAGTGCGTGGATGTAGCGCAGGGCCACTCGGCCCCGATCATCTCTGACCCGATGGCCGGTCTCCCGTTGCCTTGCAATGGTCATATGGACCTCCTCTTTGTCACGCCGAGCGACAAGTGCGCGATCGTATGAGCGGCGCCCCGGCCATGGGTGCCGTTCATTGCGCTAAGAGGAAGGGTTGCAAATCGCCGTCCAGTCCACCATCTACTGCACCTAGCTTGTGGATGGCTTGCCTCTGTGGTAGCGGTGTTCGAGCTCTGCTAGCGAGGTCAGTGTCGCGCTGAGCAGCCAAGCCGGCGAGCATCAGCGGACGATCGCGGACCGAGTCGGCATGTCGGGCGCGAGCAACCAGGCGGAGTCAGCAGCGAGTCAGCAAACAGTCCGCTGCGCGACGACAACGGGCGGAACGAATGGCCTAGCTGCCCTGCGTGAGCGGACGGGATGGCATCTGTCGGCGGTGGCTGACAAGCACGACCAGGCTCCCCCCGACGGGGGTCGTCCTTCTAGGAGAGGTGCCCCGGCGCAGGTCACAGGCCCCTCTCGTCCTCGCCGAGCGCCTCTTCCGCCGGGGTTTCCCGGCCTGAGTCAGCAGATTTTCTGGCCGGCCCGCATACTCACGAGCCGTGCCCATCTAGGTCACTCGAACGTCAGTCGTGCGTTCCAGGCGCTGCTCCAAGCGCCGCGCCACACCGCCAGTCCGGCGTAGGTGAACACGCATCCCACCCCGACACCCCAGTCGAGGTCATCGGACCAGAGGGCGGGATCGGCTAGCGTGTCGCGCAGGCGGTCCACCGCGATGACCGTGAATTCGTCGCCGGCTGGATCAAGGTTGCGGCGAACCTCGATCAAGCCGTCGTCGACGAACTGCGCCAGAGGGGCCGTCTGCCGATCCATCCAGTCCAGGCGCCGTCCGGCGTCCAGATCAGCCGGCGGGCCGTCCAAAATGCCGAACGGTCCCGTCAGCATCCCGCTGGCCTCAGCGGCGCAGACCAGGACCCTGCGCTGATCCACGCCCAGCTCATCCCATTGGGTGAGGCCGCTGCTGTCGAGGGTCGGGTATGCGTCGTCGAACCACTGCTCATGCGCGGTTCGAGTGGCGGACAGCCGGATGCCGGATGGGCGACGCGGTGACCAGACCCAGTTGTCCGCGGTCGTGAGGATCGCGCGCAGGCGGCTGCCGTCCAGGGTGGTGTCAGCGTCGGAGGAAACCGCGTTGGCCGACTCACGGATGGTCAGCAGGCCACGGTCGACCAGACCCGTGGCCACCGCGGCCAGCATCGGAACCAGTGCATGCTGCTCGTGCTCGGTATAGCTGCGCGGCGGAGGAGCCCCAACGGCCCCCGCCCACCTCAGATTCACCCCGTAGGCCTGCACCGTCGCCGCGAGCCAGCTGTCCGACATGGCGCAACGCAGCAGGGTCTGTTCAGCAAGGGTGAACGACTCCCACGACGTCATCAGCCCTCGCCTCCCTTCCTGAGCGCCGGTGGGTGGCGCCGACCACCACCCCGCCCGGCTCCCCATCCTGCCAGCCGCCGCAGACTGCAGGATCAGCGCTGACATCAGTCGTTGACATCAACGGTGGCGGCCGGGGCTGGACGAGTGCGAACGGGGGTCGGTTCGCAGCCGGACCCGGAGGACACCGGCGGACAATGCAACTCTTGCCGAATTCGCCTTGTAAGCGAGATGTCGCTGGTTCCATCCCGCCCGGGGGCTCCAGTACGACCACGGCCCGCCCGGGGCATCGCGCGAACCAGGCGGGCCATCCCCCTATCGAAGATAGGACGTTGGGCTTTTCCAGACGTATGTGGAAGGGATACCAGCGTATTTGATCTCCAGGCGCGACTGGTAGTCGCCGGTCACCTTCGTGTAGTAGTACTGCAGGGGAATGTGTCCGGTCGAGGGGCAGCCGACGTGGTAAAGGGAGATTTCGCTTCCGTTGCGGTAGAGCTTCAGGTACAGGTCGCTGCAGTTGGTCCCGCGGTGGTCGATGTAGCCATCCCACTCGACCCGGTACATGAGCGTGTTGTACGAGATGCAGGCCGACGCCGTCCAATTGTAGGGGCCGTCCCGATTTGCCGATGCGGTGCAGCCGCCTCCGCTCACCGAGGCCAGCGCCGACGACGGCTGGATCAGAACGCCGATCCCCAGCGCGACCATCACGGTCACGACCAGTGCCGCGATACGCCTCATACCATGCTCCTTTACCGACGGAAAACCGCGCCAACATCGACGAGTGTCCTCGTCGGCGGCGGAGCCGACAACCCTTTTCAGTGGTGGCTGAAAGGGAGTCACGCCTGTTCGAGGAGCCGGTGTCCCAACGGGGTCAGGCTGTGCCGCACAGCGCCGCCTTCTCGGTTGGTGACCGCCAACCTGGCGTTACGCAGCACGGCCGCGTGCTGACTCGCGCCAGCCAGCGAGAGTCCGGTCCGCTTCGCGAGCTCGGTGGTGCTGCATCCCTCGGCCAGACAGCGCAGCACCAGGGACCGGCTGCGACCGAGGAGATCGGCCAGGGCCCAGTCGTGGTCGTCCGGGTCCGTCGATCGGAAGATCTGGATCGCCTGGTGCGCCTCGATCGACACCGGGTAGAACAGCACCAACGCCGCCGCCGGGTCGGCCGAGCTCACGTATGGCGGCGTGGTCTCGCGGTAGAACACGGACGGTACGAGCTCCAGCCCTCTACCGGCCAGGTGAAGGTCGGTGACCTTCTCCGGGTGACCGCAGTCCACCTCCAAAGCCGGGCTGTTCCAGCGAAGGCCTGGATGCAGCGTGGCCAGGACCGGGCCGAGTCCCTTGGTCGCCAGCTGCGTGCTGCGACGGGCGACCTCCTGGGCCAGGTGATCGCGGATCCTGTCCCAATGCGGGCCCACCGTCGCCTCGGCGCAGCGTCGCAGCGTGTCCACCAGCCGCTGGCGCGCGCTCCGATCGGCCGGGATGTCGTGACCCGGGCTCCACCACAGCGGCGGTAGACTCAACTGGCGGGCCCGCGGCGGGTGCCAATCGAACCCGGCCGAGACCTCGGCGCGGACGAGGTGCGGCCTCGCTGCGGCCAGTGGGGCGCTACACCGGCGACGGGGTGCGGGAGTTGTCGGCGCCGTCGCGCGGCGCAGCGCGCCAGGCCAGCTACGCGGACACCGACGAGCGGACCGTGGCCTGGATGGAGACGACCAGCACCGACATGTACCAGATGGACTGGCGGGTGTACGGCTTCGACCGGCGCTCCGCCCGCACGGTGCTGCTCGGCGACTCCGCCGCCGTGTCCAAGGGCAAGAGAATGCCGATCCCGCCCGGGATGTCGATGCTCTCCGTCGGCGCGGACCGGGTCTATTGGACCACCGCCGTGCCCACCACCGGCCAGCGCGAGTTCGGCGCGCAGATCATGGGCAGATCCCTGACCGGGGGCCGGGCTCCCGAGGTCGTGGCCGAGCGGGCGAAGCTGCCCGCCGCGGCCGGCACCGATCTTCACTACGTGCGGTCAGAGGACGTGTCGCCCGGCTTCACGGCCGACCGCTACGAGATCCGGAAGGTGGGCGGCGGGCGGGACGACGTGGTTGCCTCCGGGCCGCTGGTACCGGAGCAGCAGGTCACCGCCCTGACGGCAGAGCCCGGTCGGGTTTCGTGGATCGTGTCGGCGCCGGCGCCGGCACCGGAGCCGGCTGCCTCGTTGTACGTGCTGGACCCGGCGGCGGGCCAGGCCATCCAGGTCGCGCTCGGCGACGACGGCAGTTCCATGATGCTGAACTCGTCACCGCGGTACGTCTGCTGGAGTAACGGCAACGGCGGCGGCGACGCCGGCCAGTACGCCCTAGACCTACAGACCGATCGGCTATGGCGACTCGGCGAGGCACCCGGGCTCAGCCTGGCGCTCGCCGCGGGTGACTACGTCGCCTGGTCGAAGCTCGGCGCGGAGCCGCAGAAGCCGGAGCAGAACTCCCTCGTGGTCGCCCCGCTCGGAAGTGCGGACAACTGAGCTGCGGGGTCGGTTGGCGGCAACGCCAGCTGACCCCGCCACGCTTGGCATTATCGAAACCCATCGCTGAATCCATCCCGTTGCGAGATCGAGAGCTGCGGCCGTACTCCTTGAGGAAACCACCCAGCTCTCGGCGTATGCGTTCCCGCCGGCCCGCCATGGACGCCACTCTAAAATCCGAAGGGCGAGCCGCGCCTTCCCATAACCGCTGTCGACAGCAACGGCGACAGCAACCGCCCGAGATGAGGACGGCCGGACGTGACCGGGCACGGATCGTAGCCCGAGGTCACAGACCCGGACGGACGCCGCTGGACGAAGCGCCCAGAACTTACAAACGCGGGTTCGTGGTTGCCCCAGGTGGGTTGAGTAGCCGGCACGTGACATGCCACCCGACGACAGTGCACGCTAACTGCATGCAGCCTCGACCCGCCGCCCGGCTCGGTGCCGCCCTCCGCATCATGTTTGCCTGGTGGGCGGCACTGGCCGCGATCGCCGGGGTGGCTTTGCTGTTAAGTTCTACCGACCACCCGACAGGCTGCGTCGCCTTCTGTCCTTCCAATCGGGCTATGGCCCTGTTCGTGATCGGTGCCGTAGGTGTGCCGACGATGCTCATCGGCCTCATCGTCGGAACAGTCCTGTTGCGCTATCGACTACAGCGGCTAGGGACCGCGTTCGCGGCCGGTACGGTGGCCGCGTTAACCGGCCTGGTGTTCGGCCTGACCGCAACGTGCTCGCTGGTGTTCTTGTTCAGCTAGGCCCCACAAGATCATCGGGCACAGATCCGGCGCAGCCGACGGCGAAGCGGATGTGAAACGTCGAGGCAGTGACGACGGGAGACCACTACCCGCGTCGTGGTGCAGCTGTCATGCCAAGGAGACGTCGCGGAAGTACGTCAGCGGCGTGATTGTCGGCGCGCCGTCAGGTGTCGTAGGACCTCTTCGGCGAACCCCAAGTAGTTGGAGCCGGTGGCGGTGATGATGTCGCGGTCGACCACCAGCGGTTGGGCGAGGTGCGTACCGCGCCCGGCGATCCCGGCATAGGCGTCGTCTTCGGGGGTCAGCGAAGCGGTGCACCGGACGTCGTCGAGTACGCCTGCGGCGCCGAGCAGTGCCGGGCCGCCGCAGATCGCGGCGAGCAGTGAATTCCTGGCCCTCATGGTCCCGATCAGGTCCGCGAGCGGTGAGGCGGGTGGCTGCAGCCAGTGCCATTTCAAGCCTGGTTCACCACCGGGCCGGAATCGCGGCTCGGGCTGTCGGGCTTGGGTGCGGGCAGGGTCATCACGTAGCTGATCGATGCCAGTAGCAGCCCGAGGACCAGGCCGGTGAAGGCTATCGAGAGATCGGTGTCGGCGGCGTTGATCGGTGGATTGTCGGCCAGGGAGGTCATCGCGCTGCCGAGCGCCGATCCTGCGATGTAGAGAATGATCATTGCCGGAAGTAGAGCCACACAGCAGGCGATCGCGATGGGGAGCAGCCGGATCAGGGGAACCTCCCGGGCTGCGGCCACGGCGATGGTTACGGCGACAGGCATGCCGATCAGGCCGACCGGCAGAAGCGGTCCGTGGCTGGCGGTGGCGAGCCAGGCGGCCAGCGCGGCCACCACAACGAAGGTGGCCACCCGCCGGGTGCGGACAGCGGTGAGCTGAACCGCGACGAGCCCGATCGCGGTAGCGATGAACATCGCTACCAATCCTGCTTTGAGCATCGAGAGGCCGTTTTCGACCTGGATCTGGTCCGGGTTCGTGACCGGCTCGTCCCAGGGGGTCGTGACCACCATCGTGGCAGTCGCGAGTACCGCGGTGACGGCAGCGGACAGATGCCGGGCGAGAGGAGGTCCGCCTTGACCCGCCGAAACCCGGGCAGCGACGACAGCGGTTGTCGAGAACACGGCGATACCGGCGACTGCGAGCCAGGTTGCGGTGGAGCCGCCGGCCACGTCTATCCGGTCCAGCCATATGTCCACGCCGAGCCAGCCGATCATCGCGATCGCGCCGGCGACGATGCCGCGAACGTTCGCGCGGCAGATCAGGATCACTCCGCCGAAAGCCAGCAAGATCGCCAACTGGCGGATGTCACGAGGCCAGTAGGTGTTGTTACTGCCTACCTCCGGAAACGCCTGCCCGGTGCTGCTGTCGGTCCAGAAGCCATCGGGCTGCATGAGTGGCTGATAGATCGCCGTGGCCAGCGCCCAGATCGCCACTCCAGTAACACCCGACAGCGCACCCACGATGGTCTGCCAGTTTTTCCGCACGTTGCATCTTCTCGTTCGCCCGCCGCGCTGGGAAGTAGCAGCCGCAGGATCCAGCCTGCCGAGCAGCTCGCCGCAGATCAGGCCAGTGACCGCTTTGGCGCATCTCACGTCGCGGCGGGCGGGATCGGCGTTGGATCAAGCAGTATGGGACGTGCCGGGCGAGGCGTCGGCTCGGCCGTCGGCCTGCGGCCCGGTCGGGAGAGCGGGCCGCCGGCGACCTTCGTCGAGCTGTTCTTCGATCTGGTCATGGTGTTCGCCCTGACCCGCTTGGCGGCGGAGGCGGTACCGGGACTGTCGAGCATGAGCCTCCCGGGGCGCTGGTTGACGATGGGTGAGACGCTGCTGTTGTTCCTCCCCTTGACGTGGGTCTGGACGATCACCTCGTACGTCACAGCCCGTTTCGAGCCGATGCGACTCGGCGTTCAGCTCGCAGTGCTCGCCAGTGCCTTCGGGCTGCTCATGATGGGCACCGCGGTGCCGTACGCGTTCAGCGGGCGCGGCCTGACCTTCGCCCTCGCGTACGTGGCCCTGCAGGTCGGCCGGACCCTTCTGTTCGGCCTGCTGTTGCGGGGCCACGCGCTCCAGCGCCTCTACGCGCGCGCGTGCATCTGGTTCTGCGTGGGCGCCGTACCGTGGCTGGTCGGAGCCTTGGCCCAACCCGGAGGGCGAGTCCTGCTGTGGTCGCTGGCGATTGCGATCGACCTCGGGTCCGCGCGCCTGGGTTGGCCGGTGCCGGGCCTGGGCCGCGGACGCGCCGCCGCTTGGTCGGTGGGCGGTCACCACCTCGCCGACCGTTACAAGCAGTTTCTGATCATCGCCCTCGGCGAGGGCGTCCTGACCATCGGCGTCTCCTACACCAGGGGGTCGTCGAGCCCCAGCCCGTACCGGACTGTCGGCCTGGTCCTGGCGTTCCTCACCACCGTGCTGCTGTGGCGGATCTACTTCTTCCGGGCCGGCCAGATCCTCCCCGACGCGGTGACGGCGTCGAAGGACCGGGCGAGCTTCGGCCGGCACGTCGCCTTCGCTCACCTGACCATGATCTTCGGCATCGTCGCCACCGCGATCGGGTACGAACTCGTCCAGAGGCATCCGAACCGCGACGCCCACCCGGCCTGGCTCGCCGTGATCCTCGGGGGCCCCGCGCTCTACGTCGTGGGCCGGGCCCGGCTGGAGTGGGCCGTCTTCGGCCGCGTCTCGGCGCCTCGCATCATCGGCGTCACGGTGCTGGCACTGCTCGCCGTGCCCCTGTTGTTCGTGCCGCCCCTGGCGGCGGCGGGCGCGGCGACACTCGTTCTGCTGTTCATCGCACTGGCCGACGCGCGGCGGGCGGCGGGTCGCCCTCCGGAACCCCCGGCCCCCGTCACCTGAGGCGGGTGCTTTCGGGCTTCGCGGTGCTAACTGTCGAGGTGGTCGGGCTGGTCTGCGGATAGCGTTGCGCGGTTACTCGCGGCCTTGCTGGTAGCCACACCGCCCGCTTGCGGGCGTTTGCTGGTGCACTTGCAGGGTAAATGGGTGGTCGTGACGACACCCGAGAGCCGGCGGCAGGAGGAGCAGGCGCTCGAGAGCGGCCAGGTGTATCAGGACGCCGAGGGACGCCGAACCCCCGACCCGGGCACCGGGGCTACGCACGCACACAGCGAAGCCGACCGCAACGCCGAGCACCTGAAGCGTGGCGAGGTTGGTCCGGGCACCCCGGAGAAGTAGCTGCCGAGTGAGTTAGCGGCCGCCTTCGGCGCTGCCTAGCGGCCCGACCAGACCGCGATGCAGCCAGTTCGCATCGAGGGGTCAGGGGTTCAAATCCCCTCAGCTCCACCCCAGCTCAAAGGCCGCCCCGGCACACACCAGGCGGTGCGGCCCGACCAGGCCGCACCGCCGCGGCGTGCTCGGTGACGCCACGCAGCGCCAGTTCGCCGGCGGTTGGGGGTGGGTCATGCCGGCTTACCGGTGGGAGCTGACGGACGGGCGGCTCGCGCGACGACCAAGAGGAACAGGCCGCACGCCGCGACCAGGAGCCACCCGGGACGGGATGCGTGGGCCAGGCCCGCTGGGCCGACGCCGGCGACGAGGCCACCGGCGAGGGCGATGCCAATGGCAGATCCGACCTGGCGTGCGGTGGAGGTGATCGCTCCGGCGACACCGGCACGGGCCTGCGGCAGGCCGCTCACCGCGGTGTTGGTGATCGGGGCATTGGCGAAGCCGAATCCGATACCGATGAGCAGGTAGGCCAGCAGGAGATGCCGTGTGCTCGTGTCGGGACGCAGGCCAACCAGGCTGAGACCACCGGCCGTGATGAACGCGCCCGCAAGCAGGAGCGGTCGTCGAGCCCCGAAGCGACCTACCAGGTTGCCCGACAGCGGTGCGCATACCGTCGCCCCGAGCGCCATCGGCAGGGTCGCGATCCCCGCCGTGAGCGGGGCCCATCCGTGAGTGCGCTGCAGATACAGGGTGTTGAGCAGCAGGCCGAGGCTCAACGCGGCGAACAGGGCCACTGCGGCGAGGACCGCGGTGGTGAAGGCCGGCCGCCGGAACAGCGCGAGGTCCATCAAGGGTTCGTGGCTGCGCCGTTCGATCGCGGTGAAACCCACGGCGGCTGCGGCAGCGATCAGGTATCCGGCCCAGGCGAGGGGCGATGCCCAGCCGATGTGCGGGCCTTCGATGAGGACACCGACCGAGACGCACACGACGATGGTGAGGAGAATCTGGCCGGGCGGGTCGAGCCGTCGAGCCCGTGGCGCGCGGGACTCCGGCACGAACACCGCGCTCATGATCAGCGCGGCGACGATGACCGGGGCGTTGATCCAGAACACCGACCTCCAGCCGAGCGCCGCGATGAGTGCGCCGCCGGTGACTGGTCCGGCAGCCATGCTGAGCCCGAAGACCGAACCCCAGATCCCGATCGCCTGCGCCCGCTCCCGCGGATCGGGCATCGCGTTCACCACGATCGCCAGAGCGACGGGGCTGAGCATCGAGGCCCCAATTCCTTGAACGGCCCGGGCCGCGACGAGCACGCCGAGCGACGGGGCCAGCGCACACGCCAGGGACGCGGCACCGAACACGACCAGCCCGCACCGGAACACACGACGCCGTCCGAAGCGATCCGCCAGCGCACCCGAGGAGATGAGCAGACTGGCCAGGACCACGGTATAGGCGTCCACGACCCATTCCAGGCTGCGGGTGCCCACGCCCAGCCCGCGCCCGATGGCGGGCAGGCCCACGTTGACGATCGTGGTGTCCAGCCCGACCAGGAACATGCTCAGCGCGCAGATCGCCAGCACTGCCCACCGTCGGCGCGCACTCAACGTGGGTTGAACAGCCAGGGATGTCGTGGCCACGGGCTTATCTCCAGGTCCTCCGAACGTTTCTGCCGAGCCATGCTCGGATCTTGTCGCCGCCTGGCCCAGCAAGTTTGCGGAAACTGCAAAAATGGCGAGCATGGAAGCTGAGCTCGCGGAGATCCTCGACGGCATCGGGCCCCGGTTGCGTGCCTTGCGCCGCGACCGCGGGCTCACGCTTGAGATGCTCGCGGCGGACACCCGGATCTCGCTGAGCACGCTGTCCCGCCTCGAGTCAGGAAAACGGCGCCCCACCCTCGAGCTGCTGATCCCGCTCGCCCGCGCCCACCGTGTCGCGCTGGACCAACTGGTGGCCGCGCCGGCCACCGGCGACCCGCGGGTCCACCTGAAGCCCCACCGGCGACACCGCGGCAGCGTCGTGGTGCCCCTGACCCAGTACCCGGGCCGGGTCCAGGTCTTCAAGCAGGTCCTCGCGCCCCGACAGCCGAAGCTCGTCACCCACACCGGCTACGAATGGCTCTACGTCATCGCCGGCACACTCCGCCTCATCATCGGCGAACGCGACTTCACACTCCGCCCCGGAGAGGTGGCCGAGTTCGACACCAGCGAACGGCACTGGTTCGGCCCTGCCGACACGAACGCCGTCGAGATCCTCCACCTGTTCGGACCACACGGCGACCAGGCCGTCATCCGCACCGAGCCGTCGACGACGTCATGACCGGCCCACCCGACCGAGGTGACCGGGCAATCGCCTGTCTGGCCTCCGATGCCGCCGGCCTGGTCAGCGGCAACCTGCTCGACGCTCCGTTGACTAGTAGTAGTTGTCGATCGGCCGACGCGCCTCGTCGAACAGCGCCGGACCTTCGTACCGCACCGTCGGCAGCGGCGGGGTGGCCGGCTTGACCTCCTCGAACTGTTCGGCCGACAGGGCGTACACCACCCGGCCGAGGCCAGACCGGTCGATCGCGGTCGCACACATCGGGCAGGGCTGGCAACTGGTGAACATGGTGGTGCCGGCCGCCACGTCGGGGGCGAGCTCCCGGGCGGCCCAACGGGCCAACTTCAGTTCCGGGTGGGCGGTGATGTCCGAGTCGGAGACCACCGTGTTGTGGTCCTCGATCAGGACGGTGCCGTCCGCGCCGACCAGCAACGAGCCGAACGGCCGTTCGCCGGACGCCCCGGCCTGGCCGGCGATTTCTACGGCACGGCGGAGAAACTTCTCGTCGTCGGGGGTCATCGATCCTCCTGGGAGTTGTGGTACGCGGCCACGGCCGCCAGTGTCCGCCAGGCGCGTTCGGGCTGGCGGATCTCGGTCAGGTCGCCGTTGAACGGGTCGAGCAGCACCGTCTCCGCACCGAGCAGACGGATCTGGTCGATGTCGCTGATGATCTGGTCGATGGTGCCGACACCGGCGAGCCGGTCCGGGTCGGTGACCGGTTCACGGGTCTCTCGGAGTGCGATGCGCGGCGTCAACGCGGGCACCGGGCGGCCCAGTTCGTCGGCGGTGGCCTTCAGCCGCCCGGCCGCCTCGGCCAGCCATCCGGGCGTGAATCGCAGCGGGTGCCAGGCGTGACCGAGCCGTACGGCGCGCCGCATGCCGGCGTCGCTGTTGCCGCCCACCCAGATCGGGATCGCACCCGTTTCGTAGTCGTCGGTGTTCCGCCAGGCGTCGCACATGACGCGCAGGTACTCGTCGGTCAGCGCGCCGCGCTGCCCGAACGGCACGCCGAGCGCCTCGAACTCCTGGCGGGCCCAGCCGACGCCGACACCGAGGACGAGCCGGCCGCCGCTGAGCCGGTTGAGGTTCGCCGCCATCCGGGCGGTGAGCAGCGGATGCCGGTACGGGACGACGAGCACCGTGGTGCCCAACTGGACCCGGCGGGTCGTCCCGGCCAGCCAGGACAGCGTGGTGAACGGCTCGTAGAACGGCGCCGGATACTGCTCGGCCACGTCCGGGGTCACCGCGATGTGATCGGAGACCATCAGCAGGTCGAAGCCGAGGCCCTCGACCGTCTGTGCCCACCGCCGCAGCAGGTCGGGGTCGGTGCCCGGGGCGAAGTTCGGTACGTTCACGCCAATCTGCACGGTTCCGAGGCTAGCCAGCCCGGATCTGGCTTGTGAACAACGTGTTCCCGGCCTTTGCTGGCGTTTGCCGTGGATCCGTCGGTAAATTGGCCCGATGGCCGAGAATCTTGACGCTGTCGATTGGTCCATCCTGATCGAGTTGCAGGGCGACGGCCGCCTGCCGATCACCGAACTCAGCCGCCGGGTCAAGCTGAGCGCATCGGCCACCAGCGAACGGGTGAGACGGCTGGAGGCGACCGGAGTGATCACCGGCTATCGCGCCGAGGTCGACCTGCCCAAGGCGGGCTTCGCCGTACTCGCGGTGGTCCGGCTGAAGTATCCCGGCAGCCAGCACGAACCCCTGCGCCGGTTGCTGGAGCAACGGTCGGAGATCCTGGAGTGCCTGCGTACCACCGGCGACGACTGTTACGTGCTGAAGGTTGCCGCGACGTCGATGGCGCACCTCGAACAGGTCGTCAACGAACTCGCCGCGTTCGGCAGCACCACCACCAACGTGGTCTACAGCGCCACCCTGTCCTATCGCGGCCCACGCCCGGCGTCGACCCACCCGTGACCTGCCGCAACCGGCGCTCACCGACTGCCGTGTTTGGCACCCGGTCAGATGGCAGGCTGGATACCTGTGAACAGGAAGCAGGTGGACGCCTGGCTCGCGGCGTACGAGAAGGCGTGGCGGACGCCGAAGACGGAGGGGCTAGCCACGATCTTCACCCCGGACGCGAGCTATCGGCAGGGGCCCTACCGGACACCGCTCATCGGCCTGCCGGCCATCGCCGCGATGTGGGAAACCGAGCGCGAAGGCCCCGACGAGGTGTTCCAGATGACCAGGGAGATCGTCGCGATCGAGGGCGACACCGCGGTGGCGCGCCTGGAGGTTCGGTACGGCGACCCCGTCGACCAGGAGTACCGCGACCTGTGGATCATGCGATTCGCCGAGGACGGCCGTTGCCGGTCGTTCGAGGAGTGGCCCTTCTGGCCGACGCAGCCGACCGCCGCTCGCCCGGATTGACGGTGACACCAGGAGCCCTCATGGCACCTGTCGGCCACCGCTGGACCGCAGCGATCGTGCTCTACGGTCATCGGATCCTCCAGCCCGCGCGGGACCCGTCAGTTCGTGAAGGTGTCGCTCGCGTCCCGCGCGTCCTCCTGGACGTGGTCGCCCGGGTGCTGGCCTCGCGACTCGTCCCGCCGCATCACCTGCTCCGCCTCGGACCGGTCGTCCTGGGGCATATCGCCCACCCGCGCCCGGGCCGGCCCCGCCAGCTCCTCGACCTTGTCCTTCGCCCGTTCGGTGAAGCTCATGTCGCCTCCCTGTCGGTGCGGCGGACCGACGCGCTGTCCGCCTCTCCTCTCCCGGGTCCCCGCCACGCATGGGTGAAAACCCCGTCCGCGTCTCGGGCCGACTATCGAGGTCGCCGGGCGATCGCGTGCAGGTCGCGGGCGGGGCCGGTGAGCCGCCGGCCGGCCAGCCACACCGCGCGGAGCTGCCGGTGCAGGGGGAGACCGCTGACGGGTACGGCGGTCAGCGTGCCGGCCGCGAGTTCGGTGCTGACCGCCAGCGAACTCAGCACGGCGGGGCCACTACCCGCCGCGACGGCGTGCTTGATGGCCGTGGTCGAGGAGAGTTCGAGCAGCGGGGCGGCGAGCGCCGCGATGTCCTGCTGACGCAGGGCGCTCTCCAGTGCGCGGCGGGTGCCGGAGCCGGCCTCCCGGGACACCAGCGGCGTGGCGGCGAGCTCGGCCGGAGTGATGCCGCGTCGGCGGCGGGCCCACGGGTGGGTGGGGGTGACGACGACGGTGAGCCGGTCCGCGGCGACGGTGTCCGCGTCCAGGCCGGGCGGCAGGTCGGGGCCTTCCACGAAGCCCAGGTCGGCCCGGTCGGCGAGGAGCCGGGCGGCCACGTCCGCGGAGTTGGCGGCCTGAAGGGTGACGGTGAGGTCCGGGTGCCGGGCGCGCAGCGCCACCAGCCAGGCCGGCAGCAGGTACTCGGCGAGGGTCTGGCTGGCGACGATCGTCAGCCGGCTCTCGTGCGAGATGCGCAGGGCTTGGACGGCGGCGGCGAGGGAATCGGCGGCATCGACCACGGCACGGGCCCAGTCGGCGATCAGCGCTCCGGTCGGGGTGAGGACGGAGCCGCGGGGGGTGCGCTGCAGCAGGGTGAGGCCGAGCCGGCGTTCCAGCTGACGGAGCCGGGCGCTGGCCGCCGGTTGGGAGATGCGGTGTTCCGCCGCGGCCTGTCCGATACTGCCGAGCCGGGCGACGGACAGCAGCAGGTCGAAGCTGGTCAGGTCGGTCACCTGCGGCGGCAGAGGCATAAGGGAAGGTTATGGCTGGGTAGGGAATCGGCGTCTACCGGGCCGGTCCGGGCGGCTCGACAGTTGACCCCATGAACACCCTTCTTCGCCGCTCGGAGACCGACGTACGGCCTGCGCCGCTGTCCGCGCTGGCGCATCCGCGCGACGTGTTCGCGTACCTCGGGCCGAACTGGTTCGCCTCGGTGATGGGCACCGGCATCGTGGCCACCGCCGCCGCCGGTCTGCCGGTGCACCTGCCGGGCCTACGGTTCGCCGCGACGGTCGTCTGGATCACGGCGGCGCTGCTGTTGCTGGCGCTCGTCGCCGGGTGGGCGCTGCATCTGCGCCGGCATCGGGACGCCGCGTTCGGGCACGCCGCCGACCCGGTCATGGCGCAGTTCTGGGGCGCGCCGCCGATGGCGCTGATGACCGTCGGCGGCGGTGCGCTGCTGCTGGGCGGTGCGTTGATCGGCGAACCCGCTGCCGTCACGGTCGACCTCGTCCTGTGGAGCGCCGGGACCGGGCTGGGCCTGCTGACCGCGGTGGCGATCCCGTACGTGATGATCACCCGGCACCGGGTCGGGCCGGACGCCGCGTTCGGCGGCTGGCTGATGCCGGTGGTGCCGCCGATGGTCTCGGCCGCCAACGGGGCGCTGCTCGTGCCGCACCTGCCGGCCGGCCAGGCCCGGCTCGACATGGTCATCGCCTGCTACGCGATGTTCGGCATCAGCCTGGTCGCCACCGTCGTCATCCTTCCGCAGCTCTGGTCCCGGCTCGTCCACCACCGGGTCGGCGCCGCGCGGATGGTGCCCACGCTGTGGATCGTGCTGGGGCCGCTCGGCCAGTCGATCACCGCCGCGCACCTGCTCGGCCGGGCCGCCGACGGGGTGCTGCCCGACCCGTACGCGGCCGGCGCGCAGATGCTCGCCGTGCTCTACGGCGTACCGGCGATGGGTTTCGCGCTGCTCTGGCTGGCCCTGGCGGCCGCGATCACCGTCCGCACCGCGCGCGCCGGGCTGCCGTTCTCGCTCACCTGGTGGAGTTTCACCTTCCCGGTCGGCACCCTGGTCACCGGCGTCACCGGCCTGGCCGCCCGGACCGGCTCGGCCATGCTGACCACCCTCGCCGTGCTGCTGTACGGGCTGCTGGTCGTCGCCTGGGCGACGGTCGCCTCGCGCACGGTCCGCGGCGCCTGGTACGGACAGCTCTTCCTCCCACCCGCGGCGACCCCCATACTGCGGGCGGAGATCTGAGCCACTCACTGGCGCTTGGGGCGGGCGCGGAGGTGGGCGCGTTCGCCCTGCCGGCCGAACAGGCTGAGGAACTCGACCGGTTCGGTGTCGGCCGAGCCGAACCAGTGCGGCACCCGGGTGTCGAACTCGGCGGCCTCGCCGGGGGAGAGCACCAGATCGTGGTCGCCGAGGACGAGCCGCAGCCGACCGTTGAGCACGTAGACCCACTCGTACCCCTCGTGGGTCTGCGGGTCGGGCTCGGCGGGCCGGTCGCTGGCCTGGATGACGAACTTGTACGCCTGGATGCCCCCGGCGCGGCGGGTCAGCGGCAGCAGGGTCATCCCGTGCCGGGTGATCGGCCGCAGGTGGATCCGCGGGTCGCCGGTGGGCGGGGCGTCGACGAGTTCATCCAGGGTGACGCCGTGGGCCTTGGCCAGGGGGAGCAGCAGTTCGAGGGTGGGCCGGCGGGCGCCGGACTCCAGCCGGGACAGGGTGCTCACCGAGATGCCGGTCGCCGCCGACAGTTCGGCCAGGGTGGTCTCGCGCTGTTGGCGCAGCGCGCGCAGCCGGGGGCCGACCGCGTCGAGGGCCTGGTCCAGGTCGTCGTCCATGCCGCCAGTTTGCCACTTCGGCAACAAGGTTTGCCAGTTTCGGCCTACCGGTCGCATCGTTGCCGCGGGAGGTGGTCATGGTGACCGAGCAGCTCAGAGACGGGTACGACGTGGTGGTGGTCGGCGGCGGCGCCGCCGGCCTGAACGGGGCGCTGATGCTGGCCCGGGCCCGCCGGTCGGTGGTGGTGATCGACTCGGGCGCCCCGCGCAACGCGCCGGCCGACGGGGTCCACGGGCTGCTGGCCCGGGAGGGGATGCCGCCGGCCGAGCTGCTGGAGCGCGGTCGGGCGGAGGTCCGCGGCTACGGCGGCCAGGCGGTGTCCGGCGAGGTCGACGCGGTGACCCGGGACGGCGAAGGGTTCGTGGTGACGCTGGCCGACGGCCGGGCGGCGCGGGCCCGCCGGGTGCTGGTGACCAGCGGGCTGGTCGACGAGCTGCCGGACGTGCCGGGCCTGCGCGACCGGTGGGGGCGGGACGTGGTGCACTGCCCGTACTGCCACGGATGGGAGATCCGCGACCAGGCCATCGGGGTGCTGGCCAGCGGTCCGATGTCGGTGCACCAGGCGCTGCTGTTCCGCCAGCTGAGCGACGACGTCACCTACTTCGCCCACACCATGCCGCCGAGCGAGGAGCAGGCGGAGCAGCTCGCCGCGCGCGGCATCCGCGTGGTGCGCGGCGAGGTCGCCTCGCTGGAGGTCGTCGCGGACCGCCTCGCCGGGGTACGCCTGGCCGACGGCACGCTGGTCCGCCGCGAGGCACTGGCGGTCGCATCGCGGATGGTGGCGCGCGCCGGCTTCCTGGCCGCGCTCGGACTGCGTACCGCGGAACACCCGTCGGGGATGGGTGAGCACGTCCCGGCCGACGCGGTCGGTCGTACCGAGGTGCCCGGAGTGTGGGTGGCGGGCAACGTCACCGACCCGGCCGCCCAGGTCGGTGCCGCCGCGGCGGCGGGTGCCATGGCTGGGGCACAGATCAACGGTGACCTGGTGGCCGAGGAGACCCGACTGGCGGTGGCCGCCCACCGGGCACCGTTCTCGGCCGGGTCGGAGGCGCGGGTGGGTGAACTGGTGGCGGGCGACCGTCGCCACGGGCTGTGAGTCGCAAGGAGGGCATGGTGTTCGACGAGGCGTACTGGGAAGAGCGGTACCGGCACTCAGCTGGGCACGGCCACGGGCCCAACCCGCAGTTGACGGCGGAGGTCGGGGATCTGCCGCCCGGCACGGCGCTGGACGCGGGCTGCGGCGAGGGTGCCGCGGCCCGCTGGCTCGCGTCGCGCGGCTGGCGGGTCACGGCGGTGGACATCGCGGCCACCGCGCTCCAGCGCGCACGGGAGCAGGACCGCACCGGCCGGATCGATTGGGTGCAGGCCGACCTGACCACCTGGACCCCCGCCGAGCAGCACTTCGACCTGGTCTGTGCGAACTACGTGCATCCGGCGGGCCCGCGCGACGTGCTGTTCCGCCGGCTGGCGGCGGCGGTCGCCCCGGGCGGCACGCTGCTCGTCGTCGGCCACGCCCCGACCGAATCGTCGCCGCACGCCCCGGGGTCGCACGTCACTCCCGAGGAGGTCGCGGCCAGCCTCGACCCCGACCGGTGGGACGTGCTCGTCGCCGAGGTCAGGTCCCGACCGGTGGTCGGCCACGACGGCCACGAAATCACCCTCCAGGACGCCGTTCTCCGCGCCCGCCGCCGACCCTGACGCACCCCGCGGTCAGCCGGCCTGCGTCGCGGCTCGCAGCGCCGCGACGCAGGCCGCCACCGCCGGGTGGTCACCCGCCCCCTTCCGGTAGGCGATCCGGGTACGCCGCCGCAGGTCGAGCGGGACGAGACGGACCCCTTCCGGTAGTTGGCCGACCGCGAGTTCCGGGACCAGGGCGACCCCCTGACCGGCGGCGACCAGGGCGAGCATGGCGGTGAAGTCGTCGGCGTGGTGCCGGACGGCTGGCGGGAAGCCGGCGAGCTGGCAGGCGTGCAGCGCCACCGTGTGGCAGAGGGTGCCGGGGCTGCCGAGGATCCAATCGGCGTCCCGCACGCCCGCCAGGTTCTCCGCCGCCGCTGTGGACGGCACGGCGAGGAAGACCATCTCCTCCAGCAGTGGGGTCGAGTCGAGCGCGGGATCGGGGGCGGTCGGCACGATGTCGTAGTCGTGCGCGAGGGCCACGTCCAGGCGGCGGTCGCGCAGCGCGTCGGGCACCCCGACCGGATCCAGTTCGGTGACCATCAGGTCGAGGGCGGGATGGTCGCGGGCCAGCGCCACCAGGGCCGGCGGCAGCAGGGTGCGGACGGCACTCGGATACGCGCCGATGCGTACCGTGCCGGAGAGCCCGCCCCGGGCGGCGGCCAGCGTGGCGTCGGCCGCCTCCAGCGCGGCGAGCACGACCTCGGTGTGCCGGACCAGCGCCTCACCGGTGGGGGTGAGGGTGACCCGGCGGCCGGCCCGTTCGAGGAGCGCGACGCCGGCCTCCCGTTGCAGGGCGGCGAGCTGCTGGGAGACGGCAGACGCCGTGTAGGTGTGCGCCTCGGCGACGGCGGCGATGGTGCCGAGCCGGGCCAGGTCCCGCAGCAGGCGCAGGCGGCGAACGTCGAGCATGAAGCAGAGCTTACGTTTTCCGTCAGCAATCGGAACTGGTTCTTCACGGTCTGCGGGGCCAGCCTGGAGGCATGACGCTGACCGGGTTGTACGTACCGCTGATCACGCCCTTCGACGAGCGGGGCGCCGTCGCCCGCGACGCCCTCGCGGCCCTCGCCCACGAGGTGCTCGACGCCGGGGCCGCCGGCCTGGTCGCCCTCGGCACCACCGCCGAGCCGCACGCGCTCGCCGACGCCGAACGCCGCACAGTGGTCGAGCTGATCGCCGAGGCGTGCCGGGACCGCCGCGCCGGACTCCTGGTCGGCGCGCACACCGACGACGCGCTGCGGGCGCTGGGAAGCGACGTCACCGCGGCGCTCTGCCTGGTGCCGCCGTTCTTGCGGCCCGGCGAGGAGGCAGTGCTGGCGCACTTCGCCCGGCTGGCCGAGGCGTCCCCGGTGCCGCTGGTCGCCTACCACGTGCCGTACCGGACCGGGCAGGAGCTTTCCGCCGGGGCGTTGCGCCGGCTGGCCGGGCTGCCCGGGCTGGTCGGGATCAAGCACGCGGTCGGCGGGATCGACGCGGACACCGTCGCCTTCCTGGCCGACGTACCCGAGGGGTTCGCCGTGCTCTGCGGCGACGACGCGTACGTCTCGCCCCTGCTCGCCCTCGGTGGACACGGCGGCATCCTGGCCTCGGCGCACGTCGCCGCGGCCGACTACGCCGCGCTGGTCGCGGCCTGGCGGGCCGGGGACGTCGCGCGGGCCCGGCCGCTCGGCCACCGGCTCGCCACCCTCTGCCGCGCCCTCTTCGCCGAGCCCAACCCGGCGGTGATCAAGGCGGTCCTGCACGCCCGGGGCCGTATCCCGACGCCGGCGGTCCGCCCGCCGCTGCTGCCCGCCACGCCGGCGGCCACCGCGCACGCCCTCCGGTACGTGGACCAGTTGGTGCCGGCGTGAGCACCGACATCGCGCTGGCTTGCCGCTGTCGGCAGCACGGGTTCGGATGTCCTCGCCGGCCACCACCGCGCAGCGGTCGTGACGATCGACGAACGCCAACGGGGGCCGGTCCCGGGTCGGACCGACCCCCGTCGCAGGCGTCGCGGGTCAGGGCTTCCAGGAACCGGCGGGCCGGAAGTTGTGCTGGTACTCCACCACGCCGTTCTTGTCCTTCACGTCGAGGACGAGTTGCCCGGTGCGCTTGGTGCCGGCCGGCAGGTCGTTGCCCGCGTTGAGCAGCTTGCCGCAGCCGGAGAAGGCGCCGGAGATGCCGCTCTCCTCGCTGCCGTCCGCGCCCTTCCAGCGGAAGTAGAACGGGTTGACCGTGCCGGTGCCCTTGGTGACCTCGGCGGTCACGTCGGCGATCAGGAACATGCCCTTCTTCGGCCCGGGCATGAACTGGTCGCAGGAGTCTTTCCTGCTGCGGAAGTTGCTGAGCGTGATCTCGGTGGTGCCGTCGTCGTTGATGATCAACGTGTCGCCCGGCTTCATGTTGAAGGTCTCGCCGTCGGTCTCGCCGGCGTCCGGCGTCGACTGGGATTCGACGGGAGCCGGGGTGTCGTCGAACGGGCCGCTGGTGATCGCCGGGGTGGGCAGGCTCTCGATCGCGTCCTGCGTCTTCTTCGCTCCGCTGTAGATGGCGAAGATGCCGCCACCGCAGCAGAGCAGCAGCAGGACCACCGCCCCGATGCCGAGGCCGATCCAGAGGCCCTTGTTGGACTTCTTCGCCGACGGCACGCCGAACGGCTGGCCCGGCGCGGGCGGGTACGGGCCGGTGGCCGGCGGGTACGGCATCCCGGGGGCCGGCGGCGGCGGGTACGCCCCGCCCGGCGCGGCCGGCGGTGGGTACTGCGCTCCGGAGGTGGGCGGCTGCGGCGGGTACGGCGCCCCCGAAGTGGGCGGCTGCGGCGGGTACGGGGCCCCCGAGGTGGGCGGCTGCGGCGCGTACGGGTTGGCCGGCACTGGCGGCATCGGCGCGGTGGGGAACGCCTGGGTGGGCGCTTCCGGGGGCTGCTGGTTCGGATCCTGCGGTCCGAACGGAGGCTGAGGGTGGCTCACCGTGCTCCTTGGCACCATCGGAGATTTTCGGTCGGATCGACGGTACAAACCTCCGGCAACGCCACGGCGCGGACCTCACCCGCGTCCCAGAACGGCGGTCCGCGCGTCGCCGTAGCTCGGTGGGGTTGCTGGCGGCTATGGACGGTGAACGTACCGGAACGATGTAACGGCGGAGCGTGTCGGGACGCTGTTGGGCATTGCGGGGAGCAGACCGTCCACACGCGAGAAGCCCACTGACGAGAGGAACGGCCGATGACGCCTGGTGCGACGGCATCGGGATCCGGACCGGAGGAGCACGCGCCGGTGCCGCCCGACTGGACCTGCGGCTCGTGCGGCGACGAGTGGCCCTGCGCGACGAAGCGCAGCCGGCTGTTGAGCGAGTACCGGGCCGATCGAGCCGCGTTGAGCGTCTACCTCGGCTCCTGCCTCGCCGCCGCCGCGCACGACCTGCGCACCGCTCCGACGGCGTCCCTCCAGGACCGGTTCATCGGCTGGGTGCCGCGCAGCCCGCGTACCTCCTGACCGTCGCCGCCGGTGGCCGCCGCGCTCGGGTTCGCGGCGGCCACCGGAGGCTCAGGGGCGGCGGGGCCGCCGGGTGAGCGCGAAGCCGACCACGCCCGCCACGGCGGCGAGCACGCCGCCGACCGTGGTCCAGATCCACCGCGAGCCGGGCTCGGGCAGCCAGGCGGTGAGGCTGCCGCTCTTCTCCTCGATCGCCTCCGGGGTCGGCTCGGCGGTGAGCACCGTCCCGGCCCGGGTGTTCGGCGCCAGGGGTGCCGCCAGCTTCCCGTCGTCGCCCGACGCGCCGCCTTCGCCGTCCGCACCGACCAGCAGGTCCACGTCGATCGGCAGGCCCAGGTCGGGCTCGGGCAGGTCGACCACCGACAGCCGGACGTAGTAGGTGCCCGGCAGCGGGTCACCCGACCACGGCTCGGCCCATGGCCGGACCCGGCGCAGGGTGCAGCCGAGGGTGACGCTGGTCGCCGACGCGTCGGCGGTGGGGGTCTGCGCCCCGGCGGTGCACGCCTGCCGGCGGCGCAGCCCGTCGAAGACGTCGACGGTCCAGGTGGACGCGCCGGTGCGGCCCTTCGGGAAGGTGACCGTGGCGGTGATCTCGTGGGTCTGTCCGGCCTCGGCCGGGAACGACCAGTAGAGGTGGTCGCCGGTCGAGGCGCCCACCCGGACCGGCTGGCCGGCGGTGATGGCGGTGGCGGTCAGAAACGAGGTGCCGGCCTTGGTGACCGTGGCCGCGCCCGGGGAGGGGGTCGGGGCGGCCGAGGCGGCCCCGGGGGCGAGGGTCAGCCCGACGGCGGCCAGCGCCGCCGTGGCGCGGATCAGCGTACGCATCCTCAGTTCTCCCTCCAGGTGGCCACCCACCAGCGGGTGAGCAGCCCGGCGACCAGCCCGGTGACCAGCCCGGCCAGGGTGAGCAGGAGCAGCAGGGCCCAGCCACGGCCGAGGTCCGGCCCGCCCGGGGCGGGGGACGCGGCGACCACGTCAACGGTCAGCTCCAGCGGCATGCCCAGGGTGGCCTCGGTGCCGGGCCGGGGTGCGAGGGAGTTGCTGACCACCAGGCACACCGTCCGCGTCGCCGCCGTCCCACTCGGCGCCGGGTCGGGGGTGTCCTCCTCGGCCGCCGACCAGCGCAGGCCGGCGGAGATCACGTCGGTACGCCCGCTGCCGGCGTCGACGCCGCGGACCAGTTCCCGCCCGTCCGCTGCGGTGGCCCGCAGCAGCACGCCGTAGTCCGGGTTGACCGGCCGGTCCAGCGCGACGCTGATCGAGGCGCGCAGCTCCTGGCCGGGCCGCACCGGCACCCGGTACCAGCGGTGCTCGGAGAACGCCTCGCGGTCGGTGTAGACGCCGGGCCCGAGCAGCGGCCCGTTGCCGCACCCGGCCGCGCCGACGACCACGGTCGGGGTGGCGGTGTAGGTGTCCCGCGCCCGGTCGACCAGCTGCTTGATCCGGCCGGTCAGTTCGTCGGCGCTCTGCGCCGCCGTGTACGTGCCGCCGGTCGCGCCGGCGATGCAGAGCAGCTGCCGGCGGACCTTCTCGTCGGGGGCGAGGCCGAGGGTGTCGACGACCAGCTTGGTGCCCTGTGCGGCCAGTTCCCGGGCCACCTCGCAGGGGTCGGGTGGGGCGCAGGTGTCCTCGCCGTCGGTGATCAGCACGATCCGGCGGGCGGTGCTGCCGGTGCCGAGGTCCTGGGCCGCCGAGCGCAGCGCCAGCCCGACCGGGGTGAAGCCGGTCGGCCGGAGCGTGGCGACGGCCGCCTTGGCCTGCGTGCGGTCCACCTGGCCGACCGGCACGATCTGCTGGGTGTCCAGGCAGCCCTGCTTCTTGTCCTTGCCCCGGTAGGTGGCCCCGAGCACCCGGATGCCGAGCTGGGTCTCGTCCGGCAGCGCGTCCACGACCTCGTTGAACGCCTGCTGTGCGACGGATATCCGGCTGCGCCCGTCGATGTCGCGGGCCCGCATCGAGCCGCTCACGTCGAGCACGAGTTCGACCTTGGGCGGCTCGGCGGGGGGTTCGGCGGTGTCGTCGTCGGCCCTGGCGGGGGTCGGACCGATCAGCGCGGTCGTCGCCAGCAGTCCGAGAAGGACGGCTGTCGAGCGTCTCTTGTTGATCATCGGGCGAAGTGTAGTGAGATCCACTTTGGAAGATCATCGGGGTACCGTCGTCCTGATCACATCAGGGCCCGCTTGGCGGTGATGAATTCATAATGTTTCGGCAGTGTTACTCACCGTTAACTGCCCGATGTAAACCATTTCTCTGGTCACGCAGTGGTTGGAAATCCGACCAGGGGCGACCCGTTGTGCGAGTGAACGAGTGTGGTTAAGCTCTTCTTGCGCGCCCCAATCGCCCGCTTCCCCCGTGGCAGGCGATCGGGGCGCGCTTTTTGTGCCCCGGCCGGGACTCAGATCCAGCGACCGTCCAGCCACATCCGCGCGGACCAGTCCGCGTAGGTCATCAGCCGGCCCACGAAGATCGGGTAGAAGTAGCCGAAGCAGAGGGCCACCAGCAGCACGTACGCGCCCGCGATGATCCCGCCCACCAGGCGGCGGTCGGAGAAGTCCTGCTCGGTCGGTGGCGGTGCCAGGGCCGTGCCGGTGGCCGGCGCGGGCGAGATGATCGCGCCGAGCACGTAGACCACGGCCAGCACGAGGAACGGCACCGCCGGTGCGAGGTAGAACGAGAACATCGTCCGGTTGTCGAGGGCGAACCAGAACCAGGGCAGCATGCCGGCGGCCACGGTGAGCAGGATCGCCCCGGCCCGCCAGTCCCGCCGGGCCAACCCGAGCCAGGCCGTCGCCGCCAGCGCGGGCAGGAACGACCACCAGAGCAGCGGGGTGCCCAGCAGCAGGACCTCGGAGGCGCACTGCGGCGCGCCGCAGTTGCCGTCACCGGCCCAGTAGAAGGCGACCGGCCGGCCGAGCAGCAGCCACTGCCACGGCCAGGACTGGTACTTGTGCGGATCGTCGAGCTGGGTGTGGAAGCCGTACGCGGCCTTGTGGTACTCCCACAGGTTGATCAGCCGCCCGATGACCGGGGCGTCGCTCAGTCCCGGGGTGTTCGGGTAGCGGCTGGCCAGGCGGTAGTAGCCGTCGTCGGTGAACAGCCAGCCCGACCAGGTGGCCAGGTAGGTGCCGACCATCAGCACCCCGGCCAGCAGCAGCCAGGGCAGCTCGTCGAGCAGGGCGTCCCGCCACGGGTGGCGTACGCCGGCCGACCGGCGGACGCCGACCTCCCAGAGGATCACCAGCAGCGCGAAGGCCGGCACGAAGTAGAGACCGCTCCACTTCACCGCGCAGGCGCAGCCGAGCAGCACCCCGGCGGCCAGTCGCCACCACGGCCAGTCCCGCCAGGTCGACGGCGGCCGGCCGGCCCGGCCCGGCGCCGACGGGTCGAGCCCGGCGTCCAGCGCCCGGGCCCAGCGCCGCCGCCGGGCGTCCCGGTCCAGCACCAGCGCGCCGAACGCGGCCAGCACGAACAGCAGCAGGAAGATGTCGAGCAGGGCGGTCCGGGACAGCACCAGGTGGAAGCCGTCCAGGGCGAGCAGCAGCCCGGCCGCGCAGCCCAGCGTGGTGGAGCGGAACATCCGCCGGCCGATCCGGACCAGCATCAGCACCGACAGGGTGCCGGCGACGGCCGCCGCGAACCGCCAGCCGAACTCCGGGGCGGTGGTCATCAGATGCCCCGGCACGGAGATGTTGGTCTCCGGGTCCTGGTAGCCGAAGGCCCACTCGCCGAGCCCGATGAGCCACTTGCCCAGCGGCGGGTGCACCACGTACGACGGGCCGTTGTCCTTGTAGTTCCACTCGACGCCCCGGTCGATGAGCCCGTACGCGTCCTTGGCGTAGTAGGTCTCGTCGAAGATCTTGCCCTTGGGGCTGCTGAGCCCGACGAAGCGCAGGATCGCCGCGATCACCACGACGACCGCGGTGGCCAGCCAGGCGTGCCCGTCGAGCCGGGCGTCGACGGTCGCGAGCCGTCGGCGGACGATGGCCGGGACGCCGCCCGCACCGGTCGTCGTGGACCCGGTGGCCCGGTCGTCGGTGGGCTCGCCGGCGGTCGCCGGGTCCGATCCGGCCCGACCCGCGCTCGCGCTCTGTGCAGTCGACGCACTCGTCACCCGGCGATCGTAGGCTGCGAAGGTGCCCGGTGGCGCCCGTCGTCACCGAGATTGGTACGGCCGTCGATGAAGGAGCGCACTCCGTGGGTGAAATGTCCGAGGTCGGCCGGCTGGTGTTGCTCGGCGCGCCGCTGGGCAACCCGGCCGACGCCTCGACCCGGTTCCGCGAGGTGCTCGCCACCGCCGACGTGGTCGCCGCCGAGGACACCCGTCGGCTCACCCGGCTGGCCCGCGACCTGGACGTCACCGTGCCCGGCCGGATCGTCTCCTACTTCGAGGGGAACGAGGAACGGCGTACCCCGGAGCTGGTCGAGGTGCTGGCCGCCGGCTACACCGTCGCCGTGGTCACCGACGGCGGTATGCCCAGCGTCTCCGACCCCGGCTACCGGCTGGTCCGGGCCGCCATCGACGCCGGCGTCCCGGTCACCGCGGCCCCCGGGCCGAGCGCGGTGACCACCGCGCTGGCCCTCTCCGGGCTGCCCTGCGACCGGTTCTGCTTCGAGGGCTTCCTGCCCCGCACGCCCGGGGCCCGCCGGTCCCGGCTGCGCACCCTCGCCGCCGAGGAGCGCACGCTGGTCTTCTTCGAGGCGCCGCACCGGATCGCCGGCGCGCTGGCCGACCTGGCCGCCGCGTTCGGCCCGGACCGGCCCGCCGCGCTCTGCCGGGAGCTGACCAAGACGTACGAGGAGGTGGTCCGCCGGCCGCTGGGCGAGCTGGCCGGGTGGGCCGCCGAGGGCGAGCCCCGGGGCGAGATCACCCTGGTCGTGGCGGGCGCGCCGCCGGCCGCCGCGACCCGGCCGGACGACGACACGCTGCGCGCCGCGGTGGCCGAGCGGGAGTCGGCCGGGCTGTCCCGGCGGGACGCCATCACCGAGGTCGCCACCGAGTACGGGCTGCGCCGCCGCGAGGTCTACACGGTCGTGCACCTCTGACGCCTCACGCCTGCCCGGCCTACCAGGCGGCGGCGAGGAAGCCGGCGGTGATCAGTAGCGGGCCGCCCAGCGCGGCGCCCACCGCCCAGTGGCGGTGCCGGGGGTCCGGCAGCCGGGTCGCGCCGGTCCACCGGGCGATCCCGGCGGCGCAGGCCGCCACCAGCAGCAGCCCGAGCAGCCAGCGCAGGTGCCGGCCGATCCCGGAGTCCGCGTACGCGGTGCCGCCGTCCGGCCCGGTCATCCGGGCGGGCAGGGCGGTGCCGGTGGCGCTGCGCTCGGCCGGCACGCCGCTCACCCGTACGCCGTACGCGACGAAGCGGTCGGCGTCGGCCCGGAAGACTCCCCGGCAGCGCTGGGTCAGGCCGGCTCCGGAGCAGTTCGTGATCACCGTGGTCCCGCTCGTCGAGTGTCCCAGCGCCAGCCAGAGCGGCCCCGCGCTGACCCAGGCGAAGAACGCCGCCAGCAGGCTCGCCGTGATCAGTACCGCCATCCCGACCAGCGGGTCCGGCGGGCGGCCTGCCCGGGGCCGGGCCCGCCGCGAGGCCGGGCGGCCGGCCGTCTGGGGTTCCTCGCGCAGCGGCGTGCCGTGCCGGTGCACCTCCTCGATCGGCGCCCGGCCCGCCCCGCGGTCCCCGTCCGGCGTACCGCCGGGGGAGGCCAGCCGTTGCCGGCGCGCCTGCCGGACCGGCACCCGGCGGGGCGCGGCGGCCACCGGCGCGCCGGTGGGCGGGCGCACCTCGACCGGCGGGTCCGTCGGGTCCAGCCGGGGGTGCGGGGCGACCGAGCCACCCCGCGGCGGGCCCGTGCGGGGCGTCGGTTCGCCCTCGCCGGTCGCCGTGGTGGCGGCGGATCCCTCCGGCCCCGGTGCCGTTCGTCTGCTGGTCACGCCGTTCATTCCACACCGGCAGCCCGAACCTGTCGGGCAGCTCAGGCCGCGTGTCGGCGACAAATCGGGCGGCCTGTCCGGGTCGGGTCGTGGGACGCGCCCTATTGGTTCGCGGGTGGCCCACGGCAATCACTAGGCTTGCTGCTCATGAGTCACGTTCTCGCCGCGGTCGCCTGGCCCTACGCCAACGGCCCGCGCCACATCGGCCACGTATCCGGATTCGGCGTTCCCTCCGACGTCTTCTCCCGGTACATGCGGATGGCCGGTCACGACGTGCTCATGGTCTCCGGCACCGACGAGCACGGCACCCCGATCCAGGTGCAGGCCGACGCCGAGGGGGTCACCCCACGCGAGCTGGCCGACCGGTACAACCGGGTGATCGCCGAGGACCTGCGGGCGCTGGGGCTGTCGTACGACCTGTTCACCCGGACCACCACCCGCAACCACTACGCCGTGGTGCAGGAGCTGTTCCAGGGGCTCCATCGCAACGGCTACATCGTCCCCAAGGTCACCACGGGGGCGATCTCCCCGTCCACCGGACGCACCCTGCCCGACCGCTACATCGAGGGCACCTGCCCGATCTGCGGGTACGACAGCGCCCGCGGTGACCAGTGCGACAACTGCGGCAACCAGCTCGACCCGATCGACCTGATCAACCCCAGGTCGAAGATCAACGGCGAGACGCCGGAGTTCGTCGAGACCGAGCACTTCTTCCTGGACCTGCCCGCCCTGGCCGCCGCGCTGCGGCAGTGGCTGGACAGCCGGGAGGGCTGGCGCCCCAACGTGCTGCGCTTCTCGAAGAACCTGCTTGACGACCTCCAGCCCCGGGCCATCACCCGGGACCTGGAATGGGGCGTGCCGATCCCGCTGGACGGCTGGCGCGACCGGCCGGACAAGCGGATCTACGTCTGGTTCGACGCCGTCATCGGCTACCTGTCCGCCTCCATCGAGTGGGCCCGCCGTACCGGGGACCCCGAAGCCTGGCGCAAGTGGTGGTCGACCGACGCCGAGGGGAAGGACGCCCGCAGCTACTACTTCATGGGCAAGGACAACATCGTCTTCCACTCGGTGATCTGGCCGGCGCTGCTCGGCGGCTACTCCGGGGAGGGCACCCGCGACGGCGAGCCGGGCGAGCTGGGCCGGCTCAACCTGCCCACCGAGGTGGTCTCCAGCGAATACCTGACCATGGAGGGGCGTAAGTTCTCCTCCTCCCGCAAGGTGGTCATCTACGTCCGGGACTTCCTCGAGCGGTACGACGCCGACGCGCTGCGCTACTTCATCGCGGTCGCCGGGCCGGAGAGCAACGACACCGACTTCACCTGGGCCGAGTTCCTCCGGCGCAACAACGACGAGCTGGTCGCCGGCTGGGGCAACCTGGTCAACCGGTCCATCTCGATGGCGGCGAAGAACTTCGGCGCCATCCCGCCGGTCGACCCGGCCGGGCTCACCGAGGCCGACCAGGCGCTGCTCGACACCGCCCGGGCCGGGTTCGCCACCGTCGGCGACCTGATCGCCCGGCACCGGCAGAAGCAGGCCATCAGCGAGGCGATGCGGGTCGTCGCGGAGGCCAACAAGTACCTCTCCGAGCAGGCCCCGTGGAAGCTCAAGGGCGAGGACGACAAGCCCCGGATGGGCACCATCCTGCACGTCGCCCTGCAGGTGGTCAGCGACGCCAACACGCTGCTCACCCCGTTCCTGCCGCACTCCGCGCAGAAGATCCACGAGCTGCTCGGCGGCACCGGCGTGCACGCCCCGATGCCGGTGATCGAGGAGGTCGAGGACCTCGACGGCGGGCCGGCGTACCCGGTGCTGACCGGTGACTACACGGTCGGCGCGCGCTGGGAGTCCGTACCGCTGGAGGTGGGCCGGCCGCTCGCGGCGCCGAAGCCGGTGTTCCGCAAGCTCGACCCGTCCATCGTCGACGAGGAGCTGGCCCGGCTGGCCGGCTGAGCTGGCCGTCGGACGACGCGGCCCCGGGGACGTCCCCGGGGCCGCTGTCGTCGGTGGCTCAGGCGCGGGCCATCTTCGGCGCGCCGACGAACTCCATGATCGCCTTGTTGACCTCCGTGGGGTGCGTCCACGGCGTGCCGTGCGGCGCCCCCTTCAGGGTCACCAGCCGGCAGTCGGACAGCATGTTCTGCAACCGCTGACCCGTGGCCGGATACGGCAGCACGTTGTCCTTGTCGCCCTGGATGATCAGCACCGGCACGTTGATGTTCGGCAGGTCGCCCCGGAAGTCCGTCTGCCAGGCGTCCACGGAGTCGTGGGTGCCCTTGGCCGACGCCCGCGCGCCGATCTCCCAGTGCGCCCGGTGCGCCTCCTCGCTCACCCACTTGCCCTTGTTCTCGCTGTAGTTGAAGAACGCTTCGCAGAACTGGGTCAGGAAGGCGAACCGGTCCTGGATGATGGCCTGCTGGAATCCGTCGAAGAGGCTCTTCTCCACACCCTCCGGATCGTCCTGCGTCTTCAGCAGGAACGGCGCCAACGGAGCCATCAGCACCGCCCGGTCCACCCGGTCCGACCCGTATGTGCCCAGATATCGGGTCACCTCGCCGGTGCCCATCGAGTGGCCGACCAGGATCGTGTTGCGCAGGTCCAACTCGGTCATCAGCACGTCCAGGTCCGCCGCGAACGTGTTGTAGTCGTAGCCCATGGTGGGTTGGGCGGAAGCGCCGAAACCGCGCCGGTCGTAGGTGATCGTCCGATATCCCGCATTCAGCAGCGGGATGCTGATCTTCTCCCAGGTCGCCCCGTTGAACGGGAAGCCGTGGATCAGCACCACCGGCTGGCCGGAGCCGTGGTCCTCGTAGTACAGGTCGATGGGCGCGGAGTTCTCCGTGCCGACGGTGATGAAGGGCATCTGCGTTCTCCTGAGCTGGGTCCGGTCGGACCGCGCGCATTCCCGCGTTGCCCCCGGTTATGCGGCCGGGTACGGCAGGTCGATCACCTGGTCGTCGGTCAGCTCCGCCCCCGGCGCCCAGGCCTCGTAGATGCCCCGCTCGTGGCACTGCGCCCCGGTCGTCAGCACCGCGTCCGCATCGGGATGACGCAGCCGCAGCCGCAGCCAGCCCGACTCCTCCCGCAGCACCAGGCACGGCACCCCGCGCCAGGTGGCGTGGCGCAGCCGGCGGGCCGCCGACTCCACCGGGTACCGGGCCGCCCGGGTCATCGCCAGCACCCGGAACCCGCCCGGCTGGTCGGCCACCGCCTCGTACTCGCCGCCGCCGTACAGGCCGACGAGCTGGGTGGAGCGGGGCGCGTCGCCGGTCGGCACGTACTCCTGGTCGGGCGAGAGGCCGGGCACCGCGGCGAGCAGGTGCCGCCACTGCGGGCCGACCATGCGCAGCCAGCCCCGCTGCTCCGCCTGGTAGGTGTAGAGCACCACCTCCACGCCCTCCGCCGGGTAGGCGAGCAGGGTGGCGTTCGCCGGCATCGGCAGGTCGGCGAGGTCCCGGGTGACGAACTCCGGGATGAGCTGGGCGTTGCTCGGCACGAACCCGGTGCCCAGCACCGGCGGCCCGAGCCGGTCCCGGGGCGGCAGCCCGGTCAGGCCGTGGTGCGCCGGGCCGACCGGCACGTCGTAGTCGGCCGGGTCGGTGGCCCGCCAGCGCAGCGCGTACGCCACGTCACCGCCCTCGCCGTCGCCGCGCAGCACCGCCATCCCGGCCGGCGTACGCAGGTGGGCCACGTCGTGCTCGCGGTAGCAGAAGCCGTGCGGCAGCCAACCCCGCACATACCCGGCGAGCTGCCGGGCGGAGAGCACCTTCACCATCCGGGTTCCCGGCCGGATCACCGCCGACGCGCGCACCGCGGCGAGCGTCGGGTCGCCGGCCGCGCCCGGCTGCTGGCTGAGCTGGTGCAGGTGCGCCCAGCCGCGCTGCCGGTGCACCGGCATCAGCAGCGGCGGGTCCGCCTCCTCGGTCGGCTCGACCCCTCCCTGCACCGCGCTGACCTCGGTGACGTGCACGAACTTCCGCCACGGGTACGCCACGCCGGGCCGGAGCGCCCACTCGAAGCCGGGCACCTCGTCGGCGCTGAACAACTCGTACGCCGCGCCGCGGGCAAGTTCCGCCGCCGGATACACCCGGCCCTCGTACGTCACGTGCGGCCCGGTCCGCTCCGGGGTGGCCCCGCTGGCCTGAGGGGTGACGGTCACCCACCGAACGCTAAGCGCAACAGGTGTGGAGTGTGTGAACAGTCGATGGCGGTCCGGAAACGACGGCCCCCGGCGGTGTGTGATGCTGGCCGCGATGACCGAGCAGACCGAAACCCGCAAGCAGCGGGCCGCCCGGCGGGCCGGCGAGTTCCCACCCGCCCCGGAGGCGTTGCCCGTCCCCGTGCTGGACAGCCACACCCACCTGGACATCACCGTCAGCGAATACGGCGTCCCCCCGCGAAGCGCGAGGAGTGAGCCGGGGTTGCGAGCCCCGCAGTCGCGAGCGAACGACGGCTCAAGCGGCGGACCCGCCGACGACCCGGTCGCCGCGGCGATCGCGGTGGCCGCCGGCGTCGGTGTGGACCGACTGGTCCAGGTCGGCGTGGACGTCGAGTCGTCCCGCTGGAGCGCCGACGTCGCCGAACGCTACGGCGCGGTGCTGGCCACCGTGGCGCTGCACCCCAACGAGGCGCCCCGCCTGGCCGACCTGGACGAGGCGCTGCGCGAGATCGAAACCCTCGCCGCGCGCGACCGGGTACGCGGCGTCGGCGAGACCGGGATGGACTTCTTCCGTACCGGGGACGAGGGGCGAGCCGCGCAGGAGGAGAGCTTTCGCGCGCACGTCGCCATCGCCAAGCGGTACGGCAAGGCCCTGGTGATCCACGACCGGGACGCGCACGCCGACGTGCTGCGGATCCTCGACGACGAGGGTGCCCCGGACACGGTGGTCCTGCACTGCTTCTCCGGCGACGCCGACTTCGCCCGCGAGTGCGTTCGCCGCGGCTACCTGCTCAGCTTCGCCGGCACGGTCACCTTCGGCAGTGCCGGGGCGCTGCGCGAGGCCGCCCTGGTCACCCCGATCGACCAGCTGCTGGTGGAGACCGACGCGCCGTACCTGACCCCGATGCCGCACCGAGGCCGGCCGAACGCGTCGTACCTGATTCCGCTGACCGTCCGCTTCCTGGCCGACACCACCGGCACCGACCTCGACGACCTCTGCGCCGCCATCTCCGCCACCGGCGACCGCGCCTTCGGCCCGTGGTGAAAGGAGGGGCCCCTTCTTAACACTCGGCGTTAAGAAGGGGCCCCTCCTTTCCCGCCGGGGCGGGCGAATACGCTACGGGGCGTGACCGGCCTCCTCGGCCCGGCGGAGATCCGGGAGCTCGCCGCGCGCCTCGGCGTGACGCCGACCAAGAAGCTCGGGCAGAACTTCGTACACGACCCGAACACCGTCCGCCGGATCGTCACCACCGCCGGGCTGGCCCCGGACGACGTGGCCCTGGAGGTCGGCCCCGGGCTCGGCTCGCTCACCCTGGCCCTGCTCCCGGTGGCCGCGCACGTGCACGCCGTGGAACTCGACCCGACGCTGGCCGCCGCGCTGCCGGAGACCGCCGCCCGGCTTGCCGGCCCGGACGCCGACCGGCTCACCGTGCACCCGGGCGACGCGCTCCGGATCACCGCCGCCGAGCTGGGCGAACCCGCCCCCACCGCGCTGGTGGCGAACCTGCCGTACAACGTCGCCGTGCCGGTGGTGCTGCACCTCCTCGCCGAGCTGCCCACCCTGCGGCACGGCCTGGTGATGGTGCAGAAGGAGGTCGCCGACCGGCTCGTCGCCGGTCCCGGCTCCAAGGTGTACGGCGTCCCGTCGGTAAAGCTCGCCTGGTATGCCCGGGCCCGGGCCGCCGGCAAGGTGCCGCCGAACGTCTTCTGGCCGGTGCCGAACGTCGACTCCGGGCTGGTCGCCTTCACCCGGCGCGAGCCGCCCCGCGCCGACGTACCCCGGCAGGCCGTCTTCGCGGTGGTCGACGCGGCGTTCGCGCAGCGCCGTAAGACCCTGCGTGCCGCGCTGGCCGGCTGGGCCGGCGGCGCCGACCGGGCCGCCGCGGTGCTCACCGCCGCCGGCGTCGACCCCGGCGCACGCGGCGAGTCACTCACCGTGGAGCAGTTCGCCGCCATCGCCGCGTCGACCGCGACCGCCCCCGCCGCCGACCAGTAGGCTGAGCGCCGTCGCCGCACCCCGCCGAGGAGCTCACCGTGGAGAAGCCGTTCGACATCCGCCTGCGCCCGAGGGACACCGCCCCGTGACCGAGGCCTGGCGACCGGACGACGAGGAGGAGCAGCGGCGGCGGGGAGCCAGCGGCCCGGTCAAGGTCCGGGTGCCCGCCAAGGTCAACCTCCACCTCGGGGTGGGACCGCTGCGGCGCGACGGCTACCACGAGCTGAACACCGTCTACCACGCGATCTCCATCTACGACGAGCTGACCGCCCGCCGGGGCGACACGCTCACCCTCACCATGGAGGGCGAGGGCGCCGGTGAGCTGGCCCTGGACGACTCCAACCTGGTGATCCGCGCCGCCCACGCCCTCGCCGGGTACGCGGGCGTGCCGCCGCACGCCCGGCTGCACCTGCGCAAGCAGATCCCGCTCGCCGGCGGGCTGGCCGGGGGCAGCGCCGACGCGGCCGCCGCCCTGGTGGCCTGCGACGCGCTCTGGGGCACCGGACTGTCCCGGGACGAACTGGCCGACATTGCCGCCGACCTCGGCTCCGACGTGCCGTTCCTGATCCACGGCGGCACCGCGCTCGGCACCGGCCGGGGCGAGGCGGTCAGCCCGGTGCTGGCCCGCCCCACCTCCTGGCGCTGGGTGGTGGCCATCGCCGACGGCGGCCTCTCCACCCCGGCCGCGTACCGGGAGCTGGACCGGCTCCGCGAAGCCGGCACGGCGGGCGAGCCGCTGGGCAGCACGGACGCCCTGCTCGCCGCGCTGCGCCAGCGCGACCCGCGGGTGCTCGCCGCCGCCCTCGGCAACGACCTCCAGGACGCCGCGCTGACCATGCGCCCCGCGCTGGCCGAGACGCTGAAGGCTGGGGAGGCGGCCGGCGCGCTCGCCGGCATCGTCTCCGGCTCCGGCCCGACCTGCGCCTTCCTCGCCACCGACGAGGCGCACGCCGGCCGGATCGCCGCCGACCTGGCGGCCGCCGGTGTCTGCCGGGAGGCCCGGGTCGCCCACGGCCCGGTCGCCGGGGCCCGCATCGTCTGAGCCACCGGACTAACGCCCGGGTGGAACAAATCGGGCGGCGGGGGTCGTTGACCCTCGACGGGGCCAGATGCCCGCCGGGCGTGCCCCCGCTCTCCGCGTACCCTGAGGGGCCAGGCGTCCCGAGGTGCCCGCCGGCACCGGGACGCCTTGATCATGAAAGGTGGGGAAGTGGCCAACATCGTCAACCTGGACCGGGTGTCCAAGGGGTACGGCGCCGCCGGGCCGCTGCTCACCGACGTCTCGCTCGGCCTCGACGACGCCGACCGGGTCGGCGTGGTCGGCCTCAACGGCGCCGGCAAGTCCACCCTGCTGCGGCTGCTCACCCGCACCGAGGAGCCCGACGACGGACGGGTCACCCACCGCCGCGACCTGCGCGTCTCCTGGCTGCCGCAGAGCCTGACCCTCGCCCCCGACGCCACCGTCCGCGACGTGGTGCTCGGCACCGCCTGGCTCGGCGAGAGCATGGGCGCCGAACACGAGTGGGCCGGCGACGCCGGCGTCCGGGCCATCCTCGACGGCCTCGGCATGGCCCACCTCGGCCTGGAAGCACCCGTCGGGCCGATGTCCGGCGGCGAGCGCCGCCGGGTCGCCCTCGCCGCGCTGCTGGTCCGCGACGCCGACCTGCTGATCCTCGACGAGCCCACCAACCACCTCGACGTCGGCGGCGTCGACTGGCTGGCGAAGCACCTGGTCACCCGCAAGGGCGCGCTCGTCGTGGTCACCCACGACCGGTGGTTCCTCGACGCCGTCTGCACCACCACCTGGGAGGTCGCCGACCAGACCGTCCGGGCGTACGAGGGCGGCTTCGCCGCCTGGACCCTCGCCCGGGCCGAGCGGCAGCGGGTCGCCGCCGCGACCGAGGCCCGCCGGCAGAACCTGCTCCGCAAGGAGATCGCCTGGCTGCGCCGCGGCGCGCCGGCCCGTACCTCCAAGCCGAAGTTCCGCATCGACGCCGCCAACGCGCTCATCGCCGACGTGCCGGAGCCGCGCGACACCACGTCGCTGCAACGGCTCGCCACCGCCCGGCTCGGCAAGCAGGTGTACGACCTGGATCAGGTCACCCTGCACGCCGGCCCCAAGGAGATCCTGGACGACACCACCTGGCAGGTCGGCCCGGGCGACCGGGTGGCCATCCTCGGCCGCAACGGCGCCGGCAAGACCACCCTGCTGCGGATGCTCGCCGGGGTGACCCGCGCCGACGGCGGCCGGTTCACCACCGGGCAGACCGTGCGGCCCGCGTTCCTCTCCCAGGAGCTCGCCGAACTCCCCGGCCACCTGCGCGTCCTCGAGGCCGTCGAGGAGGTGGCACGGCGTGTCCAGTTCGGTGACCGGGAGATCAGCGCCGCCCAGCTCGCCGAGATGTTCGGCTTCGACGACCGGCGGCTCTGGACCCCGGTCAGCGACCTCTCCGGTGGCGAGCGCCGCCGGCTGCAGATGCTCCGGCTGCTCGCCGGGGAGCCCAACGTGCTCCTCTTCGACGAGCCCACCAACGACCTGGACACCGACACCCTCGCCGCGCTGGAGGACCTGCTCGACTCCTGGCCCGGCACGATCATCGTGGCCAGCCACGACCGGTACCTCATCGAGCGGGTCACCGACCTCGCGTACGGGATGTTCGGCGACGGGCGGCTGGTGCACCTGCCCGGCGGGGTCGACGAGTATCTGGCCCGCGCCGCCGCGGGTCACGGCCCGGCGCCCGCCGACCTCTCCCCGGCCGTGGCCGGCCCGGACCGGGAGGGCATGTCCGCCGCCGAGGTACGTACCGCGAAGAAGGAACTCGGCAAGCTGGAACGGCAGATCGCCAAGCTGGAGCAGAAGGAGGCCACACTGCTCGAACAGCTCGCCGTCAAGGCCACCGACTACGCCAAGGTCGCCGAACTTGACGCCCAGCTCAAGGAGCTGCGGGCCGAGCGGGAACGCACCGAGGAGGCCTGGCTGGCCCTCGCCGACGAGCTGCCGGCCGGCTGACGTCGGCACGGGGGTGGGGGGTGTGCGGCGTCACACCTCGGCGTGCGGGACAATCCCAGGCGACCCCTCACTCGAACGGTCTTGGAGACGCAGAGATGGCCCACACCCCCGTCAACCACCCCGCGCGGCCGATCTACCGGGCGATCGGCGGGCTCGTTGGTCTGTACCTCGTCCTCTTCGGCGTGCTCGGCATCATCACGAGCGCCGGCAACGACGTGCTCGCCCAGGACGACACCAAGGTCCTCGGCCAGGGCACCAACCTCGGCTTCTCGCTGCTCTCCATCGTGCTCGGGGCCCTCATCCTGCTGGGCGTCGCGATCGGCCGGAACCTCGACGTGATGATCAACCAGTGGCTGGCGTACGCCCTGATCGTCCTCGGCCTGGCCGAGCTGGCGTTCCTGCACACCGACGCCAACATCTTCAACTTCTCGATCATGACCGACATCGTGGTGCTGACGCTCTCCGTGGTGCTCCTGATGGCCGGCATGTACGGCAAGGTCGGCAGCGACGAGGAGCACGAGAACTGGCAGAAGGCCCGCCTGGTGCTCTGACCCCGAACCAGCAGAAGGCCCGGCTTCGGCCGGGCCTTCGGCGTTTCCGGAGACGGGTGCGGGGGCCGCAGGGGACAATTGCCCCGAATTGGTCACTTGGTTGGAGGGACCCATGGCGCACATTCCGGTGAACCATCCCGCGCGACCGCTCTACCGGGTGCTGTCCGGGCTCATCGGCCTCTACATCCTGGTCTTCGGGGTGTACGGCGTCTTCCAGACCTGGGGCGAGGGGCTCTTCAGCCGGCACAGCAACTGGGCGCTCGGCCTTCGCACCAACCTGGCGTTCTCGCTGGTCTCCGTCGTCTTCGGCGCCTTCCTGCTGATCGGCGCGTCCCGACGCGACAACCTGGGCCACTACATGAACCTGACCGCCGGAGGGGTCTTCCTGGCCACCTCCATCCTGATGATGGCCGTGCTGCAGACCCCGGCGAACTTCCTCAACTTCTCGATGTCCACCGTCCTCGTGTCGATGCTGTTCGGGCTGATCCTGCTCGCCACCGGCCTCTACGACAAGATCGGCCCGGCCGAACACGCCGAGGCGGAGCGCCGCCGCCGCAACCACCCCATCGCCGAGGCCAACCCCTGAGCCGCCCCGGACTCAGCCCGGCTTGCGCGACGTGATCAGACCCGGCTTCGCCTCCAGGTGCGACAGGCCGTTCCAGGCCAGATTCACCAGGTGCGCCGCTACCGTCTCCTTGCGCGGCTTGCGCACCTCCAGCCACCAGCGCCCGGTCAGCGCCACCATGCCCACCAGCGCCTGCGAATACAGCTCCGCCAGCTTCGGGTCGTACCCCCGGCTGGAGAACTCCGCGCCCAGGATGTGCTCCACCTGGTGCGCCACGTCGTTCATCACGCTGCTGAAGTTGCCCGTCGCCGACATCAGCGGCGACTCCCGGACCAGCACCCGGAACCCGCTGGTCTCCTCCTCGATGTAGGTCAGCAGCGTCAACGCCGCCTGCTCCAGCAGCTCGCGCGGGTGACCCGCGGTCAGCGCCGTGGTGATCCGGTCCAGCAGCGAGCGGACCTCCCGGTCCACCACCACCGCGTAGAGCCCCTCCTTGCCACCGAAGTGCTCGTACACCACCGGCTTGGACACCTTGGCCCGGGCGGCCACCTCCTCGATCGAGGTGGCGTCGAACCCGCGCTCGGCGAAGATCTGCCGGGCGATCGAGATCAACTGCTCGCGGCGCTGCGCCGCGGACATCCGTACCCGGGAGGAGGGTTTGGCGGCCGGGACGGCCCGCCGCCGGGCGGTGCTGGCGTCGTTGCCGGGAACCTCGGTCACCCGGCCATCCTGCCAGGCCGGCGTCCGGCCGACAGACCCGTCACCGCCCGGAACGGCTGCGCACCCGCCCCGCACCCACCAGTTTCGCGGTGATCCGCTCCGGCCTCGGCCACCGGACCGCCCACGCCGCCCCGGTCTTCTCCAACAACCAGATCACCCGCGCCGACGGGTCGAGCTGGCCGCGCAGCACCCCGTGCCGCGCGCTGGTCGGCTCGGCGTGGTGCAGGTTGTGCCAGCTCTCCCCGAACGACAGCAGCGCCAGCGGCCAGAAGTTCGACGCCCGGTCCCCCTGGCGTACCGCGAACGGCCGCTCCCCGTACACGTGGCAGACCGAGTTGATCGACCAGGTGACGTGGTGCAGCAGCGCGATCCGGACCAGCCCGCCCCAGAAGAACGCGGTCAGCGCGCCCTGCCACGACCAGGTGAGCAGCCCACCCATCGCCGCCGGCCCGAGCACCGAGACCGCCACCAGCACCGGGAAGAGCCGGTCCACCCGCCGGGTGGCCGAATCGGTGAGCAGGTCCGGGGCGAACCGCTCCCGGTTGGACAGCTCCCGGTCGAACAGCCAGCCGACGTGCGCGTGGAACAGCCCGCGCGCCAGCCCGCCGACGCTCGCCCCGAACCGCCACGGCGAGTGCGGGTCCCCCTCGAGGTCGGAGAAGGCGTGGTGCCGGCGGTGGTCCGCCACCCACTGGATGATCTCGCCCTGCACCGCGAACGACCCGGCCACCGCCAGGCTCGCCCGCAGCCACGGCTTCGCCTTGAAGGAACCGTGGGTGAAGTAGCGGTGGTAGCCGACCGTGATGCCGAGCCCGGAGAGCACGTACCAGAAGAGGGCCACCCCCACGTCGCTCCAGCCCAGCCAGCCACCCCAGGCCACCGGGACGGCGGCGAGCAGGGCGAGGAACGGGACGAGCACGAAGGCCCACAGGGCGACCAGGATGCCCCGGGACTGATGTCCCTGGGTCAGTGGCTTCGGTCCGGTGTCCGGGCCGGTCAGGGCGGTCGACATGGCACCTCCCAACGAAACGGGCTACGCCTACGTCACCGTAACCACGGAAGTCCTAGATCGCACCGGAGACTGCCGTTCGTGGATGGAACTAGCTGTCGTACGTCTGTTCTAACCTGCGGCTCGTGACGGACGATGATGCTGCTCCCGCTGAAGTGCGCCCATATCGGGGATGGAAACCGGAGCTGTACGAGCAGGCGCTCGTCCTCCGCCGGGACGGCTGCCCGGTCGGGGAGATCGCCGAGCGGTTGGGGGTGTCGAAGTCGACCGCCTACCTGTGGACCCGTCACCTGCCGCTCGATCCGGACCTGGTCCGACAACGGCGGCGGGAGCGCTCGCGCGCCCGGGCGGACGCGCAGTGGAGCGCCCACCGGCTGGCGCGGGACGCGGCCCACGCCGCCACGGTGGATGCGGCCGCTCGTTGGGTGGGTCGGCTGCGCTATCGCGAACTGGTGTTGATCGGTGCGGCCCTCTACTGGTGCGAGGGGGCCAAGGCCAAACCCTGGCGTCCGCACGATTGGCGGGTCAAGTTCATCAACAGCGACCCGCTGCTGGTCACGCTCTTCCTGCACTTCCTCGACGCGTTCGGGGTGCCGCAGTCCGATCGGCGGTTCCGGGTGAGCATCCACGAGACGGCCGACGTGGCCGAGGCGGTCCGGTGGTGGGCCGACCGGGTCGGCGTGCCGCCTGAGGAATTCCAGGCTACGTCCCTCAAGAAGCATCGGCCGGTGACCATGCGGAAGAACCTCGGCGAGGGCTACCGCGGCTGCCTGACGGTCTACGTGCTCGGGTCGACCCGGATCTACTGGAGGATCGAAGGGATCATGAAGGGAATGACCGATGAGGATCGGCAGCGCGACCGGTAAGGTGTAGGCAACCGCCGAATGGGTTACCTTTTGCCCGTTTTCGACCGTCCCGGGTCGTCTAATGGCAGGACGTCAGGTTTTGGTCCTGATTATAGGGGTTCGAATCCTCTCCCGGGAGCTTCTGCTGCTCGCCTGCGGCAGCGTGGTTAGCATGGCCGCGAGACTGTCGCCGTCCCGACTGGAGCCCCGTCGTGTCCCAGCAGCGCCTCCGCACCGTTGTCGTGCTCGCCGCCGGTGAGGGCAAGCGGATGAAGTCCTCCCTGCCCAAGGTGCTGCACCCGCTGCTCGGTCGCACCCTCCTCGGTCACGTGCTGGCCGCGGCCGCCCCGCTGGCCGCGGATCGCACCGTGGTGGTGGTCGGGCACGGTGCCGACCAGGTCCGCGCGCACCTGGCCGAGATCGCGCCGGAGGTCACCCCGGTGCTCCAGGAGCAGCAGCTCGGCACCGGGCACGCGGTGCGGATCGCGCTGGACGCCGTCCCGGACGTCACCAGCACCGTCGTGGTGATCAACGGCGACGTGCCGCTGCTGCGGCCGGAGACCGTGGCGGCCCTGGTGGAGGCGCACGAGGGCGCCGGCGCGGCGGCGACCGTGCTCGCCGCCGAGGTGCCCGACCCGACCGGCCTGGGCCGGATCGTGCGGGACGCCGACGGCCGGCTGGCGCAGATCGTCGAGGAGCGCGACGCCACCCCCGAGCAGCGCGCGCTGCGGGAGATCAACGCGGGCATCTACGCGTTCGACCTGGCCCGGCTGCGGGACGCGCTGGGCAAGCTCTCCACCGACAACGACCAGGGCGAGGAGTACCTGACCGACGTCTTCGGCCTGCTCCGGGACGCCGGGGAACCGGTGGCGGTGCACTGCGCCGCGGACCACGTGGAGACACTGGGCTGCAACGACCGGGTCGAGCTCGCGGCTCTGCGCCGGCTGTTGCGCGACCGGGTGAACGAGGGCTGGATGCGGACCGGGGTGAGCATCCTCGACCCGCACACCACCTGGATCGATGTGACGGTGACCGTCGAGCGGGACGCGGTGATCGACCAGAACACGCAGCTCCAGGGCGCGACGGTGGTGGGCGTTGGGGCGACCGTAGGTCCGGACACCACGCTGATCGACACCACGGTCGGCGAGGGCGCCAGCGTGGTGCGCAGCCACGCGCTGGGCGCGGATGTCGGTCCGCAGGCCAGCGTTGGGCCGTACGCGTACCTGCGGCCGGAGTCGCGGCTGGGCCGCAAGGCGAAGGTCGGCACGTTCGTGGAGACGAAGAAGGCCACGATCGGCGAGGGCTCCAAGGTGCCACACCTGTCGTACGTGGGGGACGCGACGATCGGCGAACACAGCAACATCGGCGCGGCGACCGTGTTCGTCAACTACGACGGGGTGAAGAAGCACCACACCACGATCGGCAGCCACGCGCGTACCGGGGCGGACAACATGTTCGTCGCGCCGGTGCGGGTGGGCGACGGCGCGTACACGGCGGCCGGCTCGGTGATCATCTCGGACGTGCCGGCGGGCGCGATGGCGGTGGCCCGGGGTCAGCAGCGCAACGTCGAGGGCTGGGTGCTGCGCAAGCGCGCTGGCACGGCGGCCGCCGACGCGGCGGAGCGGGCCCGCGAGGGTGCGTCGGACGAGGCCGGGGCCGCAAGCGAAGGTGACTGACCCCACGGGGGGCCGTAGGCCGTGGGTGGAGCGGTGAACGCGGGGGATACTGCAACCGAATAGTCCCCGGCTCCACCGCCGCCGGGAACCACCGACAAACGGGAGCAGACGGGCCCATGGGCAGCATCGTCGCCGAAAACCGCAAGAGCCTGATGCTCTTCACCGGACGTGGCTTTCCGGAGCTGGCCAAGGAGATCGGTGAGGTGCTCGGCGTCGCGCCGACCCCCTCCGACTCGTACGAGTTCGCCAACGGCGAGCTCTTCGTACGCTTCAAGGACTCGGTGCGGGGCTCGGACGCCTTCGTGGTGCAGTCCGTGACGCACGGGGTCAACACCTGGGTCATGGAGACCCTGATCATGATCGACGCGCTGAAGCGCGGTTCGGCCAAGCGGATCACGGTGGTGCTGCCGTACTACCCGTACTCCCGGCAGGACAAGAAGCACCGGGGCCGGGAGCCGATCTCGGCGCGGCTGGTGGCCGACCTGCTCAAGACGGCGGGCGCGAATCGGATCCTGACGGTGGACCTGCACACCGCGCAGATCCAGGGCTTCTTCGACGGGCCGGTGGACCACCTGTTCGCGATGGATGTGCTGGCCGAGTACGTCGAGCACAAGTACGCGGGTCGGCCGATGACCGTGGTGGCACCGGACTCGGGCCGGGTGCGGGTGGCCGAGCGGTGGACGGACCGGTTGGGTGGCTGCCCGCTGGCCTTCATCCACAAGACCCGGGACCCGCTGAAGCCGAACCAGGTGGTGGCGAATCGGGTGGTCGGTGACGTCGAGGGTCGGGTGTGCCTGATCGTCGACGACATGATCGACACCGGTGGCACGATCGCCAAGGCCGCCGACATCCTGAAGGAGTCCGGCGCGGCGGAGATCCTGGTCGCCTCGACCCACGCGCTGCTGTCGGACCCGGCGACCGAGCGGCTGAAGAACAGCCCGATCAGCGAGGTGGTGGTGACCAACACGCTCCCGCTGCCGCCGGAGAAGCAGCTCGACAAGATCACCGTGCTGTCGATCGCCCCGCTGCTGGCGCGGGCGATCCGGGAGGTCTTCGACGACGGCTCGGTGACCACCCTCTTCGGCGGCCTGAGCTGAGGTCACGGTCCGGTCGCCGGCGGCTCGTCGGCGACCGGGCGGATGGCCTGCGGGCCCGCCGCGACGATGACATGGGGACTGCCGGATAGCCGGGAAATCTCTCGGGTAGACTGGTGCGGTTGCCACGGCGAGGGTGCCCGGCGGGCCGCTGAAAAGCACCGCACGGAGGCGCCGTCATCGACGCGGTGCTCCGGGCAGTCGTTCATGACGCATGAGCCCCAGCGAGCCCCTCGCCCCAGCACCGCCAGTCGACAAGCAGCCGCAGCGAAGCATCAGGAGTTTCCCCGTGTCCGAGGTAAAGATCAGCGCCGAGCCCCGTACCGAGTTCGGCAAGGGTGGTGCCCGTCGTACCCGCCGGGCCGGCAAGGTGCCCGCCGTGCTGTACGGCCACGGCGAGAAGCCCAAGCACATCGCGCTCCCGGCGCGTGAGTTCGCCGCGGCGATCCGCAAGGGCGGCGCGAACCAGCTCTTCGCGATCGAGGTGAGCGACGGCACCCAGGTGCTGGCGCTGCCGAAGGCGATCCAGCGTGACCCGATCAAGGACACCTTCGAGCACGTCGACCTGCTGCTGGTCCGCCGCGGCGAGAAGGTCACCGTCGAGGTCCCGGTCCAGCTGACCGGTGAGCCGGCGCAGGAGACCCTGATCGTGCACGACCACGACACCCTGTCGGTGACCGCCGACGCGACCAAGGTGCCGGACCACCTGGAGGCCTCGATCGAGGGTGCCGTGCCGGGCGTCCAGGTCACCGCCGCCGACGTGGAGCTGCCGGCCGGTGTCGAGCTGGCCGCCGACCCGGAGCTGCCGGTCGCCACGGTGACCGCCGCCCCGACCGCCGAGCAGCTCGAGGCCACCCTCCCCGAGGTCGAGGTGGCCGAGGAGGAGGCCGAGGCCGAGGTCGGCGAGGAGACCGCCGAGGCTCCGGAGGGTGCTCCGGCCGAGGGCGAGCCGGCTGCCGAGGAGAAGACCGAGGCCTGATCGGTCCGCAGGCTGTGCGGCAGGCGTCCCCGGGTTCCGGGGGCGCCTGTCGGCGTATCGGGGACGGCCGTCCGGTGGCGGCCCGCGCGCGACGGCGCCAGGTCGTGGCGAGCTGGAGTCGTCGGAAATGACGGAAGGGACGTGGCGTGACGGACGAGGCGGGGCCCTGGCTGGTGGTCGGCCTGGGCAACCCCGGTCGGGAGTACGCGGGTAACCGGCACAACGTCGGCTTCATGGTGGCCGAGCTGCTGGCCGGCCGGCTGGGCGCGAAGCTCGGGCGGCACAAGCGGGCGGTGGCGGAGGTCGCCGAAGGGCGACTCGGCTTCGGCGGCCCGAAGCTGGTGCTGGTCAAGCCGCTGACCTACATGAACCTCTCCGGCGGCCCGGTGGTCGCGTTGGCGCAGTTCCACAAGATTCCGCCGGCCCGGGTGATCGCGGTGCACGATGAGCTGGACATCCCGTACGGGCAGGTGCGGGTGAAGTGCGGCGGCGGCGAGGGCGGCCACAACGGCCTGCGCTCGATGTCGAAGTCGCTGGGCACGAAGGACTATGTCCGGGTGCGGTTCGGCATCGGCCGGCCGCCGGGGCGGCAGGACCCGGCGGACTACGTGCTGTCCGACTTCTCCTCGGTCGAGCGCAAGGAGCTGGAGTTCCTCGTGGACCGGGCGGCGGACGTGGTGGAGTCGGTGATCAGCCGCGGGGTGGAGCCGACCCAGAACCTCTACCACGGGGCGTGACCTCGGGCGGGTTACGGGGCGCGGCGGGTCCCGGCCGGTAGTCTGCGCCTTTCTGGAGGCGACGGGAGCGACGGGAGCGGAAGACCCATGGCCAATCCTCCGATGATCGACGGCGCGTTCGCCCGCTGGCTGGCGGCGCGGGCCGGGCAGGCGCTGATGAACCTGCGCGCGGAGCTGGGCTTCGCCGATCCGGGGGCGTTGAGGTCGGCCGGGGACAAGGTCTCGCACGATCTGATCCGTACCGAGCTGGCGAAGTGGCGTCCGGCCGACGCGGTGCTGTCGGAGGAGGACGAGGGTTCGCGGCTGGCCTGGACGGCGGAGGTGAGCGCCGGAACGGTGTCCCGGCTGACCGCCGACCGGGTGTGGATCATCGATCCGCTGGACGGCACGCGGGAGTTCGCCGAGGAGGGCCGCTCGGACTGGGCGGTGCACGTGGCGCTCTGGGCGCGGCATGCGCCGACGCCGCACGGCCTGGTGGCGGGGGCCGTGGGACTGCCGGCGCAGCACCGGGTGCTGGGCACGGACTACCCGCCGGCGTACCCGCCGATGACCCTGGAGGCGGCGACCTCGGGCGGCGGGCGGACGCTCCGGCTGGCGGCCAGCCGCAGCCGTCCGCCGGTGTTCCTCTCGGATCTGGCCGAGGACGTGGGCGCCCACCTGCTGCCGATGGGTTCGGCGGGCGCGAAGATCGCCGCGGTGGTGACCGGTGAGGTGGACGCGTACATCCACGCGGGCGGCCAGTACGAGTGGGACTCGGCCGCCCCGGTCGCTGTGGCGACGGCCACCGGGCTGCACGCTTCCCGGATCGACGGTTCTGCGCTGAAATACAACGAGGCGGACCCGCGCCTGCCCGACCTCCTGGTCTGCCGTAAGGATCTCGCCAGTCGGTTACTTGCAGCGTTGCAGCGGCATTCGGGGTAGCCTGAACGTTCTTCTCGACGAGTCCGACCGGAAAGGTCTGGAATTCGATGAACGGAATCGTGTCGTGACGTTCCCGGCCGCGTACCAGGTCTCCCACCTCGACGCGCTGGAGGCGGAGAGCACCTTCGTGATGCGCGAGGTCGTCGCCGAGATGGAGCGGCCCGTGCTGCTCTTCTCCGGCGGCAAGGACTCGATCGTGATGCTCCGGTTGGCCCAGAAGGCGTTCGCCCCGGCCAACGTCCCCTTCCCGGTGATGCACGTCGACACCGGGCACAACTTCCCCGAGGTCATCGAGTACCGGGACCAGCGGGTCGCCGAGCTGGGCCTGCAGCTCCTCGTGGCCAGCGTGCCGGAGGCCCTGGCCGCGGGGCTGGTCCGCGAGTCGGCGGACGGGATGCGCAACCGGATCCAGACCCCGGTGCTGCTCGACGCGGTGGAGAAGCACCGCTTCGACGCGCTCTTCGGCGGCGCCCGGCGGGACGAGGAGAAGGCCCGAGCCAAGGAGCGGGTGTTCAGCTTCCGCGACGAGTTCGGCCAGTGGGACCCGAAGAACCAGCGCCCCGAGCTGTGGGCGCTCTACAACGGCCGGCACCACCCGGGCGAGTCGATCCGGGTCTTCCCGCTGTCCAACTGGACCGAGCTGGACGTCTGGCACTACATCGCCCGCGAGCGGATCCCGCTGCCGCCGATCTACTACGCGCACGAGCGCGAGGTGATCGAGCGGGACGGCATGCTCTACGCGGTCAACGAGTTCATCCGGCCCAAGGCGGGCGAGGAACGGTTCAAGGCGCAGGTGCGCTACCGGACCGTCGGCGACGCCTCCTGCACCGCGGCCGTCCGCTCCGACGCGGACACGGTGGAGAAGGTGATCGAGGAGGTGGCCGCCACGCGGATCACCGAGCGCGGCGCGACCCGCGGCGACGACCGGGTCAGCGAGGCGGCCATGGAGGACCGCAAGCGGGAGGGCTACTTCTGATGAGCGCAGAGACGCTGGCACCGGACGCCCGGGCTGCCGCCGGGGCCGGGCCGGAGGCCCGGCCGATGGACCTGCTGCGGTTCGCCACCGCCGGCAGCGTCGACGACGGCAAGTCGACCCTGATCGGTCGGCTGCTGTACGACACGAAGTCGCTCTTCACCGACCAGCTCGCCGCGGTCGAGGCGGTCAGCGCGGCCCGGGGTGACGAGTACACCAACCTGGCGCTGCTCACCGACGGCCTGCGGGCGGAGCGGGAGCAGGGCATCACCATCGACGTGGCGTACCGCTACTTCGCCACACCGCGGCGGAAGTTCATCATCGCCGACACCCCGGGGCACATCCAGTACACCCGGAACATGGTCACCGGTGCCTCCACCGCCGACCTGGCGCTGATCCTGGTGGACGCCCGCAAGGGCCTGGTGGAGCAGTCCCGCCGGCACGCGTTCCTCTGCTCGCTGCTGCGGGTGCCGCACCTGGTCCTCTGCGTCAACAAGATGGACCTGGTCGACTGGTCGGAGGAGGTGTTCGAGCGGATCGCCGACGAGTTCGCCGCGTTCGCCGCGAAGCTCGACGTGCCGGACCTGACGGTGGTGCCGATCTCCGCGCTCAAGGGCGACAACATCGTCTCCCGCTCGGAAAACATGCCCTGGTACGAGGGGCCGTCGCTGTTGCACCACCTGGAGCGGGTGCACATCGCCTCCGACCGGAACCTGGTCGACGTGCGCTTCCCGGTGCAGTACGTGATCCGCCCGCAGTCCACCACCGTCACCGACTACCGGGGGTACGCGGGCCAGGTGGCCTCGGGGGTGCTCAAGCCGGGCGACGAGGTGCTGGTGCTGCCGTCCGGCTTCACCAGCCGGATCTCGTCGGTGGAGACGGCGGACGGCCCGGTGGCCGAGGCGTTCCCGCCGATGTCGGTGACGGTCCGGCTGACCGACGAGATCGACATCTCCCGCGGCGACATGATCTGCCGGCCGAACAACGCCCCGGCCGTGGCGCAGGACATCGAGGCGATGGTCTGCTGGCTGGACGAGACCCGCCCGTTGCAGGTCGGCGGCAAGTACGCGATCAAGCACACCACCCGTTCGGCGCGGGCGATCGTGCGCGGCCTGCACTACCGGCTGGACATCAACTCGCTGCACCGGGACGAGTCGGCCGCCGAGCTGAGGCTCAACGAGATCGGCCGGGTCCGGCTGCGGACCACCGTCCCGCTGCTCGCCGACGAGTACCGGCGCAACCGCACCACCGGCGGCTTCGTCATCATCGACGAGACCACCAACCGCACCGTCGGCGCCGGCATGATCGTCGAAGCGAGCTGACCCCGCCGTCTGGGCGCTGATTCACCGAAAGAGTGGCCATTCCGGCGTGGATGGCCACTCTTTCCGTGACAGAGGCCGCTCGGGGGCGGGAGCGAGGGTGGGGGTCAGGTGGCGGCCGGGGTGCGGCTCGCGACGAGGCGGGCCCAGACGGCGTAGCCGAGGCGGCGCAGGGCCAGGGCTGCGCGGCGGCGGAGCTGCCGCCAGAGGCGGAACGCCAGCACGCCCGTGACCGGGAGCAGCAGCAGTGCCGCCACCTCGGTCGCCGGGCTGCCCGCCGCCGGGGCCAGGCCGCCGAGCACCAGGGACGCCAGTGCCGCCAGGACGAGCAGCATCAACGGCACCGCCGCCGCGGCGCGGGCCCACCGGCGCAGCTGCCGGCGTACGGGGTCCGGCTGCCGCCGCCAGGCGTATCCGGTCGCGCCGGCGAGGACCACCAGGACCACCCCGGCCGCCACCGGTCGGACGCCGTCGGGCACCGGGTCGACGAGCGCGAACACCGACCAGTACGCGAGGGCGGCGAGCGCCGTGACGTCGAACAGTCGCCAGCCCAGCGCGAGGGAGACCACCTCGTGGGCCGTCACGTTCCAGGTGGCGCGCGGGTTCGCGGCGAGGGCGTCGCCGAAGCGGCGGGCGGCGGCGCTGGTCCGGTCCTGGCCGGCGTCGAACCGCGCCAGCTCGCGGAGCGCCGGCTCATGCGCCGGGTCGACGGCGAGGGCCCGGCCGCAGGCGTCCCGGGCCGCGCGGAGCCGGCCCATCCGGGCGTGCAGCCGGGCGTCGAGCACGTGCAGTTCGGGGTCGTCGGGGGCGAGGTCCAGGGCGGTGTCGGCGTGCCGGCGGGCGGCCAGCACCCGGTTGGGGTTGCCCATCCGGAGCAGGGACTCGGCCATGAGGCCGTGGTACGCCCAGGAGCGGGGCGCCAGTTCCAGGGCCCGCTGGGCGGCCGCCGCCGCGAACCGGGGTTCGTCGGCGGCGAGGAAGATGCGGGCCTTCTCGGCGTACAGGTGCTGCGGAGCCGTGCTCAGCCCCAGGGCCCGGTCCACCAGCCGGTTCGCCTCGGCGAGCTGGCCCAGCTGGCGGTGGCAGCGGGCCAGCTGCACCAGCAGCCCGACGTGCTCCGGCTGCCCGGCCAGCGCCTCGCGCAGCACCTGCGCCGCCTCGGCGTGCCGGCCCACCTGGATCAGCGCCTGCGCCCGCTCCTGGGCGGCCACCCCGACGTCGCTCACGTTGCCTCCCCTCCGTCGCGGCCACACCCTGCCGACCGTTCCGATCGGACGGTCGGCTCAGTCGAGGCGGGTGGCGCCGCCGGCCGGGAGGACGGTGACGGTGCCGGGGGCGGCGAAGCCGCGCTCGGCGTACGCGACGGTCACGGCGGCCGCCACGGCGTCGGCGGCGGAGGCGTCGACGAGCGCCAGCACGCACCCGCCGAAGCCCCCGCCGGTCATCCGGGCCCCGTACGCCCCCGCGGCCAGGGCCGCCTCGACCGCGATGTCGATCTCCGGCACGGTGATCTCGAAGTCGTCCCGCATCGACGCGTGCGAGGCGGTCAGCAGCGGGCCGACGTCGGGTATCCGGCCGGCGCGCAGCAGCGTGACGGTGTCGAGCACCCGCTGGTCCTCGGTGACCACGTGCCGGACCCGGCGCCGGGTCTCGTCGTCGTCCAGGCTGGCCAGCGCGGCGTCGAGGTCGGCGATGTCCACGTCGCGCAGGGCGGGCACCCCGAGGGTCCGCGCAGCCTGCTCACAGGACCTGCGGCGGGCGGCGTACTCGCCGTCGGCGTGCCGGTGCGGGGCGCGGCTGTCGATCACCAGCATGGCCAGCCCGGCGGCGTCCAGGTCGAACGGGATGTGTTCGACCTGCTCGGTGCGGCAGTCCAGGAAGAGGGCGTGCCCCGGGCGGCCCCGGATCACCGCCGACTGGTCCATGATCCCGGTGGGCGCGCCGACGTAGTCGTTCTCGGCCCGCTGGGCGAGCCGGGGCCGCCGCTCGGCGGCCAGGTCCAGCCCGCCCAGCTCGACCAGGGCGGCCAGCACCGCGGCCTCGATGGCCGCCGACGAGGAGAGCCCGGAGCCGACCGGCACGTCGGAGGCGATGGCGAGCCGGGCGCCGGGCACCGCCCAGCCGGCGGCCCGCAGCGCCCAGACCACGCCGGCCACGTAGGCGGCCCAACCGATGACCCGGCCGGGCTCGTCGGCCTCGGCGGGCCCGAACTCGACCGGGTCGTCGTCCAGCTCCGACCAGACCGTCCAGCGTTCGTCGTCCCAGGCCGCCGCGGCCACCACCGTACGCAGCGGCAGCGCGAATGGGAGCACGAAGCCGTCGTTGTAGTCGGTGTGCTCGCCGATCAGGTTGACCCGGCCGGGAGCCGCCCAGCGGCCGGCCGGCTCCGCGCCGTACCGCTGGCGGAAGCCGGTGGTGGCGCGGTCGGCGACGTCGCCCGGCGGCGCGGTCGGCGACGCGGCGGCCGCGGTCAGGCCGGTCACCGCTGTCCCAGCACGTGCTCGCGGTAGAACGCCCAGGCGTCGCCGACCATGTCCTGGAGGGTGGGCTTCGCCGGCACCCAGCCCAGCTCCGCGCGGGCCAGCGCGGAGGAGGCGACCAACTCGGCCGGGTCGCCCTCGCGGCGCGGGGCCACCTCGACCGGTACGGGGTGGCCGGTGACCTCGCGGACCACCTCGATCACCTGCCGGTTGGTGAAGCCGCTGCCGTTGCCCAGGTTGTAGATCCGGTGCCGGCCGGGCGTGGCGGCGGTGAGCGCCAGCAGGTGGGCCCGGGCCAGGTCCGCGACGTGGATGTAGTCGCGGACGCAGGTGCCGTCGACGGTCGGGTAGTCGTCGCCGAAGAGCTGGAGCTTCTCGCGCCGCCCGGCGGCCACCTCGAGGGCGAGTGGAATGAGGTGGGTCTCCGGGTCGTGCCGCTCGCCGATGGCCCGCCCGTCGTGCCGGTACGCCCCGGCGACGTTGAAGTAGCGCAGCGAGACGGCGGCCAGGTCGTGCGCGATCGCCTCGGAGGTGAGCGCCATGTCGACGGCCAGCTTGGTCGCCCCGTAGGTGTTGGTCGGGGCCTTCACGGCGGTCTCGGGGATGGGCAGCTCGGTGGGGTTGCCGTAGACCGCGGCGGTGGAGGAGAAGACCAGCCGGGGCACCCGGGCGGCGCGGACCGCGTCGAGCAGGACGAGCGAGCCGATGGTGTTGGTCTGCCAGTAGAGCTCCGGCTTGACCATCGACTCGCCGGCGGCGATCAGCGCGGCGAGGTGCAGCACGCCGTCGAAGCCGGCGTGCGGGGTGAGCACCCGGGCGACCTCGTGGACCGGCAGGTCGACATGGGTGGCCTCGGGGGCGAGGGCCGCCCGGTGACCGGTGCGCAGGTCGTCCAGGACGGTGACGTCGTGGCCGTCGTCGAGCAGCATCCGGGTCACCACACTGCCGATGTAGCCGGCGCCGCCGGTGACGAGCAGTTTCACGTCGGGTCCTCCCTGCCTGGCCGGGCCCCGCGCCGGCCGTCCGTCGATCACCCTAGGGCCGCCGGCTGTGCCTCCGCTGCCTGCGACACATCGTTATTCCACCATGATCCGTCATGATTGAACAGATATGAACATCGCCGCGAGCCTTCGGCGGGCGCTGTCTACCATCCTTGTCATGCGGGAGGCAGGTGGTCCCGGGCTCCGGCGACGACCGCCGGGGCGACCACGACGCGAACCCGGTCCCGTCGCCCGGACCGTCGCCCAGCTGGTGGTCCGCGCCGCCGACGGCGTGACCCGCCTGGTCACCGACCTGCTCGGGGCCAGCCCCACCGCCGGCCGGGAACGGATCAGCGAGGCCGAGCTGCGCGACCTGGTCGCCGCCAACACCCTGCTCGACCCGGACGAGCGCCGGATCATCGACGAGGTGCTGGTGGCCGGGGCGCGCCTGGTCCGCGAGGTGATGGTGCCGCGCACCGAGGTGGTGTTCCTCTCCGCCGGGCTCACCATCGCCGAGGCGGAACGGCTGGTCCGGGCCGAGACGCACACCCGCTACCCGGTGATCGACGGCACCCACGACGACGTGGTCGGCTTCGTCCACCTGCGGGACGTGCTGCTCCGCCCCGAGCGCGAGCGCTGCGCCGTCGTCGGGGAACTGACCCGCGAGGTGAAACAGCTACCCGGCAGCAAGCGGGTGCTCGCCGCGCTCACCGAGATGCGCCGGGAGGGCCACCACCTCGCCGTGGTGGTCGACGAGTACGGCGGCACGGCCGGCATCGTCACCTGCGAGGACCTGGTAGAGGAGCTGGTCGGGGAGATCCACGACGAGCACGACGCCCCGCCCGAGCCGGCCCACGCCGGCCTGCCCGCCGTGGTCGACGGCCGGCTCAACCTGGCCGACTTCGCCGAGCGCACCGGGGTGCCGCTGCCCGCCGGGCCCTACGAGACGGTCGGCGGGTTCGTGATGGCGGCCCTGGGCCGGCTGCCGATCGCCGGCGACGAGGTCCCGGTGGCCTCCGCCCCGGACGGCGCCGGCGGGCCCGACCCGGACGACCCGCCGGACGGCTGGCTGCTCCGGGTGCTCGCCCTGGACGGGCGGCGGGTGTCCCGGCTCGCGGTCTCCGCCGCGCGCCTGCCCGAGCAGCGGCGCGAGATCAACGCCCCGGCCAGGCCCGCCGAGAGCCGACCCGCCGGCCCGTCATGACGTACGCCGGACCTTGCTGACAGAATTGCCGGCATGTCCGACGTACCCGCCCGCCCGCGCGTCTTCTCCGGCATCCAGCCGACGGCCGACTCGTTCCACCTCGGCAACTACCTGGGCGCGCTGCGGCACTGGGTGGCGTTGCAGGACAGCCACGACGCGTTCTACTGCGTGGTGGACCTGCACGCGATCACCGCCGGGCACGACCCGAAGGTGCTCAAGCAGCGCAGCCGGGTCGCCGCCGCGCAGCTGTTCGCGCTGGGCCTCGACCCGGACCGCAGCACCCTGTTCGTCCAATCGCAGGTGCCCGAGCACCCGCAGCTGGCCTGGGTGCTCGGCTGCATCACCGGGTTCGGTGAGGCCAGCCGGATGACCCAGTTCAAGGACAAGTCGCAGAAGCAGGGCAGCGAGCGGGCCAGCGTCGGCCTCTTCACCTACCCGATCCTGCAGGCCGCGGACATCCTGCTCTACCAGGCGCACGCGGTGCCGGTCGGCGAGGACCAGCGGCAGCACCTGGAGCTCTCCCGGGACCTGGCCCAGCGGTTCAACTCGCTGTTCGGGCCGACCTTCACGGTGCCCGCGCCGCACATCGTCAAGGACACCGCGAAGATCACCGACCTGCAGGACCCGACGGCCAAGATGTCGAAGTCGTCCTCCTCGCCGGCCGGCATCATCGACCTGCTGGAGGACCCGGCCCGCTCGGCCAAGAAGATCCGCTCCGCGGTCACCGACACCGGCCGCGAGATCGTCTTCGACGCCGACGGCAAGCCGGGCATCGCCAACCTGCTCACCATCTACTCGGCGCTGTCCGGCCGGAGCATCGACGACCTGGTCGCCGCGTACGACGGCAAGGGCTACGGCGACCTCAAGAAGGACCTCGCCGAGGTGGTCCGGGAGTTCGTCACCCCGATCCAGGAGCGCACCCGCGGCTACCTGGACGACCCGGCCCAGCTCGACAAGCTGCTCGTGCACGGCGCGGAGAAGGCCCGGGCGGTCGCCGCCGCGACGCTGCGCACCGTGTACGACCGGATCGGCTTCTTCCCGCCGGTCCGGTTCGAGTAGCGGCCCGGGCGCGACGGGATCGGGTGGGACGCAGTCGGTGGCCGGAGGGGTGGCGCGGAGCGTGGCTGGCAGGGACGGTGCGTCGGACGCCGGCGACTCCATCCAGATCGGGATCGCGGTGGACATCCCCGAGCCGTGGGGCGGGATGCTCACCCGCCGCCGCATCGAGGCCGGTGATCCGCAGGCCGTCCCCGCCCACGTCACCCTGCTCGGGCCCACCGAGATCGCGGTGAGCGCGCTGCCGGCCGTCGAGGAGCACCTGGCCCGGGTGGCCGCCATCCACCTGCCGTTCACCCTGCACCTGCGGGGCACCGGCACGTTCCGGCCGGTCACCCAGGTGGTCTTCGTGGCGGTGGCGGCCGGGATCAGCGAGTGCGAGCTGCTCGCCGCCGCCATCAACTCGGCCCCTGAGCTGCAGCGGGAGGCCCGCTTCCCGTACCACCCGCACGTCACGGTGGCCCAGGAGGTCCCGCCCGAGGTGCTGGACAAGGCGTACGAGGACCTGGCCGACTTCTCCGCGCTGTTCGAGGTGGAGGCGTTCACCCTCTTCTCGCACAGCGGGGCGGCGCGGTGGCAGCCCCGCCGCGACTTCCGGCTCGGCGGTTGAGCTGAGCGCCCGGCCGGCCCGCCCCCGTGGCGGCTGGGGATCGGCGAGGATGACGTGTTGACGGCTCCCCTCCCTGAAGGAAGGGGATTCCTGGCTCACGCTGCCTGATCGCCCTGCGGACGATCAGGTCTTACGCGATCAACACCAGCCGGGTTCAGACCAGCCCGGACCAGCATCACACGGGCGGAGTTCTTGTCCCTCGGTGAGACAAGCCCACACGCGGTGCATGTGTATGTGCGTTCGGAAAGGGGAAGTGCGTGCTTGGCTCTCGCTCCGCACTGCGCGCAATCCATCGTGGTATGCGCAGGATTGACCAGGTGCACGGTGCGGCCGTGTTTACGGCCCATCTCGATCAGGGCCCGTTTCGTCGCACCAACCGCCGCGTCAGCCGCCTTACGGGCCATCGTCGTCTTCGCCAGGAACCTCGGCCGGAAGTCCTCCACCGCGATCACATCATGGTCACGGGCAACCTTCTTCGCCCACTTACGGCCGGTGTCCTGCCGCTGCCGGGCGATCTTCTTGTGCACCTTCGCGGCCTGCCGCGCCGCCTTACGGTAGCCGCGCGTGGCGGGTTTGCCCTTCGGCCGTTCTCGCCTGGCCATCATCCGCTGGTACCGGGCCACCTTTCCCGCCACCTTCCTGCCATGCCCGGGGTGGGGAAGGTCGTGGGCGTCGGAGGTGGTGGTCGCGATCTGCCGCACACCCCAGTCGACGCCGATCACCACGCCGGTGGCGGGCAGCGGCTGCACCTGTGCTTCGACGACGAACGACGCGTACCAGTGGCCGAGGCTGTCCCGGTAGACGCGCACCGAGCTGGGCGGCGCGGGCAACTCCCGGGACCACACGACCGTCACCACGATCCCGCCGGCAAGGTGCAGCCGCCCGTCGCAGATGCGGAAACCGCGGCGGGTGTAGTTCAGCGTCGGCGCGGCCGTGTGTTTATTCTTGTATCGGGGCATCCCGGCGCGCCGGCGCATCGGCACCCTGGCCTTGATGTCCTGGAGCGCCTTGTCCCGGGATCGGCCGAAGTCACGGATGAGCTGCTGCTGCGGCACGCTGGCACCCTCGGCAAGCCACGGAGTGATGCGACGGGCGTCGGTCAGCATCTTGTCCAGGCGGGCCGGCCCGCACTTCTCCCCGTCGCGGTGGGCTTTCTTCGACCGGGCGACGCATTCGTTCCACAACCACCGGCAGCGGCCCCACTCGGCTTCCAGTCGCCGTTGTGCAGTGGTGGACACACGAAGCCGGTAGGTGTACCGGGCGTGTCCGGTCTCCTCACCTGCCGCCGTGGTGGCCATGGTCTTGAACGTAGCCAGTGGGTACGACAAGGTAGCCGTCCCCGCCCTGCGGACACCCGCCTTCCTCCCCGCACCGGAGGACGAGGCACTCTGCGGAGGTTCTGGTGAACGTGCTCGGCCGGATCGAGGCCGCCGCCGGCCGCCGGATCGACGCGGCGCGGGTCCGGCTGCCGGTGTTCGACCACCTGTGGCGGGCGGGGGCGCTCTACGCCGACGTGCTGGCCGGCCGGCTCGCGGCCGCGATCGCCTACTACGGCTTCTTCGCGGTCTTCGCGCTCGCCCTGGTCGCGTACTGGATCTTCGGGGCGATCCTGGAGGACAACGACGAGGTCAGCAAGGCGGCCGCGGACTTCCTGGAGCGGAACCTGCCGTTCCTCAACCCGCAGCAGATCGCCCAGAGCAGCAACGCCGTCGGCGTGGTCGGCCTGATCATCCTGGTCTTCACCGGGATCGGCTGGGTGGAGGCCATCCGCTCCTCCCAGCGGCTGATGTACGGCTTCAACCAGCAGCCCGGCAACCTGGTGGTCCGCCGTCTGGTCGACCTGGGGGTGCTGGTCGCGATCTTCGTACTGCTCGGCGTCTCGGTGGCCGCCGTGGACGCGCTGGAGTCGCTGCTGCGCTTCCTGCTGCGCAGCACCGGCTCGGTCGGGCTGACCACGGTCAGCGCGGTACTCAGCGTCGTGATCAACGCGTTGCTGGCCGTGGCGCTGCTGGTGGCGGTGCCCCGGCTGCGGATGAGCCGTCGCCGGTTGCGGCCGGTGGTGCTGGTGGTCGCGGTCGGCATCACCCTGCTCAACACGGTCGGGCGCTACTACGTGGTGCGGACCGAGCGGAATCCGGCGTACACGGTGGTGGCGGGCGCGGTGGGGCTGCTGCTCTACCTCTACCTGCTCAACCAGCTGCTGCTCTTCGGGGCGGCGCTGGCCGCCACCAGCCGGTACGGCCGGGTGGTGGACCTGGCTGAGGGTGGCGGCGCGGCGGAGGTGGACGTGGAGCTCGACGAGGAGACCGAACCGGGTACGCCGGGAGGGGCGGGATGACCACCCGGATCCGGATCGACCCGGCCTCGGCGGTGCCCCCGTACGAGCAGGTGCGGGGCCAGCTCGCCCGGATGATCGGCGACGGCCGGCTGCCGGTGGGCACCCGGCTGCCCGCGGTCCGGCAGCTCGCCGCCGACCTGGGGCTGGCGGTGAACACGGTGGCCCGGGCATACCGGGAGCTGGAGGGCACCGGGCTGGTGGAGACCCGGGGACGGCACGGGACCGTGGTCGCCCCGGGGCGCGACGACGCCACCGACCGGTTGCACCAGGCCGCGGCCGAGTACGCCGCCGAGGCGGCCCGCCTGGGTGTGCCGCCGGACCGCGCCCTCGCCCTGGTCCGCGCCGCCCTCGACGCCACCCGTTCCGCCTGACCAGGCGGCCGCCCGGGGGGCAGGATCCGGACAACGTCCCGGAAAGTGTGGCCGCCCGGCGGGTGAGGGCGGCACTTTCCCTGAACTTGTGCGGATCTTGAAGCGCGGGGTCGGCGGGAGCGACCATGATGAGCCGGTGGGCGCACTCGTGACACTGGACCTGCCGGAAGACTCGCCGATGCTCGGCCTGCCGTGGATCATCACGTTCGGCCCGCTCGGTGACGCCGAGGAGTGGGAGCCGGTGGTCTGCGGCCCGTACGAGCGGCCGCACGCGCTCGCCCTGGCCGAGGCGGTGGTCGCCGAGGAACAGCTGATGGCGGTGGTGGAGCCGCTGCTGCCGGCGCTCACACCCGACGAGATCCGTGGCGAGATCGCGGCGGCGCAGATCGCCGCGGAGGACGAGGCGGCCCGGGTCGACCAGGCGGACCTCTACGGCGACTTCGAGGACGTCATCGACGAGGAGCTGGAGCTGGCCGCCGAGCAGGAGCCGGTGCCCGAGCCGCTGCCCGCGCCCAGCCGGGACGAGGTGCGGGCCGGCTTCGCCCGGATCGCCAAGCTGCTCACCGGCAAGGGCGCCTGACGGACGTCCCGGATGGACAACGGTCCCTCGGGGAGCGGACTCCCCGAGGGACCGGTGCCACCTCACCCCCCACCACAAGGGGTCGGTTGCCCAGCCGCCCGTCGGCGCGGGGCACAACGGACGACCAGGTCAATGGCGGGTTACCCGGCTCAGCGCCGTTCGAACCACGCAGCTGCGTCCACCGGCAGGACGTGCCCGTCGTCCCGCCCGGTGAGGTCGGCGCTGGCGACGATCGGCCGGCCGTAGCCGGCGACCGTGGCCTCCGCGCCGCTGAGGTTGACCACGCAGGTAAGCTCGACGTCCCCGGCGGCCCGGCGGAACGCCAGCACCCCGGGCTCGGTCTCCAGCCAGGTGATGCCGTCGGTGCCGGCCAGCGCCGGGTGCTCGTGCCGGATCCGCAGGGCGGTCCGGTAGAGCTCCAGCGTCGAGCCGGGTGCGCCGGCCTGGGCGGCCACCGAGAGGGCCCGCCAGGTCGCCGGGGCCGGCAGCCAGCTCAGCTCGCCGCCTTCCGGGCCGAAGCCGTACGGGGCCAACTCGCCGCTCCACGGGATCGGCACCCGGCAGCCGTCCCGGCTCTCCCCGGTGCGCAGGAACGCCGGGTCCTGGCGCAGCTCGTCGGGGAGGTCCAGCACCTCCGGCAGGCCCAACTCCTCGCCCTGGTAGACGTACGCGCAGCCGGGCAGGGAGAGCATCAGCAGGGCGGCGGCCCGGGCGCGGCGGAGGCCGACCTCACCGTCGCCGTACCGGGTGACGTGCCGCTGCCGGTCGTGGTTGGAGAGCACCCAGGTGGTCGGGGCGCCCACGATGGTCGACTCGGCGAGCGCGGTGTCGATCACTTTGCGGAACGAGTCGGCGGACCAGGTGGCGTCGAGGAAGTCAAAGCTGAACGCCTGGTGCAGCTCGTCCGGGCCGATGTAGCGGGCCAGCCGCTGCGGGGTCTCCGCCCACGCCTCGGCCACCGCCATCCGGCCGCCCGGGTAGCTGTCCAGTATCGGCCGCCAGGCGCGGTAGATGTCGTGCACCTCGTCCTGGTCGAAGTAGGGCAGCTGGCCCTTGCCCAGCAGTTCCGACTGGCGCTGGCCGGTGGTCATCGAGTTGAACCCGACGTCCGGCAGCCCCTCGGCCTTGATCATCCCGTGCGCCACGTCGATCCGGAAGCCGTCCACGCCCCGGTCGAGCCAGAACCGCAGGACGTCCTCGAACTCCGCGCGCACCTCGGGGTGGCGCCAGTTGAGGTCGGGCTGGGCCGGGTCGAACAGGTGCAGGTACCACTGACCGTCGGCGATCCGGGTCCAGGCGGGGCCGCCGAAGATGCTCTCCCAGTCGTTCGGCGGCAGCTCGCCCTGCTCGCCCTTGCCCTCGGCGAACAGGTAGCGCTCGCGCTGCGGGGAGCCCGGGCCGGCCGAGAGGGCCGCCGTGAACCACGGGTGCTGGCTGGACGTGTGGTTGGGCACCAGGTCGACGATGATCCGCAGGCCCAGCGCGTGCGCGTCGGTGATCATCGCGTCGAAGTCGGTGAGGGAGCCGAACAGCGGGTCCACGTCCCGGTAGTCGGCCACGTCGTAGCCGGCGTCGATCTGCGGCGAGGTGTAGAAGGGGGTCAGCCACAGCGCGTCCACGCCGAGCTCGCGCAGGTACGGCAGCCGCTGGCGGATGCCCTCGAGGTCACCGACGCCGTCCCCGTTCGCGTCGGCGAAGCTGCGGACGTAGACCTGGTAGACGACCGCGGATCGCCACCAGTCGTCGTCGGAGGTCAGCGGCGTGGGATGGGCGGCGGCGGTCATCGGTGACGATCCCCGTTCTGTGGCAAGGGGCGGCGGCACCCGCGCGGAGGCGGGTTACGGGCGCGGGTGTCTGAGCAGAATGCCGCTCAAGCGCTGCAAGAGTCAAGCATTCCTTGCGCAAGAAATGACGGCCATCACGCGCGGCCAGGCTCGGTCGCGGAAACGGGGCGAGAGACTGGCGTCGTCACGCCGGGACGGCGAGGGTGGGGGCGGTCGGGCGCTGTCGCTCCGCGCCACCGCCCGGGGCGGCGCCCGCCTGGCGGGCCACCGCCGTGGAACCCCGGACCACCAGCTCCGGGCGGAACAGGTACTCGGAGTGCGGAGCGGGGTGCCCGTTGATCTCGTCGACCAGGGCGCGGACCGCGGCCACCGCCATGGCGGCGACCGGCTGGCGCGTGGTGGTCAGCGGCGGGTCGGTGAACGCCATCAGCGGGGAGTCGTCGTACCCGACCACGGAGATGTCACCGGGGACCGAGAGGCCGCGCTGGCGGGCCGCCCGGATCGCGCCGAGCGCCATCAGGTCGGAGCCGCAGACGATGCCGGTCACGCCACGCTCGATCAGCCGGCCGGCGGCGACCTCCCCGCCCTCGACGCCGAAGAGGGAGAGCTGGGCCAGCTCGCCGACCTCCGCCTCGGCCGTGCCGGCCAGGCGCGTCATGGCGGTCCGGAAACCGGCCACCCGCCGCTGCACCGGAACGAACCGGTCCGGGCCGGTGATCAGGCCGATCCGGCGGTGGCCGAGCACGACCAGGTGCCCGACGGCCAGCTCGGTGGCCTCCTTGTCGTCGCAGGAGACGAAGGGCGCCGCGATGCCGGGGGCGAATCCGTTGATCATGACGATCGGCAGCGGCCGGGCGATCAGCGCGCGGTACCGGTCGTGGTTGGCGGCGGTGTCGGCATGCAGGCCGGAGACGAACACGATCCCGGAGACCTGCCGGTCCAGCAGCATCTCGACGTACTCGTCCTCGGTCACCCCGCCCGGGGTCTGGGTGCAGAGCACCGGGGTGAAGCCGCTCTGCGCCAGCGTCGACTCGATGACCTGGGCGAAGGCCGGGAAGATCGGGTTGTCCAGCTCGGGTACGACCAGCCCGACGAGCCCGGCGCTGCGCTTGCGCAGCCGGGCGGGGCGCTCGTAGCCGAGCACGTCGAGGGCGGTCAGGACGGCCTGCCGGGTCTCGGGGGCCACTCCGGGGCGGTCGTTGAGCACCCGCGACACCGTGGCCTCGCTGACTTCGGCCTGTTGGGCGATGTCGGACAGTCGAGCGCGCATGGCGGCACTTTAGCTCAACGGCAAAGTCTTGCGTACACTCCTGCAATCCCTTCCATTCTCTGCAACCTCTTGCTAACGTCCCCGCAACATGCGTGAGCAGCGGCGCGGCACCCCAGCGCCGGTCAGCAAGAAATTACAGAGGTTTCCACTGGCGGGCCGCCCTTCCCCCGGCGGGCCGCCATGACGACAGGAGTACCGATGCGCATCCGTACCGCGGGTGTGGTCGCTGTCCTCGGCTTGGCGCTCGCCGCGTCCGGCTGCGGTAACGGTGGCAGCGACAAGCCGGCTGCGAAGGAGTCCGCCAAGGCGGCGGGCGGCAAGCTGGTGATCTGGGCCGACGACAAGCGGGCGGCGGCCCTCAAGCCGTTCGCCGAGGAGTTCGGCAAGGAGAACGGCGTCACCGTCGAGGTCCAGGCCGTCTCCAAGGACCTGCAGACCAACTTCGTCACCGCCTCCCAGCAGGGCAGCGGCCCGGACGTCGTGGTCGGCGCCCACGACTGGATCGGCAACATGGTCCAGAACGGCGCCATCGACCCGGTGCAGCTCAGCGCCGAGCAGAAGAGCGCGTTCAACGAGACCGCGGTCAAGGCCGTGACCTTCAACGGCCAGCTCTACGGCGTCCCCTACGCCACCGAGAACGTCGCGCTGATCCGCAACACCGAGCTGGCCCCCGAGGCGCCGAAGACGATCGAGGACCTCGTCACCACCGGCAAGAGGCTCAAGGCCGAGAAGAAGGTCCAGGAGATCCTCTGCCTCCAGTCCGGTCAGAACGGCGACGCGTACCACATCTACCCGCTGTACACCTCCGGCGGCGGCTACCTGTTCGGCACCGCGGCCAACGGCGACTACGACCCGAAGGACCTGGGTGTGGGCAAGCCGGAGTCGATCGCGGCCTTCCAGAAGATCGCGAAGCTCGGTGAGAAGGGCGAGGGCGCGCTGAAGCGGTCCATCACCGGCGAGAACTCCATCGCGACCTTCACCGGCAAGAAGTGCGCCTTCCTGGTCTCCGGCCCGTGGGCCATCGCCGACGCCAAGAAGGCCAGCATCAAGTACGACATCTCGCCGGTCCCCGGCTTCGCCGGTGGCAAGGAGGCCCAGCCGTTCGTGGGCGTCCAGGCGTTCTACGTCGCCGCCAAGGGCAAGAACAAGGCCCTGGCCCAGGAGTTCGTCACCAACTACGTGACCAAGCCCGAGCTGGCCGTCGCGCTGTACAAGGCCGAGCCGCGCCCGCCGGCGCTGACCGCCGCCTTCGAGCAGGTCAAGGGCGAGGACCCGGACCTGGCCAAGTTCCAGGAGGCCGGCAAGAACGGCCAGGTGCTCCCGGCGATCCCGGCCATGGCCGCGATCTGGGACCCGTTCGGCAAGGCGGAGGCCGCCGTCATCGGTGGCGCCGACCCGGCCAAGACGATCACCGCCGCTGGCAAGACCATCGCGGGTCAGATCAAGTAATGAGCACGTCGCTGTCCGGCCCGGGGTCTGCCATGCAGACCCCGGGCCGGGAGCCCGTTCGGAGCGGGCTCCCGCGCAAGTCCCGTACCGCGCGGAACCACGCGCCGATCACCGCGACCGGCCTCGTCGTCAAGGTGGTCCTGCTCGGCCTGGTGGCCGGGATCGCGCTCTGGGCGGCGTTTCCGCTCATCGAGGCCGAACACTGGGTCGGACTGGGCATCCTGGCGGCCACCACCGCCGCCCTCTTCTACCTCTACCTCGGCCGCCGGCACATCCCGGCCAAGTACCTGGTCCCCGGCACGCTCTTCCTGATCGCCTTCCAGATCTTCCCGGTGCTCTACACCGCGAGCACGGCGTTCACGAACTTCGGCGACGGCCACCGCGGCAGCAAGGACGACGCGATCGTCGCCATCCAGACCTCCTCGGTGAAGCAGGTCCCCGGCTCCACCGAGTACGCCCTCTCCATCGCCACCAAGGGCGACCCGGCGACGGCTCCGCTCGTCTTCCTCCTGAGCGACCCGAAGAGCAAGGAGGTCTTCGCCGGTGACCCGGGCGGGCTGCGCAAGCTCGACGTGGGCCAGGTCACGGTCAGCCCGACCGGCAAGATCACCGCTGCCGACGGCTACACCGTGCTCAATTTCGGTCAGGCCGGCACCCGGAGCAAGGAGATCACCGACCTCGTCGTGCCGACCTCCGGCGGCGCGATCCGCTCCAACGGCCTGTCCCGCGCCTACGAGGGCAAGGCCGTCCGGGCGTACGACGGGGGCTGTGACTGCGTCAAGGACAGCGAGACCGGCAAGACCTGGACCGCCGACGCGGCGAGCGGCTCCTTCGTCGCCGCCGACGGCGAGCGGCTCGCCCAGGGCTGGAAGGTCAACGTCGGGCTGCAGAACTTCAGCCGGGTACTCACCGACCCGAACATCTCCGGCCCGTTCTTCGGCACGCTGATCTGGAACTTCGCCTTCGCGATCGGCTCGACCGGGCTCACCTTCCTGCTCGGCATGGCCATCGCGCTCGTCCTGCACTCGCCCCGGATGCGGGGCACCAACCTCTACCGGGTGCTGCTGATCCTCCCGTACGCCATGCCGTCGTTCGCGATGCTGCTGGTCTGGCGGGACATGTTCAACACCGACTTCGGCCTGATCAACAACCTGTTCGGGCTGGGGGTCGACTGGTTCGGCGGGGCGTGGACAGCCCGGCTCGCGGTGCTGCTGGTGCAGCTCTGGCTGGGCTACCCGTACATGTTCCTGGTGGCCACCGGCGCGCTCCAGGCGATCCCGCGCGAGCTGACCGAGGCCACCTCGGTCGACGGCGCCAGCCCGTGGCAGTCCTTCCGGGCGGTCACCCTGCCGCTGCTGCTGGTCGCGCTCTCGCCGCTGCTGATCGCGTCGTTCGCGTACAACTTCAACAACGTCAACGCGATCCTGTTCACCACCGAGGGTGGGCCCTTCCCGGCGGACAACCCGACCAACGGCGCCACCGACCTGCTCATCACCTACACCTACCGGCTCGCCTTCGGCGCCCAGGGCGCCGAGTACGGCCTGGCCACCACGGTATCGATCTTCATCTTCGCGATCGTGGCCGCCGTGGCGGCGATCAGCTTCTCGCGTACCCGGAAGCAGGAGGAGGTGTACTCGTGACCACCTACGCGGACGCCCCGGTCGCCAACCGCGACGCGACGGGGAAGTCGAAGGGTCGCTGGTTCGCCCAGGTGGGCTGGCGGCACCTGGTCGGGGTGCTGGCAGTGGCGTTCAGCCTCTTCCCCATCCTGTTCGTCATCTCCGCGGCGCTCAACCCGCTCGGCACACTCTCCTCGACCGAGCTGCTGCCGACCGGGGCGTCCCTGGAGAACTTCACCAACCTGTTCGACAAGACCGCCTTCGCCCACTGGTTCCTCAACTCGTTGCTGCTCGCCGGCGTGGCCAGCTTCGCGTCGATCTTCCTGTCCGCGCTCGCGGCGTACGCGTTCTCGCGGATGCGGTTCGCCGGTCGCCGGGTCGGGCTGCTCGCGCTGCTGCTGATCCAGATGTTCCCGCAGTTCCTGGCCATCGTGGCGATCTTCCTGATCTTCACCACGGTCACCGCCCTGTGGCCGGCGATCGGCTTCAACACCCCGTGGGGCCTGTTCCTGCTCTACATGGGCACTGCGCTCGGCGCTAACACCTGGCTGATGAAGGGCTTCTTCGACACCCTGCCGAAGGAGTTGGACGAGTCGGCGACCATGGACGGCGCCTCGCACGTCCAGGTCTTCTTCCGGATCATGCTGCCGCTGGTGGCGCCGATCCTGGCGGTGACCGGACTGCTCGCCTTCATCGGCGCGATCAACGAGTTCCTCATCGCCAACGTGTTCCTCACCGAGCCGGAGTCGAAGACCCTGGCGGTCGGCATGTTCGGCCTGGTGGCCGGCGAGCGCAACAACAACTTCGGGATGTTCGCGGCGGGCACCCTGCTCACCGCCGTCCCGACGGTGCTGGTGTTCCAACTGCTCCAGCGCTACATCGTCTCCGGCCTCACCGCCGGAGCCGTCAAAGGCTGAGCCTCCTCGGCTCACGCTGCGGCAAGGGCGTCGTGTCGACGTACACCGGAGCGGTTTCCGGGCGGACCGCCGCGGTCGGGTGACCGATCGCGGCGGGTGCCCGCCCCCCTCCCTGTCTTCAACGACGCGAAAGGCATCCCCATGTCTCTCCAGCCGCACCACGACGGATCCGCCACCTACGTGCCGGAGCAGGAGCCCGCGCTCGGGCAGACCGTCCCGGTCTTCGTCCGGGTGCCGGCCGGCGCCGGCGTGCGCCAGATGCACGTCCGGACCACCGGCGACGGCGAACCGCGCTTCGCGGAGGCCGTGGTCGACCGCACCGAGGGCGGTGACGTGTGGTGGCGGGCCGACGTCCAGGTCCGCAATCCGGTCAGCAACTACCGCTTCCTGGTCGACGGCGGGACGGGCGCCCGCTGGCTGAACGCGGCCGGGCTCGTCGACCACGACGTGCCGGACCACGGCGACTTCAAGCTGGTCAGCTACGCGCCGCCGCCGGCCTGGGCCCGGGACGCGGTGATCTACCAGATCTTCCCGGACCGGTTCGCCCGCTCGGCCGCCGCCGACGGCCGCACCGCGCCGGACTGGGCGATCCCGTGCGACTGGGACACTCCGGTGATCGGGTGCGGCCCGGAGACGCCCCGCCAGTTCTACGGCGGCGACCTCGACGGCGTCACCGACCGGCTGGACCACCTGGACCGGCTCGGGGTGAACACCGTCTACCTCACGCCGGTCTTCCCGGCCCGCTCCAACCACCGCTACGACGCGGCGAGCTTCGACACCGTCGACCCGCTGCTCGGCGGGGACGCCGCCCTGGCCCGGCTGGCCGACGCGGTGCACGGCCGGGGCTGGCGGCTGCTCGGCGACATCACCAGCAACCACACCGGCGACGCCCACCGGTGGTTCACGGCCGCCGTCTCCGACGTGGCCGCCCCCGAGCGGGACCTTTACTACTTCGACCTCGCCGGCGGCGACTACGAGTCCTGGAACGGGGTCAAGTCGCTGCCGAAGCTCAACTGGGGCAGCCCCGAGTTGCGCCGCCGCTTCGCCACCGCCGAGGACTCGCTGCTGCGCCGGTGGCTGCGCCCGCCGTACGGGCTGGACGGTTGGCGGGTCGACGTGGCGAACATGACCGGCCGGCGGGGCGCGGACGCGTACACCCACGAGGTGGCGCGGCTGCTGCGCGAGGTGGTCGCCGACACCCGGGCCGACGGGCTGCTGCTCGCCGAACACGGCCACGACCACACCGGTGACCTGGACCGGGACGGCTGGCACGGCACCATGAACTACGTCGGCTTCACCGACCCGGTCTGGTCCTGGCTGCGCCTCGGTGACGGCCCGGTGCCGAACTTCCTCGGCACGCCCGGTGGGGTCCGCAGCCGGGACGCGGGCGCGGTGCTGGCCACCATGAACACCTACCGGTCGCTGATCTCCTGGCGCTCGTACGTGCACTCGTGGCAGCTGCTCGGGTCGCACGACTCGGCCCGGATCCGGACCGTGGTCGGCGACGCGGCCCGGCAGGAGGTGGCCGCCGGCCTGCTCGCCACCATGCCCGGCACCCCGGTGATCTTCGCCGGGGACGAGCTGGGGCTTACCGGTACGAACGGCGAGGGCTCGCGTACCCCGATGCCGTGGCACCGGCCGGAGAGTTGGGACCGGCGGACGTTCGACGCGTACCGGTCGCTGCTCGCGCTGCGCCGCGACGAGCCGGCGCTGCGGCGCGGCGGCCTGCGCTGGGTGCACGCCGACGCCGACACTCTGGCCTTCCTCCGCGAGGCGCCCACGGGCACGGTGCTGGTGCTGGCCCGCCGCGCGGCCGGCACCCCGGTGCGGCTGCCCGGCCTGCCGGCGGCGGAGAACGTCTACGGCGACGCCCCCGCGCTGCGCCCCGACGCCGACGGCGCGGTGACTCTGCCCGCCGACGGCCCCACCTTCCAGGTCTGGCGTCTCGCCTGACGGCCCTGAGCCCGACTCCCGACGGCGGGGCCATGGCCGGCCCTCGAACCAGGATGTAGTGGTCTCCCCGTCGGCCGGAGGCCACTACTTCCACGTTCCAGCGCGCATCCGGCGCGGGGCGCCGGTCAGCGGGGTGCGGGGTGGGTCTGGAGCAGGGCTCGGACACCGGCCAGGTAGGTGGTCCGGTCCGGGGAGCCGGTCAGGATGCGCTGCATGAGGTAGCCGGGCACCAGGCCGAACAGGGCTGCCCCGACCGCCTCCGGGTCGGCGTCCGCAGGCAGTTCGCCGGCCGCGCGGGCCCGGCGGGTCAGCGTGATGAAGTGGTTCCGGAAGGCGGTGTAGGTCCCGCGGACGAACGCGGCGAGCGCCGGATCCCGCTGCGCTTCGGCCCACACCTGGATCGCCAGCGGTAGGACGCCGTCCGGGCCGGTCTGGGAGTCGACGTACGTGAGCGCCCGCTCCAGCACCTCGGTCAGGGGCAGTGGCGGTTCGTGCCGGGACAGCTCGGCGAAGACCTCCTCCGCCCCGCCGATCACCGACTGGGCGATCGACGTGATCAGGTCGTTCTTGCTGGGGAAGTAGCGGTAGACGGCCCCGACGGAGAGCCCCGCCTCGGCGATCACGTCCTGCATCGAGGTGTTGTGGAAGCCGTCGCGCAGGAAGCAGCGCCGGGCCGCGTCGAGGATCTGCCGGCGGCGGGCCGCGAGGTGTTCGTCCGATACGCGTGGCACGACCCACAGTGTAAAGCGAACGTTCGTTCTTGACTGGCGACGGTCGGCGGGCGCACTCTCAAGTCAAGAGAACGAACGTTCGTTTTAGGAGGCGGAGATGTTCGCTCGACCGTCCCGGGACCCGTCCCCCTGGCTGCTCGCCGTCCTGCTGGTTGCCCTCGTGGTCGGGGTGCAGGCGCTGCTCGTACCCCTGTTCGCGGCACCGGCCGCCCACCTCGCGCCGCGCGATCTGCCGGTCGCCGTCGCCGGCCCGGCACCGGCGGCGAGCGAACTCGCCGGCCGGCTCGCCGCCGCCCGGCCGGGCGCCTTCCAGGTGACCACGCTCCCGGACGGCGCGGCGGCCGACCGGGCGTTGCGCAACCGGGAGGTGTACGCCGCCTTCGTCGCCGGCCCGGACGGGGTCGCCCTGCACACCGCACCGGCGGCCAGCCCGACGGTCGCCGCGCTGCTCGCCGAGGCCTCGGCCCAGCTCGCCGCCGGCCGTCCGGTGCCGGTGGTGACGGTCGTCCCGGCCGCCCCGGACGACCCGCGCGGCGCCGGGTTCGCCGCCGGCTTCCTGCCGCTGGCGCTGACCAGCATGCTGGCGGGGGCGCTGCTCGTCGCCCTGGTCGCCCGCCGGGGCGCCCGGCTGCTGGGGCTGGTCGGCTACGCCGCCCTCGCCGGCCTGGTCGGGGTCGCGGTTCTGCACGGCTGGCTGGGCGTCCTGGCCGGCTCCGGCTGGCTCGAGGCACGCGCGATCGGGCTGTTCGCGCTGGCCGCCGCGAGCACGGTGGCCGGCCTCGGGGCGCTGCTCGGCGGTCCCGGCATCGGGCTCGGCGCGCTGCTGGTCTTCCTGGTCGGCAACCCGCTCTCCGCGGTCAGCGCCGCACCCGAGCTGCTGCCCCAGCCATGGGGAACGGTCGGGCAGTTCCTGCCGGTCGGAGCCGGCGGCACGCTGCTCCGTTCGGCCGCGTTCTTCGACGGGGCCGGCGGGTCCCGCGCCCTCGCCGTGCTGGCCGGCTACGCGGTCGTCGGCCTGGCCCTGGTGCTGGTGGGTCGGTTCCGGTCAGGCGGCGACGCGGCGCCGGCGTCGGACCAGGGGCGCCGGGCCGAGGTCACGGTGTGACCACGGCTCGACGGGCGGTCTACTACAAATCGTCGTGGATAGGGGAGGATGGCCGGCATGGAAGCTCTTCGGCTGGTACTTCTCTACGTCCACCTGATCGGTTTCGCGATGCTGCTCGGTGGCTCGATCGCCCAGTTCGTCAGCGGCCGGCTACGGATCAACGCGGCCATGCTCTGGGGCTCGGTGATCGGGCTGCTGACCGGTCTCGGTCTGGCCGCGCCGCTGCGTGACGGCGACGAGCCGGCACCGGCAAAGCTTGTTACCAAGTTGGTGTTCGCGCTGCTGATCTTCGTCATGGTCTTCTTCTCGCGTAAGCGGGAGTCGGTGAACCGGGGCCATTTCCTTGCCATCATTGGGTTGACCCTGGTCAACGCTGCGGTGGCGGTCTTCTGGCGGTAGGTCGTCGGCAGCGGAAACGCCGCGGGAAACGGACGTTTGCGACACCTCTCCGGGGCGGCTCTCGGCACGAGAAGTGATTTGCCCCACCCAAGGGTTACGTAGGGGTAACGACCGCTCAACAGTCGTGCACGATTGTCGGCCGGTGGGTGGGCGCGGGCGTACGCTCCCGTCCGTAACGTGGGACGCCGGCGGCACACCGCAGGCCGGCGCATGGGCTGCCACCGCGCACGACGCGGTGTGCAATGGGAAGGAGACGTCTTGCGCTCTGTGCGTGGGATGCGGATCGCCTCCGCGATCGTCGCGGGTGGCCTCGTGCTGGGTGCCGCCGCGTGTGGTGAGGCCCCCAAGGACGACAAGAACGCCGGCGGCACCGGCGGCAAGAAGTTCAGCGCCTGCATGGTGACCGACGTCGGTGGCATCGACGACAAGTCCTTCAACACCTCGGCCTGGAAGGGCCTGCAGGAGGCGAAGAAGGAAAACGACAACATCGACATCAAGAACGTCCAGTCGAAGGCCGAGGCGGACTACGAGGTCAACCTGACCGGGTTCGTCAACCAGAAGTGCGACTTCATCCTGGCGGTCGGTGGCCTGATGTCCGACGCCACCAAGAAGGCCGCGCAGGCGAACCCGAACCAGCAGTTCGCGATCGTCGACTCGAACCCGGGCCTGGACAACATCTACCCGATGCAGTTCGACACCGCCCAGGCCGCCTTCCAGGCCGGTTACCTGGCCGCCGGGATGAGCAAGTCCGGCAAGGTCGGCACCTACGGCGGTCTGCCGATCCCGCCGGTGACCATCTTCATGGATGGCTTCGCCGACGGCGTCGCGTACTACAACAAGGCCAAGGGCAAGAACGTCCAGGTCCTCGGTTGGGACAAGGCGACCCAGAAGGGCTCCTTCACCAACGACTTCGTCAAGCAGGACGAGGGCAAGAAGGTCTCCGACGCGCTGGTCGCCCAGGGCGCGGACATCATCATGCCGGTCGCCGGTGGCTCCGGCCTCGGCACCACCGCCGCCGCCCAGGCCTCCGGTGGCAAGTACTCGGTGATCTGGGTGGACGTCGACGGTTGCGAGAGCACCCCGAACTGCCCGGCGCTGGTGACCACGGTCGTCAAGAACATCCCGGACGCCGTCAAGGAGGCCGTGCTCAAGGCCGCCGGTGGCGAGAAGCTCCAGGCCAAGCCGGGCTTCGTCGGCACCCTGGCCAACAACGGCGTCTCGATCGCCCCGTACCACGACTTCGACAGCAAGGTCCCGGCGGACCTGAAGGCCGAGGTCGACAAGATCAAGGCGGACATCGCCGCCGGCACCATCACGGTCACCTCGAAGGCCCAGCCGACCAAGTGACCGATCCGCCGGCCGCCGCGATGAGACCATCGGCGGGGGCCGGCGGGCACCAGGCATGACGATCCGGCCGCCTCGGCGTACGTGGGGAAGACCCCGCGGAGCCGGGGCGGCCGATCCACCTTCACCTCCCACCTGACCCCCACCCGGCGCGGTGGCCGGCGGGCAGCCGCTACGCTGCACCATCGCTCGCACTCCAGGAGGTTGCGCTGAGACTCGAACTGCGCGGCATCACCAAACGGTTCGGTGACCTGGTCGCCAACGACCACATCGACCTGACGGTGGAGCCTGGAGAGATTCATGCCCTGCTCGGCGAGAACGGCGCCGGCAAGTCGACCCTGATGAACGTGCTCTACGGGCTCTACCAGCCCGACGAGGGCGAGATCCTGGTGGACGGGAAGCCGCTGAAGCTGAAGGGCCCGTCGGACGCCATCGCAGCCGGGATCGGCATGGTGCACCAGCACTTCATGCTGGTGCCGGTCTTCACGGTGGCCGAGAACGTCATGCTCGGCGCCGAGCAGGTCACGGGCGCCTTCACCGGCTTCCTCGACCGGCGGCGGGCCCGGCGGGAGGTCGCCGAGGTCTCCGAGCGGTACAACCTCCGGGTCGACCCGGACGCGGTGATCGAGGACCTGCCGGTCGGCATCCAGCAGCGGGTGGAGATCGTCAAGGCCCTCACCCGCGACGTCGACCTGCTGATCCTCGACGAGCCGACGGCCGTGCTGACCCCGCAGGAGACCGAGGAACTGCTCGCGGTCATGCGGTCGCTCAAGGCCGCCGGCAAGTCGATCGTCTTCATCACCCACAAGCTGGGCGAGGTGAAGGCGATCGCCGACCGGATCACGGTGATCCGGCGCGGCAAGACCGTCGGCACCGCCTCGCCGAGCGCCAGCCGGGACGAGCTGGCCGCACTGATGGTGGGCCGCAGTGTCCGGCTGACCGTGGAAAAGAAGCCGGCCCAGCCCGGCAAGCCGATCCTCGAGGTCGCCGGCCTGGTCGTCGACGACGACCGGGCGGTACGCGCGGTCGACGGCATCGATCTGACCGTGCACGCGGGCGAGGTGCTCGGCATCGCGGGCGTGCAGGGCAACGGGCAGACCGAGCTGATCGAGGCGATCATGGGCCTGCGGCCGGCGCTCGCCGGCACCGTCACGCTGGACGGCGAGGCCGTGCACGGCTGGCCGACCAAGAAGGTGCTCCGCGCCGGCGTCGGCTACGTGCCGGAGGACCGCAGCGTCGACGGCCTGGTCAAGGAGTTCTCCGTGGCGGAGAACCTGGTGCTGGACATCTACGACCAGCCGCCCTTCGGCAAGGGCCTCTCGCTCAAGCCGGACGCCATCGCGAAGTCGGCGAAGGAGCGGATCGAGCAGTTCGACATCCGCACCTCCTCGGCCGACGCGGCGGTGGGCACCCTCTCCGGCGGTAACCAGCAGAAGGTCATCGTGGCCCGGGAGCTGTCCCGGCCGCTGAAGCTCTTCATCGCCGCCCAGCCCACCCGTGGCGTCGACGTCGGCTCGATCGAGTTCATCCACAGCCGGGTGATCCGCGAGCGGGACATCGGCACCGCCGTCATGGTGGTCTCCAGCGAGCTGGACGAGGTCATCGGCCTGGCCGACCGGATCGCGGTGATGTACCGCGGCCGGATCATCGGCGTGGTCAGCCCGGACACTCCGCGTGAGGAGATCGGCCTGCTGATGGCGGGCATCACCCCGGACACCGCCACCACGACCCCGGCCGACGGCACCAGCGGTACGCCCGGCCCGGCGGCCCCGGCCCCCGAGGGCCCTGGCAGCGAGGACAAGGCATGAGCAACCCGAACCCCGTGTCGGGCTCCCCGGACAAGGAGCCGGCGACCGAGGCGCAGGAGGCACAGAGCGAGGCGCGGACGACCCCGACCGCGCCGGCCGGCGACACCGAGCGGGCGGTGCCCGCCACCGCGACCAAGGCGCCCGCGCCCGACGAGCCCCGCCCCTCGCTGGGCCGGCTCTTCCTGGACAACCTCTGGGCGGCCAACACGGTCACGGTCACCGTGCTGGCGGTGCTGCTGGCCATGCTGGTCGGCGCGGTGCTGATCATCGTCTCCGACCCGGAGGTGCTGGCCACCTACGGCTACATCACCGCCCGGCCGGCGGACGCGATCAACTCCAGCTGGACCGTGGTCAGCGAGGCGTACGCGAATCTGTTCAAGGGCGCGATCTTCGACCCGGACGCGACCGGCTTCACCGCCGCGCTCAGCCCGATCTCGGAGACGCTCACCTACACCGCGCCGCTGGTCTTCACCGGCCTGTCGGTGGCGCTCGCCTTCCGGGGCGGCCTGTTCAACATCGGCGCCCAGGGCCAGGCGACCATCGGCGTCATCCTCGCCGCCGTCGCCGGCTTCGCGCTGCCGCTACCGCCGGTGGTGCACCTGCTGGTCGCGCTGATCGCTGGTGCGGCCGGCGGCGCGCTCTGGGGCTTCATCCCCGGCATCCTCAAGGCGCGGACCGGCGCCCACGAGGTGATCAACACGATCATGCTCAACTACGTGGCGGTCTACTTCCTGTCCTGGATCATCGTCCAGAACGGGGTGCAGAACCCGAACCGTTCGGACGCGATCAGCAAGCCGGTCGAGTCCTCCGCCCAGCTGCCCCGGCTGCTCGGCGACAACCTGCGGGTGCACGCCGGCATCCTGCTCGCGGTGCTGGTCACCTGGTTCGTCGCCTGGTTGCTGAACCGCTCGACGCTCGGCTTCGAGCTGCGCGCGGTCGGCGAGAACCCGAACGCCGCCCGGACCGCCGGCATCAGCGTCACCAAGGCGTACGTGCTGGTCATGGTGATCTCGGGGCTGCTGGCCGGCCTCGGCGGGTCGAACATGGTGCTCGGCTCGACCGCGGACGCGTTGACCCCGCTGGTGATCGCGCAGATCGGCTTCGACGGCATCCTGGTCGCGCTGCTCGGCCGGGTGAAGCCGTGGGGCGTGCTGCTGGCCGCGCTGCTGTTCGGCGCGCTCCAGGCCGGCGGCAACCGGATGCAGTCGTACTCCGGGATCTCGCTGGAGCTGGTCACCGTGCTCCAGGCGCTGATCGTCATCTTCATCGCCGCGCCGGCCCTGGTGAAGGCGATCTTCCAGCTCCGGGCCGCCCGCGCCGCCCGGCTGCAGACGAGCCTCGCGAAGGGCTGGTGAGCATGTCCACCACCGCTGTCCCCGAGGTCGCCGTGACCACGGTCGACGAGGGCTTCTGGACGCGCGCCCGCAAGAGCGGGGCCGTCCTGCTGGCGCTGGGCGTGCTCGCGACGGTGCTGTTCGGCGCGCTCGCCACCGGCCAGCAGGCCCGGTTCACGCTCAGCGAGACCGAGGGCGGTGCCGCCCTGGAGATCAACGGCACGGTCGGCGCGATCCTGTTCGGGGTCATCGCCGCCGCGGCCGGCGCCGCCCTGCTCGCCGGGATGCCGAAGCGCTGGTTCACCCTGCTGCTCGGGATCGGGCTGGTCGCCTTCGTGCTGAGCTTCCTCTGCTGGCAGGTCTCCGCCGCCCCCGAGGGCCGCAACTTCATGCCGCTGGTGAACATCGTCCGGGGCACGTTCATCCTGGCCCTGCCGCTGATCTTCGGCGCGCTGGCCGGCGTGCTCTGCGAGCGGACCGGCGTGGTGAACGTGGCGATCGAGGGCCAGCTGCTGATGGGCGCCTTCTCCGGCGCGCTCTTCGGCAGCATCTCCGGCAACGTCTGGGTCGGGCTGGTCGCCGCGGCGATCGGCGGCGCGCTGATCTCGCTGCTGCTCGCCGTCTTCGCCATCCGCTACCTGGTCGATCAGGTGGTCATGGGCATCGTGCTCAACCTGCTGGCGGTCGGCGTCACCGGCTTCCTCTACGAGCGGTTGATGCAGACCGACGCGACGAAGTACAACAGCGCGCCCCGGTTCAGCAACTGGGAGATCCCGCTGCTCAAGGACATCCCACTGCTCGGTCCGGCGCTGTTCCGGGGGAACATCTTCCTCTACCTCGGCCTGCTGCTGGTGCTGATCATCCACATCGCGCTGTTCCGTACCCGGTGGGGTCTGCGGACCCGTTCGGTGGGTGAGCACCCGACCGCGGCCGACACCCTCGGCGTGAAGGTGCTGCGGCTGCGCTACCGCAACGTGCTCCTGGCGGGGCTGGTGGCCGGCGTGGGTGGCGCCTCGTACACCCTGGCGCTCTACTCCTTCACCAAGAACATGATCGGCGGTAAGGGCTTCATCGCCCTGGCCGCGCTGATCTTCGGCCGGTGGAGCCCGACCGGTGCGCTGCTCGCGGCGCTCTTCTTCGGCTTCGCCGACCAGCTCGCCACCTACCTGGGGGCGATCGGCAGCAGCATCCCCAGCCAGTTCCTGGCGATGCTGCCCTACCTGGCGACCATCCTGGCCGTGGCCGGGCTGGTCGGGAAGGTCCGGGCACCGGCCGCCGACGGCAAGCCGTACATCAAGGGCTGACCGTCCTCGACGCACCGTGCCCGGCCGGGGAGACCCGCCGGGCACGGCCGTCTCCGGGCCGGTACCGCGACCGGTCAGCGTGAATTGGGCAGAATGGGAGGCGTGATGGAGATCGACTGGGAGCGGCTGCGGGCCGCCGCCACCGAGGTGATGCGGCACGCGTACGTGCCGTACTCGAAGTTCCCGGTCGGGGCGGCCGCCCTGGTCGACGACGGCCGGGTGGTGGTCGGCTGCAACGTGGAGAACGCGGCGTACGGCGTGGTGCTCTGCGCCGAGTGCGGGGTGGTCTCCTCGCTGCATGCCACGGGCGGCGGGCGGATCGTCGCGCTGTCTTGCGTCGACGCCACCGGTGAGCCACTGATGCCCTGCGGCCGGTGCCGGCAGCTGCTCTGGGAGAACGGCGGCCCGGAGTGCCTGATCGAGGCGAAGGGGACCCCGCTGCGGATGGCCGAGCTGTTGCCGCACGCGTTCGGCGTCGAGAACCTGGAGGCGGTGACCGGCGAGACGCCGGTGCCGGTGGTCCCGGAGCGGCTGGCCGCCTGGCGGGGGCGGGGCACGGTCTTCGTGCACCCGGACCTCTCGGCCGGGCAGCAGGTCTGGACGGCCTACTGGGAGCGGTCGGCCGGGGACACCGAGGACGCCGAGACCGGCGTGCTGGAGGAGGGCCCCACCTGGGACGACCCGGCCGAGGCGATCACCTGGGGGTTGGCGCGTACGCCCCGGGTCGTGGTGGTGGACGCGTCGGGCACCATCTTCTGGGCCGGGGAGGGCGAGCCGCCGCTGGAGGTTCCGTTGCGGTGGTCCGGCGCTTGAGCTGGGGGGATCGGGCCGACGGTGCCCGGCTCCGGGCGGTCAGGCTTGATCCCTCCGCCGGTCACCGTCGGCCCGATCCCTCGGTGGTCGCCGTCCGCGGCCTGGTGCAGCCCGTGCCCGACGCTTTGGTTGATCTATTGATGGGAACTCAGGGTGAGTGCGTTTACGGCGGTTGATGTTATTCGGGCCAAGCGGGACGGGGGTGTGCTGAGCGACGCGCAGATCGACTGGGTCGTCGACGCGTACACCAAGGGGCTGGTGGCCGACGAGCAGATGTCCGCGCTGGCCATGGCGATCCTGCTGCGCGGCATGAGCGCGCCGGAGATCGCCCGGTGGACCGCCGCGATGATCGCCAGCGGGGAGCGGCTGGACCTCTCCTCGGTGGCCCGGCCCACCGCCGACAAGCACTCCACCGGCGGTGTCGGCGACAAGATCACCCTGCCGCTGACCCCGCTCGTCGCCGCCTGCGGCGCCGCCGTGCCGCAGCTCTCCGGTCGGGGCCTCGGCCACACCGGCGGCACGCTGGACAAGCTGGAGTCGATCCCGGGATGGCGGGCGGCGCTGAGCAACGAGGAGTTCATCGCCCAACTCCGGGACGTCGGCGCGGTGATCTGCGCGGCCGGTGACGGGCTGGCCCCGGCCGACCGCAAGCTGTACGCGCTGCGCGACGTCACCGGCACCGTCGAGGCGATCCCGCTGATCGCCAGCTCGATCATGAGTAAGAAGATCGCCGAGGGGACCGGCGCGCTGGTGCTCGACGTGAAGGTCGGCTCCGGCGCGTTCATGAAGAACGTCGACGACGCCCGCGAGCTGGCCCGGACCATGGTGGAGCTGGGCAAGGCGCACGGCGTGAGGACGGTCGCCCTGCTCACCGACATGTCCACCCCGCTCGGCCTGGCCGTAGGCAACGCGGTCGAGGTGACCGAGTCGGTCGAGGTGCTGGCCGGCGGCGGCCCGGCGGACGTGGTGGAGCTGACCCTCGCCCTGACCCGGGAGATGCTGGACGCGGCTGGCCTGCCGGACGCCGACCCCGAGGCGGCGCTGCGCGACGGCCGGGCCATGGACGCCTGGCGGACGATGATCCGGGCGCAGGGCGGCGACCCGGACGCCCCGATGCCGACCGCCAACGAGGTCGAGGTGGTGTGCGCGACCGACGACGGCTACGTCGCCGGGATCGACGCGTACGCCATCGGGGTGGCCGCGTGGCGGCTCGGCGCCGGGCGGGCCCGCAAGGAGGACCCGGTGAGCATCCCGGCCGGCGTGGTGCTGCACAAGCGTCCCGGCGACCGGGTACGCGTCGGCGAGCCCCTGTACGAGCTGCGCGCGGAGCACGCGGAGCGGATCCCGGCCGCGCTCGCCGAGGCGCAGCGGGCGGTCCGGATCGCGCCCGACACCCCGGCCGCGACGCCGCTGGTCATCGAGCGGATCGGTTGATCGTCCCGGCTCGGGTGGGGCCATGGTGCTGGCCCGACCCGAGCCGCTATTCTCCCTGGCCAGGGGGGACGACCGGCGATGAGCCGATGTGAGCAGACAGGGACCTGAGCCGTGCGCGTACCCGCCCCCGACCCCCGGGCCGTCCGTGAGGCGAGCCTCGACGAGCTCTCCCGGCTGGGTCTCCCGCTGCCGCCGCCGCAGTTCCCGCTGGTCTGGGAGCCGGGCGACGAGATCGAGCTGCGGCCCACCGCCGAGATCGAGGCCCGGATCGCGGTGCTGCACGTGATCCTGGCCCGGTGTTTCGGCATGCCCCCGCAGGCGGCGATGAGCTGGCTGCTGGAGTCGCACCTGGTCGAGACGGTGACCCCGCCGGAGTGGCAGTTCGTGATGGGCGGCCGGGGCGACCACCGGTCATTCGTGCTGCATCACGACGCGCTCTTCTCGCTGGCCTGGGTGCTCGGGCTCACCAAGGAGCTGGACCCGACGGTGCCGGTGGACGAGCGGCTGGTCGAGCGGATGCCGAACCTGGCCGCCGGGGAGACCTTCCCGCGGTGGCGGGCCCGGATCCTGGCCGCCCCGCAGCACCCGGCCGACGCCGCCGCCCTGCTCGACCTGCACTACTGCCTGGACTGGGCCTACCTGGAGTCGCAGCAGGCCGGCCTGGCGCTGCCCGGGCTGGTCGACGCGAATGCCATCGGGCAGCGCCGGTGGGCGCTGGAATGGGCGGTGATGCTGTACGGGCCGTACCACGACGAGCCGCCGGGCTGGGAAGAGGTGGACCTCTCCACCTGAGCGGCGGTCAGCGCGGCCGGTGCACGGCGAGCCGGACGGCGAGGGTCACCGGCACCGGCTCAGGCAGCGCGGCGATTCGCTCGGCCAGCCGGGCGGGGTCGGCGTGCCAGGCGCTCGGGCCCATCCCGACCAGGGTGGTCACCTCGGTGCGGCTCAGCCGCAGCCGGGCCCGGTGCACCGTGGCCGACTCCTCGGTGAAGTGCGCGCCCAGGCTGCCCGCGACCCGGTCCGCCTTGGCCGGGTCCACCCGCAGCAGGTCGAGCGCGTCGACCAGTTCGGCGAGATGGTCCGCAGTCGGGGTGACCACCAGCAGCGCGCCCGCCGAGTCGAGCACCCGGTGGAACTCCGCGCCGTTGCGCGGCGCGAACACGTTCAGCAGCACGGCGGCGGAGCGGTCGGCCAGCGGTAGCCGCTGCCAGGTGTCGGCCAGCGCCGCCGCCGCGCGCGGGTGAGCCCGGGCCGCCCGGCGCACCGCCGGCTTGGCGACGTCCAGGGCCAGGCCGACCGCGTCCGGCAGCGCCGCCAGCACCGCCGCGAGGTACCAGCCGGTCCCGGCCCCGGCGTCCACCACCAGGGGGTACGCGCTGCCGTCGCCGTCCGCCGGGCCGGTGTCACCGGTCCGCGCGGTGCCGGACACGATCTTCGTCGCAGCGGCGGCGAGGGCGGTGGCGACGGTGTCGTAGTGGCCGGCGTCGAGGAAGTCGGTGCGGGCGGCGACCATCTCGGCGCTGTCCCCGGTGTGCGGGGCGCGGCCGGCGAGCAGGTTGACGTACCCCTGGCGGGCGATGTCGAAGCTGTGCCGCCGCGGGCAGCGCAGCGCCCGGGCGGTGCCGGCGGTGGTCTCGGCCAGCGGCTCGCCGCAGACCGGACAGCGCAGCCGGGCCAGGATCCGGGGGTCCACTCAGACCTCCGCCCGACCGCGGCGGCGGTCGCCGTCGGCGAGGTGGTCGACCACCCGGTGGGTCAGCGCGCCGAGCGCATCGATCTCCTCCGGGCCGAGCAGGTCGATCAGGTGCCGGCGGACGGCGGCGACGTGGCCGGGTGCGGCCGCGTCGATGGCCTGCCGGCCGGCGGGGGTGAGCGCGACGATCGAGCCCCGGCCGTCGGACGGGCACTCCTCCCGGGTGACCAGGCCGCGCTGCTGCATCCGGGACAGGTGGTGGGAGAGGCGGCTGCGCGACCAGAGCATCCGGTCGGCCAGCTCGCTGAGGCGCAGGCGCTGGTCGGGCGTCTCGGAGAGGTCGGAGAGGACGTCGTAGTCCGGCTCGGAGAGGCCGGCGTCCTGCATCAGCTCCCGGGCCAGCTCCAGGTCGAGCAGGCGGCGCATCCGGCGGTAGCCCCGCCAGGCCCGGTTCTCCCGCTCGTCCAACCAGCGTGGTTCGTCCATGCGCCGATCCTAGCCGAGTGGTTGACATGTCATTAAATGATCCCTAGTGTCGATGACATGTCAACCACTTTGAACGTGATCGTTGCTCGGGGGCGGAGCCGCGAGGCCGCCGCCGAGTTCATGCTCGACCAGCTCGCCCGGCTGGCCACCGCGCTCGCGCCACTGCGGGTGGCGGTGTGACCGCCCGGCTGTGGGAGCTGTTCGGGGAGCGGGGGCGCGGGGTGCTGGTCACCCTGCGCCGGGACGGCCGCCCGCAGCTCTCCAACCTCGACTATCTGGCGGAGCCGGGGCTGATTCGCTGCTCCACCGCCGCCGAGCGGGCCAAGGTGCGCAACCTGCGACGCGACCCGCGTGCCAGCTTCCACGTCACCACCGCCGACGGCGGGGCGTACGCGGTGGCCGAGGGCACGGTGACGCTCACCCCGCCGGCCGATGCGACCGACGACGCCACCGTCGACGAACTGGTCGAGGTCTACCGGCGGATCCGGGGCGAGCACCCGGACTGGACGGACTACCGGGCGGCGATGGTCGCCGACGGCCGGCTGGTGCTCCGCCTCACCGTCGAGCGGGTGTACGGCTGGCGGCCGTGACCGGTCCGGTGCCGTACCCCGAAGGTGGTGACTAGGGTCTGAGCATGGTCGCAATCTCGTACGAGGACATCGTCAAGGTCCCGAAGGCGTTGCTGCACGATCACCTCGACGGCGGTCTGCGGCCCGCGACGATCGTCGAGCTGGCCGCCGAGGTCGGCCACGAGCTGCCCACCACCGACCCGGAGGCGCTGGGTCGCTGGTTCGCCGAGGCGGCGAACTCCGGCTCCCTGGAGCGCTACCTGGAGACCTTCGCGCACACGGTGGCGGTCATGCAGACCGCGCCGGCGCTGCGCCGGGTGGCTCGCGAGTGCGCCCTCGACCTGGCCGCCGACGGCGTGGTCTACGCCGAGGTCCGGTTCGCCCCGGAGCAGCACCTGGAGCGGAACCTGACCCTGGACCAGGTGGTCGAGGCGGTGGTGGCCGGCTTCCGGGAGGGGAGCGTGCTGGCGGCTGAGGGGGACCACCCGATCCGGGTGGGCACCCTGCTCACCGCGATGCGGCACGCCGCCCGCTCGCAGGAGATCGCCGAGCTGGCCGTCCGGCACCGGGACACCGGTGTGGTCGGCTTCGACATCGCCGGCGCGGAGGCGGGCTTCCCGCCCACCCGGCACCTGGACGCCTTCGAGTACCTCCAGCGGGAGAACTTCCACTTCACCATCCACGCCGGCGAGGCCTTCGGGCTGCCGTCGATCTGGCAGGCGATCCAGTGGTGCGGCGCCGACCGGCTGGGCCACGGCGTCCGGATCGTCGACGACATCACCCCGGGCAACCCGCCGATGCTGGGCCGGCTGGCCGCGTACGTCCGGGACAAGCGCATCCCGCTGGAGCTGTGCCCGTCGTCCAACGTGCAGACCGGGGCGGCGCCGTCGATCGCCGAACACCCGATCGGGCTGCTCCGTGACCTGCGCTTCCGGGTGACCGTCAACACCGACAACCGACTGATGAGCGGCACCTCGATGTCCCGGGAGATGGCGCTGCTGGTGGAGGCCTTCGGCTACGGCTGGAAGGAACTCCAGTGGTTCACCATCAACGCGATGAAGAGCGCCTTCATCCCGTTCGACGAGCGGCTGAAGATCATCGACGAGGTGATCAAGCCAGCCTACGCGAAGCTGATCGGCTGATCAGACCTGCTGGTGCGGGTGGCCGGCGAGCAGATCGGCCACCCGGCGCAGCACCTCGCGGGCCCGGGCCGCCTCGGCGCCCAGCCCGGTCTGCCGGCGCAGCACCGCGGGCTCGGCGCGCAGCAGCGTCAGCCCGCGCCGGATCAGCACCGCGGGTGCCTTGCGCTGCTCGGCCAGGTCGCGGGCGAGCCGGCGGAGGAACGTCGCCCCGCGCGGCCGGCGCAGCGCATACGCCCCGGCGAGCAGGTCGCGGCGGCGGCACTCCTCGACGATCTCGGCGGCGAAGATCCCTTCGGCGATGAAAAATGGCGATCCGGTGACATCGAATGGCCGGGTGGCCACCCTCCGGTCCGCGCCGATCGCATAAACCGGCACTTCGGACTTGCCCTCCCGGGCCAGTCGGGCAATGGTGTCCACCGCCGAAGCCGCGTCCCAGGACCTGGGGGATTCCCAGTCCACTTGTCCGTTTAGGCGGGGACACGTAGGGTCATCGCCGTCCTTGTAAAAGTCGTCCAGGCAGAGCACGGGAAGCCCGGTTCGTTGTGCGATGTACGACTTTCCGGAGCCGGAAGGCCCGGCGAGCAGGACGACGCGGTGAGGGTGTGCCATTACTTTGAGTGACTCCGGCCAGACGGATTGCTATCAAATTGCATCAACATCTCATCACACCTCTGCCGACGGACAACCTGCTCTTTCTCTTTGCGAGGCGGCGTGATGGAATCTCGGAGGTCCGACCCGCCGGGTCGGTCGCTCGGCGTTGCCCAGAGGCGACGTCCGGACGCAGTAATGCGAGGGCGGTGACGTGAGCAAACGGCCAACGACGGCGGGCTCCTTCCTGTCGCGTCTACGCCGGCCGGCCAGCCGGCTCCGCGACATGCCGATCTGGTCCAAGCTCGGTCTGATCATGATCGTGCCGACCATCGCCACGGTCGTGGTGGGCACCAGCGGGCTGGTCGACCACCTGCAGACGCTCAACAATGCCAATCGGGCCGGCAACCTGGCCAACCTGATCGGCTACTCGGGTGACCTGGTCGACACCCTGCAGGACGAGCGGGTGGCCGCGGTGCTGTGGCTGGGCGCCAACCGGGCCGGCCAGACCAAGGCTGAGCAGACGCAGAGCAACGCCCAGTACCAGGAGGCCTACAACCGGGCCACCCAGCGGGTCGACCAGTCGAAGACGCCGTACTCCCAGCAGCGGCAGGACATCGACAACCTGCCGAACAAGTTCGAGACCCTGCTCGACGGGATCGACCAGAACCTCGCCGACCTCCCGGGCACCCGCAGCCAGGTGCTGAACGGCAAGTTGGCGATCGCCGACGCGCAGAAGATCTACGAGGGCCTGATCAGTGACCTGCTCACGGTCCGCGACTCGACCACCCAGCTCGCCGGCAACAACGACCTGAGCGACCGGATGCGGACCTCCGCCGCGATCGCCCGGCAGAAGGAGTGGTTGGCCCAGCGCCGGGTGGTGGTCCACCGGGCCCTGGTGGGGAAGATCCTCACTCCGGCGCTGCGCGACGACTACGTCGCCACCATCACCGGCGAGAGCCAGGCGAAGGAGAACTTCAAGGCCGTCGCCAGCCAGGCCGACGACGACTTCTACCAGCAGACCGTCTCCGGCCCCGATCTCCGCCTGGCGACCAGCTACCAGGGCGACATCCAAAAACGAACCGACGGTGACCTGCGCGGCCTCGAGTTCACGGCGGACCAGTGGGATGGGGCCATGGTGAAAAACACCGACCTCATCCGCACGGTCGAGTCGCGGCTCGACGACAACGTGGTCCGGCAGGCCGACAACCTCCGCTCGGACACGCAGCGCCAGGTGTTCCTGGAGACCGGCCTGCTGCTCAGCATGCTGCTGCTGGCGATCCTGTTCGCGTACCTGGTCGCCCGCTCGATGGCCCGCTCGCTGCGCGACCTGCGGCAGGGCGCCCTCTCGGTGGCCCAGTACGGCCTCCCGCAGGCGGTGGCCCGGCTGCGTGACCCGCAGGTCACCGGCCAGCTCTCCCCGGTGCAGCTGGCCAACCAGATCGCCGAGCCGCTCCCGGTCCGCAGCAAGGACGAGTTCGGCCAGGTGACCGAGGCGTTCAACGCCGTCCACCTGGAGGCGGTCCGAACCGCGGCCGAGCAGGCCGCCCTCCGGGCGTCCGTCGCGACCATGTTCGTCAACCTGGCCCGCCGGTCGCAGATCCTGGTCGACCGGCTGATCGGCCACCTCGACCGGCTGGAGCGCGGCGAGGAGGACCCGGACCGACTGGCCGAGCTGTTCCAGCTCGACCACCTCGCCACCCGGATGCGCCGCAACGACGAGAACCTGCTGGTCCTCGCCGGTGCGGACTCCACCCGCGTGCAGCGTGAGCCGGCCGCCCTGATCGACGTCCTCCGCGCCGCCCAGTCCGAGGTCGAGCACTACACCCGGATCGAGTTCGGCGTCATCGACCGGGACATCGAGATCGCCGCGCACGCGGTCAACGACCTCGTGCACCTGGTCGCCGAGCTGTTCGACAACGCCACCGCCTTCTCCCCGCCGGACTCGCACGTCATGGTCGAGGCCCGGCGGGTGGGTGACCGTGCCTCCCTCTACGTGGAGGACCGCGGCATCGGCATCGGCCCGGAGCAGCTGTACGAGCTCAACGAGCGGCTGGCCACGCCGCCCCAGGTCGACGTGGCGGTCTCCCGGATGATGGGTCTGGTCGTGGTCGCCCGGCTGTCGTCCCGGCACGGCGTCAAGGTCGAGCTGCGGCCCGGTGCCGACCGGGGCACGGTCGCCGACGTCACCCTGCCCCCGGCGGTCCTGGTGCCGCGCGCCCTCTCCGGCCGGGGCCAGCCCGTTGCCGCGCTGCCGGCCGCGACGGCCGGTCCGCAGCAGAGTGGTCCGGCCCCCGCGTTCGGTGCCCTGGCCGCCCTCGGCAACGGCCCGCACACCCCGTCGGCCCCGCACCCCGGTGCGTCCGGCAACCAGGTCACCCTTGGCGGCCGCGCGTTCGACCCGGCGGCGCGCAACGGCTCCGGCACCCCGGCCACGCCGGGTGGGCCGCGCTCGATGCCGGCCTGGTCCGACCTCACCGGCGCCGGCACCCCCGCCGGCGGCGAGGGGTTCTCCCCGCGCTCGTCGAACGGCCCGTCGATCGACCCGCTGCCGCAGCGGCGCCACCCGGCCGAGGGCGACCCGGCCACCACCGGCCAGCAGGCGGCCATCCCGCGGCAGCTGCCGAGCAGCCCGGAGACCCGGCCGTACAACCCGCCGCCGGTGTCGGCTCCGCCGCTGCCGCCGATCTCCGGCGTTCCGGTGTCGGCCTCGCCGGTGTCGGGCCACCCCGTCTCGGCCGCGCCGGTCTCCGGCTACCCGGTTTCGGGTCAGCCCTTCTCCGGTCAGCCGGTGTCGGCCTCGCCCGCGCCGGGCCAGCCGGTCTCCGTGCCGCCGGCGAACCAGCTGCCGCCGCGTCCGGTCCCGCAGGCCGGCGTCGGCGCTCCGCCGGCCTGGCCGCCGGTAGCCGCGCCCGACCCGGCCGCCCCGCCGGTGCCGGAACGCCTCGCGGCCGGCCTGGACATGACCACCGAGCTGCCGCGGGTCGCCCGCCCGGAGACGCCGTCGGCCGCCATGCCGCCGGCCGTCAGCCGGCCGGCGCCGAGGCCGACGCCGCAACAGTCGGCCAACCGCCAGCGGTACGCGGACGAGACGATGGAGCTGCCGATCTTCCGGGAGCTGGAGTCGAACTGGTTCCGTACCCGCCGGCCGGGGCCGAACGAGGAGGCGGCCGCGACCCAGGCCGCGGCGGCGAGCGCCGCCGCGACCCAGCAGTTCGCCAGGGTCGACGCCACCGGTCGGGCCGTCCAGCAGACAGCACCCGCAACGACAGGTAACACGCCGATGGCACACACCCCGGCGGCCGGCGGAGCGCCGCGCGACAACGGATCGGCGAACGGGGGCGGGCGTCCCGGCTACGCCGAGCCGCTGCCCAACCGGCGGGCGCAGCAGCAGTCGCCCAGCTGGCAGAGCGCCGCCGACGACGGCTGGCGGGCTGCCTCGGCCGCCACCGAGGTCCCGGTCGCCGAGACCACCCAGAAGGGTCTGCCGAAGCGGACGCCGATGGCGCAGCTGGTGCCGGGTGGCGTCGACAAGCCGTCGACCTCGGTGGAGCGCCGCACGCCGGAGGGCGTGCGGGGTCTGCTCTCCGCCTACCATCGGGGCGTGCAGCGGGGGCGTAACAACCCGACCGACAGCAACTCGGCCGGCCCGGACTCGACTCCGGGCGGGCAGCAGTCCTCGCAGTCTGGCTCAGGCCCGGTGGCCGGGAGCGGGCAGAAGGAGCAACAACGATGACAAGTACGCAGGATCTCGGATGGCTGCTCGCCAACTTCGCCGACCGGGTGCCCGGCGTGGCGCACGCGGTCGCGGTCTCCGCCGACGGCCTGCTCCTCGCCTCGTCCCGTGACCTTCCGCGGGACCGTGCCGACCAGCTCGCGGCGATCTCGTCCGGCCTGGTCAGCCTGACCCAGGGCGCGGCCCGCTGCTTCGAGGGCGGGGCGGTCTTGCAGACCGTCGTCGAGATGGACAACGGCTTCCTGTTCCTGATGTCCATCTCGGACGGCTCGTCGTTCGCGGTCCTCGCGGCGCGCAGCTGCGACGTGGGACAGGTCGGCTACGAGATGGCCCTGCTCGTCGACCGGGTGGGCGACGCCCTGACCCCGCAGCCGCGTTCGGCTGTCGGGATGATGGGCTGATCGACGCGCTGACCGGTGGGTCAGGTGCGGCAACAACTACAACATCGACGAACACCACCGGGGCGAGCCGGTGCCGGGTACGAAGGAGGTGAGCGGCGACATGGCCGATCGTGACGAGCCGACCGGAGCGCTGGTCCGTCCATACGCCGTGACCCGCGGTCGTACCCGTCCCCGGCTCGAGATCGCCATGGAGGCGCTCGTCGAGACGACGGTGCGCGGCCGCGCCGTTGCCACTGGCAACGGCGGACAAGGCCGTGAACACCAGTACATCGCCGCGCTGTGTGACGGACGCGTGCAGTCGCTTGCCGAGATCGCGGCGCGGATGCAGCTACCGCTCGGCGTGGCCCGGGTGCTCATCGCCGACATGGCGACGGACGGCCTGGTCGCGGTCCACGAGCCGACCATCCTGGACGACTCGGACGACGCGGTGGGCACTGAACTGCTGGAGAGGGTGCTGAGTGGACTTCGCAGGCTCTGACATGTCGCACCGGCCGCCGGCCCCGAGCGGGCGCGTGACGTCGGCGAAGATCGTTATCGCCGGTGGATTCGGCGTCGGCAAGACGACGCTGGTCGGCTCGGTGTCGGAGATCACGCCGCTGACCACCGAGGCGATCATGACCTCCGCCGGTGTGGGTGTCGACGACACCCGGCAGGTGCCGGGCAAGACGACGACCACGGTGGCGATGGACTTCGGTCGTATCTCGATCGACCGGGACCTGATCCTGTACCTGTTCGGTACACCGGGTCAGACCCGGTTCTGGTTCATGTGGGACGAACTGGTCCGCGGCGCCATCGGCGCCGTGGTGCTGGTCGACACCCGCCGGCTGGCCGACTGCTTCGCGGCCATCGACTTCTTCGAGCACCGGCGGCTGCCGTACCTGGTGGCCATCAACTGCTTCGACGGCATGCAGTACCACGACCCGCAGGACGTCCGGGACGCGCTGGCGATCTCGAGCGACGTGCCCGTGGTGGCCTGCGACGCCCGGAACCGGGAGTCGACCAAGCACGTGCTGATCTCCCTGGTCGAGTACGTGCTCACCATGCGGCGCTCGCGGGCGGTCGCGCCCGCCTGACCGGCGGCACGAAAGCGCCCGGTGACCTGGGGTCACCGGGCGCTTCTCGCTGTCCACGTGCGGGTCGCGGTCGTCGGCCGTCCCAGGGGAGCAGCAGCTGTCCCGACGGGACGGCCGGTGTCGACGGTCAGGCGTAGCGCGTCCAGCTGCCCTGTTTGACCTGGTAGACGGCCAACGAATCCGGCTCCATGCCACCGTGCCGGATCGGGGCGTACGCGTATGCGCCGGCGATGCCCTCCAGCACCTGGGTCTGGAGGTACGCCCGCAGCCGTCCACGGTCGAGGCTGGTCGCCATCCGGGCCGACGAGGCGAGGAGTTGCAGGGCGTCCGAGGCGTACGGAGCGAAGCCCTTGAAGCTGCCGTGCCGCTGGAGGTAGCGGTTGGTGAAGTCCCGGCGGTCCTCCTCCGCGGTGGTGGTCGTGATCAGCGTGGAGGAGGAGAGGCAGGCCGGGTGGATGGCGTACGCCCCTTCGACGGCGGCGGCGTTCGGCCGGGCGAGGGTGTCGTCGGCGACCGCGCCCGCGTCGAAGAAGAGCAGGCCCCGGTAGCCGGCCCGGCGCAGCTCGCGGGCGGCGGTGCCGGAGTCCGGGGCGGTTCCCCAGACGATGACGCCGTCCGGCTCGCCGGCCGCCGCCCGTTCGGCGGCGGCGGTGAGGTCCCGCCCGTTGGCCGCCAGCCGTACGGTTCGCCGCAAGTCCACATTGGCGCTCTGCACGGCGCTCTGCACGGCCCGTACGCCGGAGTCGCCGTGCAGGCCCTCGGCGGCCAGCAGGGCCACCCGCCGTACCTGCAGCGACTCGAGCAGCCGGGCCATCCGCTGGGCGATGTCGTCGGCGTCCGGGGTGAGCTTGTAGATGTAGGTGCGCTGGGCCAGGGGCAGCACGATCTCGTCGGCGGCGGCCAGCGACAGGAACGGCACCTGGAGCTGCTGCGCCACCTCGACCATGGCCATGGAGGTCTCGGCGAGGGTGCCGCCGACCAGGGCGTGCACCCGGTCGCGCCGGATCAGCTCGGTGACCTGCCGGGCCGCCTCCTGGGGGTTGCTGCCGTTGTCCCGGATCTCCAGCCGCACCGTCCGGCGCATGTTGCCGACCGGGAAGCCGGAGATGTTCAGCGTCTCCGCGGTGACCTCCATGGCGCGCTGCTGGAGCACGCCGAGGGCGGCACCCTTGCCGCTCAGCTCCAGGCTGGCACCGACCACCAGCTCGTGGCCGTCCGGCGCGGCGCTGCCGGCGGCGCTGTCGTCGGGTCGCTGGCCCTGCTGCCCGCACGCGGCGAGCAGCAGGGTGCTCGCCGCCGCGGCGAGCACGCCGCGACGGGTGAGCACGGAGGAGTCGAATGCCGGTGTCGCCAATGGAGTCGCCTTCCCACCCCCGGCGACGCCCGCGCCGGCTGGTCCGCCGGGTATGCTCCCGGCCGGTCCAACCCGACGTCAAATTATCCGGGTGTGGGTAGGAACACGCAGATGGAAAGCGGCAGGGCTCCGATCAGGACCGATAACCGGCGGATCGGTACTCGTACTCCCGGTCGTCGTCGCGGTCGCCGGTGTCCCGGGTGAAGTCCCAACCGCCGGCAGCCTCTCGACCGGGGCGGCCGCCGACGGCGAAGCCACCGATCTCCTGGCCGCGCCGCCATCCCCGGAAGTAGCCCGTGGTGTTCTCGGCGAGGCTGGCCGCGTTCCGGACGATCCGCAGTGGACGCTCGTCGCGCAGCGGGGAGCCCGGCACCAGGTTGGCCTGCGGGACGCGCTTCGGCAGACCGGCCCTGGTCTCCGTGCCCACCGACGGGCGGGCCGCCTGCTCGGCGGCCTGCCAGCCGCTGTCCGCGGTGCTCGACCAGTCGAAGTCGGCTTCGTCGCCGTGCCCGACGAACCAGGCGGACTTCGCCTGAGCGAAGATCAGCAGGTCACCGTCGCCCTCGTCGGAGACCGGCGGCGGCCGGTGCTCCTTCGGCGCGGGGCGGCGCTCCGGCGGGGTGGGCAGCTCGGCGCGGGGCGCCGGCCGGCCGGGGCCCCGCCGCTCGACCAGCCGCAGCGACGGAATCTCCAGGCCCGGGTCGGTCGGCGGGTCGATCGCTTCCCGCAGCGCCCGGTCGGCCAGCGGCGGCGGCTCCACCAGCCGCAGCATCGGGGGCTCCTGCGGCAGGTCGTCCGCGAGCCACGGCGGAGGGACTCGGCCCGGGTCGCTCGGCGCGTCCACGCCCCGGCCGCCGTACCCATAGGCGGGCGGCGCCTCCTTGGCGCGGTCGTCCTGCTCGTCGCCGTTGTTCACCAGCGGCCAGTTGGCCCGGGATCCCGGGGGAGCGGACTCCTGGCCCGGTCGCGGGGCCGGCACCGGGATGGTCAGGTCGGTGGCGCTGAAACCACCGGTCGGCGGTTCCGGGGTGGTCTTCGGCCGCGGCGGAATGATCGTTCGCTGCCGCTCGGCCCGAGCGCTGTTGATCGCGGCCGTGGTGAGCGTCGGGCGGAACGGTTCGCCGGCGTCGGCCGGCGGCACGTTGCCCCGCTGGGCCGGGGTGATCCCGGGCGGCGGCGGGGGCGGCGCCGAAATCGGCCGGTTGGTCGGGCCGTCCACCTGCTGCGGCCGCGGCGTGCGGGCCGGCTCGGGACGCGAGGGCGGTGCGGCGGGCGGCCGGCCGGCGGCGGCCGCCGGGCTGACCGGGGCGGGCGCGACCGGCGGTGGGGTGACCGGGGCCGGGGCAACGGGCGGCGGGCCGAGCGGCCGGGGCGAAGCCGGCGTGGCCGGACCGGAGACCGGCTCGGGGCGGCCGCGCCGACCCACCGGCTCGGGCTCGGCCGGGCGGACCGACCGCAGGCCGGTCAGTTCGCCGACCGACTCGCCGCGCCGGGCGGCGGCCCGGCGGCCGGGTGCCGGAGCGGGCGCGGTGACCCGGGCGCTGAGTGCGCCGACCAGCGCCTCGCAGCCCGAGTCGCAGGCCCGCACGGAGGCGACCGCCTGTCGGACGGTCTCCGCGACGGCGGCGGTGAGCGCCCGGTTGACCGCGGCGCGCCGGGGCGTCTCGGAGATGGCGACCCGCAGCGCGGTCACCGCGTCGTTGATGGTGTCGGCGTCCGCGACGCCCTCGGCCGTGAGGTGGGCGGCGACGGCCTCCGCGGCGACCGCGACCTCGCGGCCGCCGGCGACCGTGCCACCCAGCATGCCGGGCTCCGGCAGCGCATCCAGCACGGCCAGGGAGACCGGCTCGGCCGGGTCCGGGTACGCCCGGAGCGCTGCCGGGTAGAGCTCGCGGAGCACCTCGCGCAGCGCCACCGCGGCGGAGTGCCGCCCGCTGGCCAGCGCCGCGTGGGCGCTGAGGACCTGCTTGTAGCCCGCGAGGTCCCGAGGCGCCGGCAGGGTGACCGCGGAGAGCGCGCCGGCCTGGAGGGCGCGGGCCAGCCCGACCGCCCGACGCTCGGCCGGCGGGGACTGCATCTCGTCCAGGGAGTCGTCGTCGGCGAACCGCTCGGCGAAGTCGTCGACCGAGTCGTCGTCCGCGATCGCGAGCGGTCGGCCGGCCGCGCTGAGCAGCGAGGTGACCGTGTGGTCGTCGCTGTCGGCGGCGATGGCCGCACCGCTCGGCCCGCCCGACCGCTCCACGAGCAGCGCGACCAGCTGAGCGTAGCCAGCCGGGTCGTCGCCGATCTCGTAGACATGCAGCAGACGGCCTGCGTCGTCGACCACAGCGGACGTCAGCGTCGAACCGGCCGAGGCCGGTCGGTCGGCCGGATCCGCCGAGGCCAGACCGCAGTACACGCGCACGAGCGCCACGGCGTCGTCCTCCTCCCGGGACACAGGGCTTTCTCTGCCAGAGACTGATGCTCCCCGCTCCGGGTCAGTCGCGCCAGTCCACAACAGCAGAGATCTTGCCGACAATGGTGCGCCAACCCAAACTTGCGGTTTGTGCCCCGATTTTCTTCAGCCGGCGCCGACCCATAAAACCACCGATTCCGCCGTTGACGGACGCCCGCAGCGCCTCGTCCAGGTCGTCCAGGCTGGACCCTGCGGAGAGCATGTCCAGCACGGCGGGTAGCCGCAGCCCGTACGCCAGGTCACGGGCGATCTCGCCGGCTTCGATCAACAGCGTGGGATCCCACGCGTCGTGGCCACCGCGGAGGTTCTCCACCACCAGATCGAGCTCGTAGGTGTCCTGGTCCAGCGGGGCGATGTCGCCCGGTTCCACCCGTTCGGACAGTTCACCCCAGCTGTCCAGTTGAGACAGGTCGTTGGGCGCACCGGAACGGATGAAAGAGACCAACGACTCCGGGGTCTTGAACAGCAGCAGCTTGCCTCGCTGGCTGAGGAAGACGGGCACCTCCTCGTCGCCCGCGGCGTCGTCCGCCTCTTCCTCGTCCTCTTCCTCGTCGACCTCGGCGTCGGAGTCGGAGTCCGTCGCCTCGGCCTTGCCGCGCCGGCGCCCCTCGGGGCGCTCCTGCTCGTCCTCCTCGGCGGTGAGGGCGGCGAACTCCTCGTCGAGGATCACCACCTCCTCGTCGTCCTCGGTCTCGACGACCTGGCGGCGGGCCAGGAAGGGGTCGTCCTGGTCGCGCTCGGCGACGTCGGTCGGGGTCAGCTCCCGCGCCGGCCGGTACGCCCGCAGCGTGAAGCCCGTGCCGGCCGGCAGGGCGATCTCCACGGGGTCGATGCGCAGCTCGTCCCAGAGCGCGCGGTCCGCCGCCGGGCGGTCGACCTCGACCTCGTCATCTGCCGCCGACGCGGTGTCGTCGAGCTCGGGCTCGTCGGCGTCGGGCCGTTGGGGCGACTGGCGGGCCACGCTGACCTCCGTGTGCTGTCGGGTTGCCCACTCGGCGACGTCTCCGCCGCCGAGTGACTCTGCGCACATACCCTAGTCGGCGGCCCGACGGGGCAGGCAGCCGCACCCCGGTGGCGTCCCGACGAGCGGACAAGTAGCCTTGCTACACATGAAGGCCCAGGCGCTGCACGGACACCTGGACGCGCTGCTGCTGGCGGTGCTGGAGCAGGGCGAGCTGCACGGCTACGCGATCATCGAGGCGCTCCGGGCCCGCAGCGGCGGAGCCCTGGACCTGCCCACCGGCACCATCTACCCGGCGCTGCGCCGCCTGGAGCGGGCCGGCTACGTGGCGAGTTCGTGGAGCACCGTCAACGGTCGCGAACGGCGCACCTACCGGCTCACCGACGCCGGCGTCCGGGCGCTGGCCGGTGAGCGGGCCGGCTGGCGCGAGTTCAGTGACACGGTGGGCCGCTTCCTCGGCACCGGGCAGCCGCCCGCGAGCCCCGCCTGATCGGCGTCAGCCGGTGGCCAGCAGCCAGCAGCGGGCCGCCCGGGCGAGCGCGAACCAGCCGGCGCTGACCAGCACCGCGCCGATCAGCATCGGGGGCCAGGTCAGGGCCGCGTCCCAGAGGCTGACCGACCAGCCGAACAGGGCGCTGCCGGCGACCGCGCCGCCGGCCAGGCAACCGGTCAGCCCGTAGCCCACCGCCCGGGTCAACCGCGGCAACCGGGACGACCGGTACCGGGCGGCGAGGAGGCCGAGCAGCAGCCCGGCCAGCGCCAGCCCGGCGACCAGGCCCCAGATCCCGTTGAGGAAGGCGTGGAGAAGCAGGTAGCCCTCCGGCGGCCGGAGCCCCTCGCTCCAGCTCGAACCCCGCCAGGTCAGGTCGCCGCCGGCCATCAGCACCACCGCCACCGCCAGCGCCCGCAGCGCCAGCCCGCGCAGCGCCCCCGCCGCCAGTTCGGCCTGGTAGCCGGGGGCGAGCTGGGCGGGCGTGCCGAACTCGGCCACCGCCCGCCGCTCGGCCTCCGCCAGCGGCAGGCCATCCTCCCGGTACGCCTCGACGGCGTCCAGCAACGCGTGCCGCGCCTCGGTCAGCAGGTCGGCCTTGAGCCGGGCCGGGCCGCGTAGCCGGTCGCCCAGCTCGTCCAGCCGCTCCTCCACGAGCACATCCTGGTCCCCCTGCATGGGCCCACCCTGTCACCCCGCGCCATCGGCCGCGTCCGGGAATTCCCCGGAAAGCGCTCAGGGTGCGAGGGCCAGGTAGCCGCGTTCCGCCGCCTCCTGGAGCAGCCACTGGTCGCGGTACCAGCCCGGCCGGGCCACCAGTTCGGCGTGCCGGCCGCGCTGCGTCACCCGGCCGCCGTCGAGCACCACGATCTCGTCCAGCTCGGCCAGGCCGCTGAGCCGGTGGCTGATCAGCAGCACCGAGTGCCCGGCCGGGGTGGCGGCCAGCGCCGAGGCGAGCACGGCGTCCGCGGCGGCCGGGTCGAGCCCCTCGGTCGGCTCGTCCAGCACCAGCACCGCCGGGGCGGCGAGCAGCGCCCGGGCCAGCGCGAGCCGCTGCCGCTGGCCCCCGGAGAGCTGCCCGCCCTGCTCACCGACCACGGTGTCCCAGCCGTCGGGCTGGGCGCGTACCCAGTCCAGCAGGCCGGCGGCCCGGGTCGCGGCGGTCAGCTCCGCCTCGTCGGCCCGGGGCCGGCCGAGCAGCAGGTTGTCCCGGACCGAGGCGTGGAAGACGTACGCCTCGGCGAGCAGCCCGCCGATCGCCCGGGGCAGCTCCTCGGGCGGGTACGCGGAAACCTCCACCCCGTCCAGGGTGACCCGGCCGGCGACGGGGCGTACCGCACCGGTGAGCACGGCGGCGAGGGTGCTCTTGCCCGCGCCGCTCGGCCCGACCACGGCGACCCGGCGGCCGGCGGGCAGGTCGAGGCGCACCCCGTCCAGGGCCGGCGGCGCACCCTCGCGGTAGCGCACGGTCACCCCGTCGAACCGCGCGTCGTGCCCGGGTGCCGCCGGACCCGTCGTCGCGGCCGGACCCTGGCCGGACGTCGGCTCGGCGGCCGGCCCGGCGGGGGCCGTTTCGGGGCCGGTGAGCAGGGCGGCGACCCGGGCCAGGCCGGCCCGGAGCTGGGCGCGCTGGCGGGCGGCCCCGACCAGGGCGAGGGCGATCTCCACGGCGGTCAGGGTGCCGACGGCCAGGACGCCGACCAGCACCCCGCCGACGCCGGCGCGGAGCGCCACGGCGACCACGGCCGCGGCGGTGAGCCCGCCGACCAGCACCCCGGCCGCGTCGACCGCGAAGCCGGTCGCCGCGAGCCGGCGTTCCAGCCGGGCGAGGCGTCGGGCCCGCCCCTCGGCGGCGGCCAGCGCCGTGCCGGTCGCGCCGAACGCGGCCAGGTCGGCGGCGCCGTGGGTCAGGTCGACGGCGTCCACGGCGAGTGCGCCGCGCAGCGGGGCGACCTCGTCGGCGGCCCGGCGGGTGAGCACGGTGGCCAGCGCGGGCAGCGCCACCCCGGCCACCAGCAGCCCGGCGGCGATCACCCCGGCCGCCGGGGGCGAGATCAACGCGGCCCCGCCGACGGCGAGCAGGCTCACCAGCGCGGCGGCCGCCGCCGGCACGAGCACCCGCAGCAGCAGGTCCTGCACCGCCTCCACGTCGGAGACCAGCCGGCTCAGCGCGTCCCCGGTCCGTTGCGCGGCACCGTCCCGCCGGGCGGCCAGGGTGGCGAAGACCCGGGCCCGTACGTCGGTGATCATGCGGAGCACGGCGTCGTGCCCGGCGAGTCGTTCGGTGTAGCGGAACACGCCCCGGCTGACCGCGAGCGCTCGGACCGCGACGATGGCCACGGTCAACCGATCCAGCGTCGGCCGGCCGGCGGCGCTCATCAGCAGCCAGGTGGCGGTGGCCATCAGGGCCAGCCCGGCGAACTCGGTGGCCGCGGCGAGCAGCCCCGCCCCGACCAGCCGGCCCAGGTACGGCCGGGCCAGCCGGAGCACCGCCCGCTCGGCGCGCGGCCCGCTCACGGCACCGGTGTCCGGGACGGGGGTGGTGGCCGGGGCGGGACCGTCCGGCAGCAGTTCGGGCGGGTTCGCCTCGGCAGCCGTCGGCCGGCCCGGATCACGGCCGGCCGGGGTCACCCCATCCCGGGACACCCCACCGGGCACGGCCCGGACCGGCTGGTCAGGGCGCTCCGGCACCGCGGGTCCGTCGCTCATCGGGTCACCTCCCCGGCCGGTGCCGGGGTCAGCTCGGTGACCCGGCCGTCCTCGACCCGCAGGATCCGGTCGGCGTCCTCCAGCAGCGCGGGCCGGTGCGCGACCAGCAGCGCGGTACGCCCGGCGACCAGCTGCCGGGTGGCGGCCAGCACGATCGCCTCGCTGGCGGTGTCCAGCCGGGCGGTCGGCTCGTCGAGGAGCACCACCGGGGCGTCCCGCAGGAACGCCCGGGCCAGCGCGACCCGCTGCCGCTGCCCGCTGGACAGGCCGTGCCCGCGCTCGCCGAGCGTGGTGGCCAGCCCGTCGGGCAGGGCGGCGACCACCTCGTCCAGCGCGGCGTCGGTGACCGCCCGGGCGAGCGCGGCGTCGGGGGTGTCCGGCGCGCCGAGGCGGATGTTGTCGGCCAGCGAGCCGGCGAAGAGATGGGCCCGCTGCGGCACCCAGGCGAGCTGCCGCCGCCAGGCGTCGAGGTCGACCTCGGCGAGGTCCACCCCGTCGACAATGACCCGGCCGGCGGTCGGGCTGACGAAGCCGAGCAGCAGGCCGAGCAGGGTGCTCTTGCCGGCGCCGCTGGGCCCGATGACGGCGACCCGCTCCCCGGGCCGGATGGTCAGCGTGACGTCCCGCAGCGCGGTGGTCCGCTCGTACTCGACGGTGACGCCCTCGAACCGGATCTCGCCGTGGCCGTCCGGCGCCGGCCGCCGTGCGCCGGCCGCGGCGGCCACATCCGGGCCCGCCGAGAGGGTGAACGCCTCGTCGAGCGCGGTGAGCCCCTCCATGCTGGCGTGGAAGCGACTGCCCGCCGCCCGCAGCGGCAGGTACGCCTCCGGGGTGAGCAGCAGCACCAGCAGCGCGGTGGAGAGGGTGATCCCGCCGCCGAGCAGCCGGATGCCGACCGGCACCGCGACCAGCGCCACCGAGAGGGTGGCGACCAGCTCGAGGACCAGCGCGGAGAGGAACGCGATCCGCAGGGTCTTCATGGTGGCCTGCCGGTGGCCGTCGGCCATCCGGCGTACCACCTCGACCTGGGCCCGGGCCCGGCCGAACGCGCGCAGCGTGGGCAGGCCGGCCACCATGTCGAGGAAGTGCCCGCCGAGCAGGGACAGCCGCCGCCACTGCCGCTCGGTGGCGGCCTGCGCCTGCCAGCCGAGCAGCGCGCCGAAGACCGGGATGAGCGGGATGGTCAGCGCGATGATCAGCGCCGAACTCCAGTCGGCGAGGACGATCCGGGCCAGCACGGCCAGCGGCACCGTCACGCTCAGCACGAGCTGGGGCAGGTAGCCGGTGAAGTAGGGGTCGAGCGCGTCCAGGCCGCGCCCGGTGAGGGTGGCGAGCTGGCCGGCCCGCTGGCCGGCGACCCAGGTGGGGCCGTGTCGGCCGACCGCGCGGAGCAGGTCGGCCCGGAGGGCCGCCTTGACCGTCGCCGCCGCCCGGGCCGCCACCGTGCCCTGCGCCCAGCTCACCAGCGCGCGGGCGGCGACCGCCGCGACGAAACCGTCCAGTGCCGGTCGGTGCAGCCGCCCGTCGATCGCCGTCGCCAGCAGCGTGGCCAGCGCGGTGGCCTGCGCGACCACCAGCAGCGCGGTCAATCCGCCGAGCACCGCGAGCACGGCGAGGTCGCGTCGGGCCGCGGGGACCCGGCGCAGCAGACGCGGGTCGAACGGGCGGCGGTTCACCAGTACACCGGTGCCCTGCCGCCGGTCCGTCCCCGGAACACCCACCAGCACATCGCCTGAAAGCCTAGTAGGGCCGGCAGGAGCGGCAGCACGAGCCAGCCCAGCAGTGACAAGGTCGGCCCGCTCGCCGCGGCGTCGGCGACGGTGAGCGAGGCGGCCGGATCGACGGTGGAGACCAGCACTCGGGGCCAGAGCGCCGCGCCGACCAGCGCCACCGGCAGGGCCAGCGCCGCGCTGGTCGCCGTGAAGGCCACCCCGGCCCGGCCCCGGCCGAGCGCCGCGCGGGCCACCAGCAGCACCGCGACCAGCGCCACCGGCAGGAGTACGGCGACCGCCGGGCGCGCCACGGCCGCGCGTACCCGGTCGGAGAGCAGGCCCAGGACGGCGGCCGCGGCGACCGCGGCGAGCGCCGCCGGCACCAGCCCGCGGGCCAGCCGGGCGACCGGAGCGGCGTCCGCGGCCGGCAGTCGTAGGGTGAGGAACGTCGCACCCTGCACGGCGACCAGCGCCAGCATCGCCAGCCCGGCGGCGGCCACGAACGGGGTGAAGAGGTGGCCCGTGCCGGCGACGTGCCGGTCGGCCGTCAGCGGTACGCCCTGGAGCAGCCCGCCGAGCAGGGCACCCCAGCCGAGCGCCGCGAGCACGCTGCCGGCCACCACCACCCGGTCCCAAACGGTGCGGGCCGACCCCGCGCGGGGCCGGCTGCGCAGCTGTACCCCGGCCGTCACCAGCACCACTCCGGCCAGCGCGCCGAGCACGGCCGGATAGAGGCTGGAGAGGAGTTCGCCCTCCAGGGTGGGGAAGGCGCCGAAGAGGATGCCGACGGCGGCCACCAGCCAGACCTCGTTGCCGAGGAAGAACGGTCCGACGGCATTCAGCGCGGCCCGGCGGGCCTCCGGGGTGGCCTCCCGGGCGAGCAGCAGGCCGACGCCGTAGTCGTAGCCGCCGAGGACGAGGTAGGTGGCGAAGAAAAGGCCGAGCAGGGCGTACCAGGCGAGTTCCACGGCGGGCTCCCTCAGGCGAACACGGGGTGGGGGTGGGTGTCGGTGTCGGGCGCGGGCGGGCGGCCGAGCGCGGGGTCGGCGGCGCCCCGGGCGGCGTGCCGGGCCAGCAGCACCCAGTTGGTGACGGCGAGGGTGCCGAGCAGGAGGGTGAAGGCAACCAGCGAGGTGAGCATCAGCCCGGTGCTCACCGGCGACACGGCCTGCCTGGTCGGCAGCAGCCCGTACGCGACCCAGGGCTGGCGGCCCACCTCGCGGGCGATCCAGCCGAGGATCACCGCCACGAAGGGCAGCGGCAGGGCGAGCAGGACCAGCCAGAGCGGGAACTTCAGCCGGATGATCCAGTCCCGCCAGAGCAGCGGGACCACCAGGATGCCGAAGAAGAGCGCCATCCCGATGAGGATCATGAAGCCGAGACCGACGTTGGCCAGCGCCGGCGGGGTGTAGTCGCCCGGACCGAACCGCGCGGTCCACTCGGCGACCAGCGCGTCCCGGTCCGTGCCGCCGCCGACCTTGGTGGGCTGGAGTCGGCCGACCGGGCCGAACTGGGCGAAGCCGAACCCGATCAGGAAGACCACCGCGACCGCGAAGGTGAGCAGCCCGAGCCGCAGCGACTTCCGGAACAGCGCGAAGTCGGGGGTACGCCGGATCAGGTGCCCGGCGCTGACCGCGGCCATCAGCATCCCGCCGATGACCAGGCTCGCCGACACCACGTGCCCGAAGGCGAAGCCGAGGGTGGGGTTGGTGAGCAGCGCCCCGAAGTCGGTCAGGTGCGCGACGCCGTCGCGGACCTCGTACCCGACGGGGTGCTGGAGCCACGAGTTCGCCACCATGATCCAGAACGCCGAGGCGTACGCGGTCAGTGCCACGCCCCAGAGCAGCGCGAGGTGGACGCCCCGGCGCAGCCGGTGCCAGCCGAAGATCCACATGCCGAGGAACGTGGACTCCAGGAAGAAGGCGACCAGCGTCTCGATGGCCAGCGGCGCGCCGAAGACGTTGCCGACGTACCGCGACAGGCCGCTCCAGTTCAGCCCGAACTGGAACTCCATCACGATGCCGGTGGCGATCCCGAGCACGTAGTTGATCACGTAGAGCTGGCCCCAGAAGCGGGTCAGCCGCTCGTACACCGGCTTGCCGGTGACGAAGCCGGCGGTCTGCAGCCCGACCAGCAGGGTGACCAGGCCGAGGGTGACCACCACGAAGAGAAAGTGGATCGACGTGGTGGTGGCGAACTGCAGGCGGGCGAGGAGCAGGGGATCCATGGTCGTTCTCCCACGGGTTGGCTCGCTTGTCATAGGGAGCCTACACGTAGCATGGCTACCTATCGGCCGCGCGGTCGCCGATGCGACCCGCCGGTCCGGTCAGTTCAGGAAGAGGGAGATCGGCAGGGCGACCAGGGTGGTCGTGACAGCCAGCGCGGTGGCCCCGAGCAGCCGGGGCGGCCGGTCGGGGATCAGCAGCCGCCGCACCCGTACGTCGAGATCCCGGTCGCCGATGCCGAGCGCGCCGGCCGGGGTGATCCGGTGGCCGGCGGCGGCGAACCGGCGCAACGCCCCGGCGAGGGGCGCCTCGGCGTGCAGCTCGCGGGCCTTGTCGTCGGCGCGCATCTCGACCAGCAGGGCGACCCGCTCGTGTGCGTGCCGGACCCAGCGGAACCAGGGCAGCGCCCGGCAGAGCGCGGTGAAGGGGAGCAGCACCAGGTCGTGCCGCTCCTGGGCGTGCGCCCGTTCGTGGGTGAGCACCGCCGCCAGCTCGGCCCGGTCGAGCAGGCTCAGCGTGCCGGCGCTCACCACCACCCGGGGCTTCACCCCCGGCAGGCAGTACGCCGCGGCGCTCGGGTGGTCCAGCACCAGCGCGCCGGGGACGGTCGGGTCCCGGCGGGCCACCAGGCTGAGCAGCTCCCGGTGCCGGCGCTGGGCCCGGACGCTGCCGTAGACGCTGCGCACGGTCGTGGTGAGCAGCACCGCGCCGATGCCGAAGCCGACCCCGACCAGACCCAGGTGGACCGCGCCCAGCCCGGCCGGCAGCTTGCCGTGCGCCAGGTCGTCGGCGAGGGCGACCAGGGCGCTGCCGGTCGCCCGGTCGTAGGCGGCCAGCCCGACCGCCATCGGCAGGCCCATGGCGGAGAGGCCGAGCGCCAGCCCGACCGCCTGCCAGCACACGATCGCCACGCGCGGGGCGCGCCAGGTCCAGGTCGAGGCGGCGAGGACCTGCGCGGTCAGCCAGCAGGCCAGGATGGTCGCGGCGAAGTGCACGGCGTACGCCACGGCGGCCGCCCTACCGGTCCGTCGCCTCGTCGGCCAGCGCCGGACGCCCGGCCGACGGGTCCTCGACCCGGTCGGTGAGCCCGGCCTCGGCGCTCAGGGCCGCGCGCAGCACCTCCGCCTCGGTGCCGGTCACCGAGCGGGCGAAGCGCACCAGCGCGGCGTCCCGGCTGCCGCCGAGGTCGAGGGCGTCGAGCATGAGCTGGGCGATGTGCGCCTCGCGGCTGGCGGCGGCCCGGTAGCGCCAGGCCCGCCCCTCCCGCTGGCGCTGCACCATGCCCTTGCCGGCGAGCCGGTCCAGCACGGTCATCACCGTCGTGTACGCCAGCTCCCGGCCGTCCAGGGCGTCGGCGACCTCCCGCACGGTCACACCGTCCGACGTGCCCGGGACCGTGTCCCACAGCACGTCCATCACCGCACGCTCAAGATCCCCCAGCCGAGTCACGCCCCAATCCTACCCCCCGTAGTAGACCGCCCACCGCGCTGGTGCGGAGCAGCCTCATACACGGAAAGAGTGGCCATCCGACGCGCGGAGACCACTCTTTCCGTGAACTTGTGCGGATCTTGGAGGGGGCGACTACGCCCCGCTGACCGCGAACTCAGACGCCCTTCGGGTGCCAGACCGTCTTCGTCTCCAGCAGCACAGTCATCCGCGTCACCCCGGGATCGGCGGACCAGTCGTGATCGGCCGGCGCCGGCCGGAGCACCCGCTTCAGGTTCTCCGCCGCCTTGACCTCCAGCTCCGCCGCCAGTTCGGCGTCGGTCACCCCGGTCAGGTCGATCGCGTTGACGTCCATGTGCGAGGCCAGCGTGGGCACGGTCTCCGACAGCCGGCCGGTCAGGATGTTGACCACCCCGCCCGGCAGGTCGGAGGTGGCCAGCACCTCGGCCAGGGTCACCGCGGCCAGCGGCGCCGCCGGCGAGGCCGCCACGATCACGGTGTTGCCGGTGACGATCGCCGGGGCGATCACGCTGACCAGGCCGAGCAGCGCCGGCGCCTCGGGCGCCACGGCGGCCACCACGCCGGTCGGCTCGGGCGCCGACAGGTTGAAGTACGGCCCGGCGACCGGGTTCGCGCCCCCGTACACCTGCGGGAGCTTGTCGGACCAGCCGGCGTACCAGACCCAGCGGTCGATCGCCGCGTCGACCTCGTCGGCCGGTACGCCGAGCGCGACGAACTGGTCGCGGCGGCCTTCTAGCATCTCGGCGACCCGGTAGAGGATCTGACCCCGGTTGTACGCGGTCGCTCCGGCCCAGCCCTTCACGGCGGCCCGGGCGGCGACCACCGCGTCCCGCGCGTCCTTGCGGGAGGCCAGTACGACGTTGGAGTCCTGCACGATGTAAGACCGTCCCGACTCGCTGCGCGGGAACTTCCCGCCGATGAAGAGCTTGTACGTCTTCCGTACCGCGACCCGCTCAGACATTGAGGTACGCCTCCAGCCCGTGCCGGCCGCCCTCGCGACCGTAGCCCGACTCCTTGTAGCCGCCGAACGGCGAGGTGGGGTCGAACTTGTTGAACGTGTTGGCCCAGACCACGCCGGCGCGCAGCCGGTCGGCCATCCACAGGATCCGGGAGCCCTTGTCGGTCCAGATCCCGGCCGACAGCCCGTACGGGGTGTTGTTGGCCTTCTCCACGGCCTCGGCCGGGGTGCGGAAGGTCAGCACCGACAGCACCGGGCCGAAGATCTCCTCGCGGGCGATCCGGTGCGCCTGGGTGACCCCGGTGAAGATCGTCGGCGCGAACCAGAAGCCCCGGTCCGGCAGCTCGCAGGCGGGCGACCAGCGCTCGGCGCCCTCGGCGGCCCCAGCCTCGGAGAGCTCGCGGATCCGCTCCAGTTGGGCGGCCGAGTTGATCGCGCCGATGTCGGTGTTCTTGTCCAGCGGATCACCGACCCGGAGCTGGGCCATCCGGCGCTTCAGCGACTCCAGCACCCGGTCGGCGACCGACTCCTGGACCAGCAGCCGGGAGCCGGCGCAGCAGACGTGCCCCTGGTTGAAGAAGATGCCGTTGACGATGCCCTCGACGGCCTGGTCGACCGGGGCGTCGTCGAAGACGATGTTGGCGGCCTTGCCACCCAGCTCCAGGGTGAGCTTCTTGCGGGTGCCGGCGACCGCGCGGGCGATGGCCTTGCCGACCTCGGTGGAGCCGGTGAAGGCGACCTTGTCCACGCCCGGGTGCTCGACCAGCGCCCGGCCGGTGTCGCCGGCGCCGGTGACGATGTTGACCACGCCGGCCGGCAGGTCGGCCTGCTGGCAGATCTCGGCGAAGAGCAGCGCGGTCAGCGGGGTGGTCTCGGCCGGCTTGAGCACCACGGTGTTGCCGGCGGCCAGTGCCGGGGCGATCTTCCAGGCCAGCATGAGCAGCGGGAAGTTCCACGGGATGACCTGCGCGGCCACGCCGAGCGGCTTGGGGTCCGGCCCGAAGCCCGCGTACGGGAGCTTGTCCGCCCAGCCGGCGTAGTAGAAGAAGTGCGCGGCCACCAGCGGGACGTCGACGTCCCGGGACTCCTTGATCGGCTTGCCGTTGTCCAGGGACTCCAGCACGGCCAGCTCGCGGGAGCGCTCCTGGATGATCCGGGCCATCCGGTACAGGTACTTGGCCCGGTCGCGGCCCGGCATCGGACCCCAGACCTTCTCGTACGCCTTCCGGGCGGCGCGGACCGCGCGGTCCACGTCCTCGTTACCGGCCTCGGCGACCTCGGCGAGGACCTCCTCGGAGGCCGGGTTGATCGACTTGAAGCTGCCGCCGTCGACCGGGTCGACGAACTTCCCGTCGACGAAGAGGCCGTAGGAGGGCTTGATGTCCACCACCGAGCGCGACTCGGGGGCGGGTGCGTATTCGAACATCGCGCTCAGTCCAGGGTGAAGTAGTCGGGACCGGAGTAGACGCCGGTCTTCAGCTTGGTGCGCTGCATGAGCAGGTCGTTCAGCAGGCTGGACGCGCCGAACCGGAACCAGTCCGGGTCCAGCCAGTCCGCGCCGACGGTCTCGTTGACCATGACCAGGTACTTGATCGCGTCCTTGGTGGTCTTGATGCCGCCGGCCGGCTTCACGCCGACCTGCCGCCCGGTGGCGGCGCGGAAGTCGCGGACCGCCTCCAGCATCACCAGGGTCACCGGCATGGTGGCCGCGATCGGGACCTTGCCGGTGGAGGTCTTGATGAAGTCGCCGCCGGCCAGCATGGCCAGCCAGGAGGCTCGCCGCACGTTGTCGTACGTGGCCAGCTCGCCGGTCTCCAGGATCACCTTGAGGTGGGCGTCCCCGCAGGCCTCCTTGGTGGCCACGATCTCGTCGTAGACCTCCTTGTAGCGGCCGGCCAGGAACGCGCTCCGGCTGATCACCATGTCGATCTCGTCGGCGCCGGCCTCGACGGCCGCCCGGGTGTCGGCGAGCTTGACCTCCAGCGGGGCCTGGCCCGACGGGAAGGCGGTCGCCACGCTGGCCAGGTGCACGCCGCTGCCGCGCAGCACCTCGGCCACGTACGGCACCATCGCCGGGTAGACGCAGACCGCGCCGACGTGCGGGCAGGACGGGTCGGCCGGGTCGGGGCGCAGCGCCTTGGCGGCGAGCGCCCGCACCTTGCCGGGCGTGTCGGCCCCTTCGAGGGTGGTCAGGTCGACCATGCGGATCGCCAGGTCGATCGCCTGGGCCTTGGCCGTGGTCTTGATGGATCGGGTGCCGAGTTGCGCCGCCCGCTGCTCCGCGCCGACCTGGTCCACGCCCGGCAGGCCGTGCAGGAAGGTCCGCAGAGCGGTCTCGGATCGTCCCAGCTCGGAGAGCTCCGACCGGGCCGACGTCGCTGTCGCCGTCATGCCGTGAATACTACGCACCCGCGAGTCGAGTGATCTTGGTCACGCCTGGTCAATCGTGAGCGGGGTCGCTGGTCACCCCGCACCCGCAGTGCGCCGGACTCCGGACCGGTAGGTTGAGCGATCGTGGACGTACTCGTCATTGACCACCCGCTCGCCCAGGCACGGCTCACCGCCATGCGGGACGCCCGGACCGACTCGGCGAACTTCCGGGCCGCGCTGCACGAACTCACCACGATGCTGGTGTACGAGGCCGCGCGGTCCTTCCCCGTCGAGAAGTACCCGATCCAGACCCCGGTCACCGCCACCGAGGGCACCCGGCTGGCCAACCCGCCGCTGCTGGTCCCGGTGCTGCGGGCCGGTCTCGGCATGGCCGACGCCGCGCTCGGCCTGCTGCCCGAGTCGTCGATGGGCTTCGTGGGCCTGGCCCGCGACGAGGAGACCTACCAGCCACGCGCGTACATGGAGTCGCTGCCCCGCGACCTGAGCGGCCTGCCGGTGCTGGTGCTCGAGCCGATGGTGGCCACCGGCGGCTCGCTGGAGCACAGCTGCCGACTGCTCGCCGACCGGGGCTGCACCGACATCACCGTGCTCTGCGTGCTGGTCGCACCCGTTGCCATCGAGCGGCTGGAGCGCTCCGACCTGCCGCTGCGCCTGGTCACCGCCTCGATCGACGAGGGCCTCAACGACCGGATGTTCATCGTGCCCGGCCTCGGTGACGCCGGCGACCGCCAGTTCGGCGGCATGCCCCGCTTCTGACCCGCCGCGTCCACCGCTCCGCCCGAGGGGTCGGTCCGCCGTGCTGGCGGCCCGGCCCCTCGCACACCAGGGATCCCTCGGGTCGTATCTGGTGCTTGCCCGAGGGCTACGGCGAGTCCGTGCGCGGGGTGCGGGGAGGCGCTACCGTTCCGGGCCATGACTGGTGTTGCGCTCGCCGAAGAGTTGCTGCTCCTCGCCTATGACGACGAAACCGGCAAGGCGACCATGCCCCGGATCAGCCTGGACCTCGGCATGGCCGCTGCGGTGCTGGTCGAGCTGGCCCTGGCCGGCCGGATCGCGTACTCCGAGGGTTCCCTGGCGGCGGTCGACCCGACGCCGACCGGCGAGCCGATCGCCGACGACGTTCTCGCCCGGATCGCCGCCGACACCCCGCACACCCCGTCCTCCTGGGTGCAGCGGCTGCGGCACGGCCTGCGCGACCGGATCCTCGGCGACCTGTGCGGCCGGGGCGTGGTCCGGGACGTCGACGAGACCGAGCTGGGCTTCATCCACGTGCACCGGTACCCGGTCGCCGACGCCTCGGTGGAGGCCGACATCCGGGGCCGGCTGGCCGAGGCGCTGACCGGCGGGCAGCTCCCCGACGAGCGGACCGCCGCGCTCGCCACGCTGGTCGCGGTGCTGCGGATGGAACCGGCGCTCGGCCTGAGCGGCACCACCGCTGAGGACGCCGGTAAGCGGCTGGCGGAGATCGCCACCGGCGCCGGCTTCTCCGGCAACGTCAGCCTGGACGACTCGCTCGTCCGCCCCTCGGTCAGCCTGGTCATCGCCGCGCTGGCCCAGGCCGTCGACGCCGCCCTGGGCAAGCGCCCCGCTTAGGGCTTACACCTGGAGGCCGAGGGCCATGGCGATCTCGGTGCGGAGGGCGGAGACCGCCATCTGGGCGCGGTGGCGGGCGGCGGGGACGTCGCCGTCCGTGACCGGCTCCACCACCTCGAGGTACGCCTTGAGCTTCGGCTCGGTGCCGGAGGGGCGGATCACCACCCGGGCCGCGTCGGTCCGCAGGATCACCACGTCCGCCCCCGGGAGCAGGTCCGTCGCCTCGGTCACCGGGTGCCCGAGCAGCGCCTCCGGGGTGGCCGCCCGGATCCGGGTCATCATCTCGGCGATCATCCGCAGGTCGTCCACCCGGACCGAGAGCTGGTCGGTGTGGTGCACGCCGAACTCGGCGGCCAGCTCGTCCAGCCGGTCGCTGAGCGTCCGGCCCTGGGCCTTGAGGCCGGCGGCCAGCTCGGCCACGGTCAGCGCCGCGGTGATGCCGTCCTTGTCGCGGACGTGCTCCGGCGCGACGCAGTAGCCGAGCGCCTCCTCGTAGCCGAAGACCAGCGGCTCGGTCCCGCCACCGGCCCGGACGATCCACTTGAACCCGGTCAGCGTCTCGTCGTACGGCAGGCCCCGGGTGGCGCACATCGCCCGGAGCAGCGACGACGACACGATGGTGGTGGCGTAGAGCCCGGTCACCCCGCGCCGCATCAGATGGTCGGCGAGCAGCGCGCCCAGCTCGTCGCCGCGCAGCATCCGCCAGCCGGCCCCGTCCGGTACGGCCACCGCGCAGCGGTCCGCGTCCGGGTCGTTGGCGATGGCGATGTCCGCGCCGATCGTGCCGGCCAGCGCCACGAGCTTGTCCACCGCGCCCGGCTCCTCCGGGTTCGGGAAGCTGACCGTCGGGAAGGCCGGGTCCGGCTCGGCCTGGTCCGGCACCACGCCCGGCACCGCGAACCCGGCGCGGGTGAAGGCGGCGGTGAGCACCGCGCCCCCCACCCCGTGCAGCGGGGTGTACGCCACCTTCAGATCGCGCGGACCGGTCGGGTCGACCACCGCGGTGGCGCGCTCGACGTACGCGGCGACCAGGTCGTCGCCGAGCACCTCGCCGGGCGGGCCGAGCGGCACCCGCGTCAGCGGGCCGACGGCCCGGATGGCCGCCTCGATGCCGGCATCGGCCGGCGGCACGATCTGGGCGCCCGCGCCCAGCTCCCCGCCGAGGGAGGCACCGAGGTAGACCTTGTAGCCGTTGTCCTGGGGCGGGTTGTGGCTGGCGGTGACCATCACGCCGGCCACCGCGCCGAGGTGGCGCACCGCGTACGCGAGCACCGGGGTGGGCAGCGGGCGGGGGAGCAGCAGCGCCGGGCGACCGGCGCCGGTGGCGACCTGGGCGGTGCGCTCGGCGAAGGCCCGCGAGCCGTGCCGGGCGTCGTACCCGATCACCAGCGGACCTTCACCGCCCTGGTCGGCGAGCCAGTTGACCAGCCCGGCGGCGGCCTGGGTGACCACGGCGAGGTTCATGCCGTTCGGGCCGGCCCGTAGCGGGCCGCGCAGCCCGGCGGTACCGAAGGTCAGCGGCCCGGCGAACCGGTCGGCCAGCTCCTGCGCGCTGCCGGGCAGCCCGTCGAGGACGACCCGCAGCTCGTCCCGGCTGGCCGGGTCGGGGTCGTCCTCGAGCCACCGCCGGGCCTGTGCGCGAAGTTCGTCAAGATCAGTGGTATCCGCCGCCATTGCCTCTTGATAGCACGGCGGCGGATCACCACGGTCCGTCGGCCTCGGTTCAGTTGGCCCCGCCGAACTTGAACGACGTAGCCATCGCGTCGAAGATCGGCTTGCTGGCGGCGAAGTCGGCGTCGTTGGCGGTCAGGTAGAACGAGTAGATCTTGCCGTCGTGCACCACGCCGCGCCACACGCCATGCCGTTTGGTGTCGCCGTCGCCGCAGGTGTACTCGAACTCGGCCGCCGGCTTGCCGCCCAGCGTCGTCTCCGTCATCGCCAGCTGGTCGTACGGCTTGGCGCAGGACTTGCTCTTGGTCCGCAGGTTGCGCGAGGCGAACTCGGCCCAGCTGGTCGAGGTGCCCCCCCACACTTCGGCGAGGATCCGCACCTTCCGGCCGTCCTGCTGCGGGTCGACGAAGTCGACGAAGACGCCGCCGCCGTTCTTGTCCCAGCCCTTCGGCACCTGGAGGGTGACGCCCTTGACGGACTGTTCCTCCATGTCCACCGGCGACGCGGCCGGGGCGGTGGCGGTGGGCAGCGAGGTCACGATCGGTGGCGGGACCGGGTCGTCGCCGCCGGAGAGGGCGAACATCCCGATCAGCAGCAGCACGGCGACGCCGCCCGCCACGGCGAGCTGCACCTTGCGCGGCCAGCCCTTGACCGTGCCGACGAACTGGCCGCCGACGCCCTTGGCCTTGCCGGCGCCACCGCCGGCCGGCGCCGCGGCGGGGGTCGCCCACGGCTGGCCGGTGCCCGGCACCGACCACTGGTTGTGGCCGTACACGGGTTGGGTGGCGTCGGCGGGGCGGCCGTACACCGGTTGGGTGGCGTCGGCGGGGCGGCCGTACACCGGTTGGGTGGCGTCGGCGGGGCGGCCGTACACCGGCTGGGTGGCGTCCGGGTAGCCGGCCGGGACGCGCTGGGTGGCGTCCGGCGAGATCCGCTGGGTGGCCTCCGGAATGCCGGACGCCGGCATGGCGCCGGTGGGGGTGTGCAGCGGGCCGGCCAGCGCGTCGGCGCTGGTCTCGTCGAGCGCGGCACCACCGGCGGCGGGCGTCGACTCGGGGCGCTCGCCCCGGCGCAGCGCGGCGAGCCGGTCGGTCAGCGACTCACCCGGCCCGATCATCGCCCGGCCGCCGATCTGCCCGGTCGGCTTCGGCTCCGGGGTCGCGACGGGCGGCGGCGTGGCCGGCCGCTGCACCGGCACCACCGCGTACGGGTCGGTGACCGAGTTGACCGCGGTGGCGTTGCTGGTCAGCGGGCCGGCGAGCAGCTCGCGCAGCATGCCGCGGGCGGTGTGCACGTCGAGCCGGCGGGCCGGGTCCTTCTCCAGCAGGCCCATCAGCACCCGGGTCAGCGGGCCGCTGCGCTGGGGCGTGGCCGGCTCGTCCTCGACCACGGCGTACATCGTCTCGATCGGATCGCCCTTGTCGAACGGCGGGCGCCCCTCGACGGCCGTGTAGAGCGTGACGCCGAGCGAGAAGAGGTCGCTGGGCGGGCCGAAGTCCCGGCCCATCGCCCGCTCGGGCGAGATGAAGTGCGGCGAGCCGAGCACCATGCCGGGCGTGGTGAGCTGCACGTCGGTGGGCATCCGGGCGACCCCGAAGTCGGTCAGCACGCAGCGGCCGTCGGAGCAGATCAGCACGTTGGCCGGCTTGACGTCGCGGTGCAGCACGCCGATCGCGTGCGCCACCTCCAGGGCGCCGAGCAGGGCGATGCCGATCTTGGCGACCGCCCGGGGCGCGACCGGCCCGTCCTCGATCACCATGTCGGCCAGACTGCGGGCGTCCAGCAGTTCCATGACGATCCAGGGCCGGCCGCCCTCGGTCACCACGTCGTACACCTGGACCACGGCGGGGTGCTGGATCGCGGCGGCGGCGCGGGCCTCACGGAGGGTCCGCTCGTACATCGCGTCGCGGTCGCTGGGGGCCAGCCCCGGCGGGAGGACGACCTCCTTGACCGCGACGTCGCGGCGCAGCAGCGTGTCTGTCGCACGCCAGACCGTGCCCATGCCGCCGTTGCCCACCGGGGAACGCAGTGAGTAGCGACCACCGATGGTGGTGCCGGGTGCCGCGCGTCCAGTGGGGGGACTCACTGGTCCGCCGCTCCACGTCGGGATCTGAGTCACAGAAAAGCCACCGGGGGATATCGAGGGGGGCTGGGACACAACCCCCCTATCTTGCTGGTTCCGACCGCCGATGCGAAACCCGACGCGGCGGACGTTTACCTACTCGACCGTACGTGCCCGGATACTCACCTCTCGTCCACGCTCTGGTGGACCGGGTGTGCGGAATCCCTCACTCATCGATGCCTGGCCGCGTCCTACCATCCGGGGATGAGCGAACGGCGGTCAAGCGAGTCGGGCTTCCCGATCAAGGGCGTGTACACCGAGGCGGACCTGCCCGGGGAGCTGGCGGAACGGCTCGGCGCCCCCGGCGAGTACCCGTACACCCGCGGGGTCTACCCGACGATGTACACCTCGCGCCCGTGGACCATGCGGCAGTACGCCGGCTTCGGCACGGCCACCGAGTCCAACGCGCGCTACCACCAGCTGCTGCGCGCCGGCACGATGGGCCTCTCCGTCGCCTTCGACCTGCCCACCCAGATGGGGTACGACTCCGACGACCCGATCGCGCACGGCGAGGTGGGCAAGGTCGGGGTCGCCATCGACTCCATCGAGGACATGCGGCTGCTCTTCGACGGCATCCCGCTGGACAAGGTCTCCACCTCGATGACCATCAACGCGCCCGGCTCGGTGCTGCTGCTGCTCTACCAGCTGGTCGCCGAGGAGTCCGGGGTGCCGGGCTCGGTGCTCAACGGCACCATCCAGAACGACATCCTCAAGGAGTACATCGCCCGCGGGACGTACATCTTCCCGCCGAAGCCCTCGCTGCGGCTGGTCGCCGACACGTTCGCGTACTGCCGCAAGGAGGTGCCGAAGTGGAACACCATCTCCATCTCCGGCTACCACATGGCCGAGGCCGGCGCGACGCCCGCGCAGGAGATCGCGTTCACCCTGGCCAACGGCGTGGAGTACGTCCGGGCGGCGCTCGCCGCCGGGCTGGCCGTGGACGACTTCGCGCCCCGGCTGTCGTTCTTCTTCGTCGCCCGCACCACGCTGCTGGAGGAGGTCGCCAAGTTCCGGGCGGCCCGGCGGATCTGGGCCCGGCTGATGCGCGACGAGTTCGGGGCGAAGGACCCGAAGTCGATGATGCTGCGGTTCCACACCCAGACGGCCGGCGTGCAGCTCACCGCCCAGCAGCCGGAGGTGAACCTGGTCCGGGTGGCGATCCAGGGCCTCGGCGCGGCGCTCGGCGGTACCCAGTCGCTGCACACCAACAGCTTCGACGAGGCGATCGCGCTGCCCACCGAGAAGGCGGCCCGGCTGGCCCTGCGGACCCAGCAGGTGCTCGCGTACGAGACGGACCTGACCACCACGGTGGACCCGTTCGCCGGGTCGTACGTGGTGGAGGCGATGACCGCCGAGATCGAGGCGGCCGCCGACGAACTGATGCAGCGGGTGTTCGACCACGGTTCGGCGGTGGACGCGATCGAGGCCGGCTTCCAGAAGCGGGAGATCGAGCAGTCCGCGTACCGGATCGCGCAGGAGATCGACTCCGGCGAGCGGGTGGTGGTCGGGCTCAACCGGTTCCAGATCGACGAGGAGGAGCCGTACGAGCCGCTGCGGGTGGACCCGGCGATCGAGGCTGCCCAGGCGGAGCGGCTGGCCAAGCTGCGCGCCGGGCGGGACTCGGGCGCGGTCGAGCGGGCCCTGGCGGAGCTGCGTACCGCCGCCGAGGGCAGCGCGAACGTGCTCTACCCGATGAAGGAGGCGCTGCGGCTCAAGGCCACGGTCGGCGAGGTGTGCGGGACGCTGCGCGACGTGTGGGGGACGTACCGGCCGAGCGACCGGTTCTGATCTGCTCCGACGGCGGCCCCGCCGGCACCTCCCGGGTGCCCGGCGGGGCCGCCGTGGTGTGTTCGGATCGCGGCTGAGCTGGCCGGACCGCCTCGTCACGGGTGGATTTCGCGGCGTACAGTCGATGGTCTCCCCGCCCGCGGGCGGGGCGGCGACGGCTCGGTGCGGACCTCCCGGGCGACGCCGCCCGTCCCTCCGGCCGTGGGGCAGTGGGGCCCGCCGCCGGGGTGCGTGTGCGGATCGGGAATACGGGTAACCCCGATCGGGTGATCGGGACGGACAGCGTGTGCGGTCGTACTCCGGACCCGCATGTCACCCTCGGGGGTCGCCCGACAGCCGAGCGTTGTCACGCAATTGCCCGACCGGCAGTTAATTGCCGCGACTAATGCGACAATTCGGAACGGCGGCCCGGGTTTTGGTGACCGTTGAAACGGTTACGCGTTGTAGGAGGTGTGGGGCAGATGACGACGTTCGACCGCGATCTACCTGCTGTCCCGCAAATTTTTGCGTCCTCCCACCAGGGCATTCGTGACGCTGCGCGGTCCGACCGCTACCCGAAAGATGTTGCGCAGCGTCACCGCCGGAGGTCTAGGCTGTCTGCTGTTCTCCCCGATGATCCATCCATCTCTAGTGATCGAGAATTCGACGTGACGAGTGCGTTGACGCTGCCTTCGAGCAGCCCACTGGCGTCGTCCTGGCCGGAGACGCCATCCGGGTCCCAGTCCCTGCCCTTCGAGCTGGACCACCTGCTCGCCCTCCGGGTACCCGGGCTCATCGCCACCCGCCGTCACATCCACTCCCACCCGGAGTTGTCGGGCGAGGAGTTCGAGACGGCCGCCCTGATCCACCGGGAGCTCTCCCTCGCCGGGCTGAGCCCGCGGCTTCTCCCCAAGGGCAACGGCGTCATCTGCGACATCGACGGGCGCCCGGACGGCCCGGTGATCGCGCTCCGCGCCGACATCGACGCGCTGCCGCTGACCGACCCGAAGGACGTGCCGTACCGGTCCACGGTCGAGGGGGCCTGCCACGCCTGCGGGCACGACGTACACACCACCGTGCTGCTCGGCGTCGGCATGCTGCTGGCCCAGCTCGCCGACCTGGGCCAGCTCGACGGCCGGGTCCGGCTGATCTTCCAGCCGGCCGAGGAGATCCTGCCCTGCGGCTCGCTGGAGGTCATCGAGGCCGGCGGGCTGGACGACGTGGTGCAGATCTTCGCCGTCCACTGCGACCCGAACCTCCCGGTCGGCAAGGTGGGTCTGCGGGTCGGCCCGATCACCGCCGCCGCCGACAACGTCACCGTCCGGCTCACCGGCCCGGGCGGGCACACCGCCCGCCCGCACCTCACGGTCGACCTGGTCGACGCGCTCGGCCGGCTGGTCACCGAGGTGCCGGCCCTGGTCAGCCGCCGGGTGCCCGCCAACAGCGGGCTGCTGCTGGTGTTCGGCCACGCCTCGGCCGGCACCCGCTACAACGTCATCCCCTCCGAGGCCTGCGCCGCCGGCACCCTGCGGGCGATGGACCGCGACACCTGGGAGCAGGCCCCGAAGATCGTGGCCCAGGTGGTCCGGGACGTCATCGCCCCCACCGGCGCCACCGTGGACCTGGAGTACCTGCGCGGTCGGCCGCCGGTCAGCAACGACGCCCGTGCCATCGGCGTGCTCACCGCCGCCACCGCCGCGGCCCTCGGCCCCGAGGGGATCGCCGAGACCCCGCAGAGCATGGGCGGCGAGGACTTCTCCTGGTACCTGGAGCACGTGCCGGGCGCGCTCGCCCGCCTCGGGGTCGGCCGGAGCGGGCCCAACGTGGACCTGCACCGCGCCTCCTTCGACGTGGACGAGCGCGCCATCCCGGTCGGCGTACGCCTCATGGTGCAGACCGCGTTGCGGGCACTGGCGGCGGCCCGCTAGGCGTCGGGCCACCCACCGGACCGGCCGGCGCCGGCACCATCGGTGCCGGACCGGCCGGCGGCGTCCGCCGCGTCCGCCGCCGACGCGACCACCGCAGCAGCAACGCCACCGGTACGCCGATCACCACCACGAACGGCAGCACCGCGCCCAGCACGGTGAGGGCCACGGTCAACGAGCCCACGAACGCCTCCCAGCCGCCCCGCAGTCCGACCAGGAAGCCCAACTCGCTTTTCTTCTCCGCGGTCGACGCGTCGGTGCCGACGAACGTCACCGTGATGGTGGAGAGCGCGGTCAGGTCGGCCAGCCGGCGCTTCTTCGCCTCCAGCGACGCGAGGTCGGCCTCCCGCCGGCCCACCTCGTTCTCCAGGCTGACCAGCTCGTTGATCGAGGTGGCCCGGGCGAGCAGCTTCCGGGCGCTGTCCACCCGGGCGCGCTGGGTGGCGATCCGCGCGTCCAGGTCGACGGTCTCCTCGGTGACGTCCTCGGTGTGCACCTCGCGCCGCTCCTGCCGGCCGAGCCGGGCCAACTGGTCGACGACCGCGGTGAACCGGTCCGCCGGCACCCGCAGCGTCAGCTCGGCCCGCGCGTCCGCCGACTCGCTCTGCCGCTGGTCGCCACCGACGAAACCGCCTGCGGCGGTCACCGCCGCGGTCGCCTCCCGGGCCGCCCGCTCCACATCGTCCACCCGGACCTGCATCGTTCCGGTGTAGATGATCGACCGCTGGCCGACCCGCAGATCGGCGTCACCCGCGCCGCTCTGGGCGGGTGCCGCCTTGTCCTGGGCCGCGCCGGCGTCCGCGTCCCCGACCCCGCCCGCGGCGGGCGCCGGCCCGGCATTCGAGGCCTTTTGTCCGCCGTCCGCGCCGCAGCCCCCGGCGGCCAGCACCGCCACCAGTCCCAGCGCCGCCAGCGCCACGCCCCGGCGGCGTCCTCCTCGTCCACTCATCTCCCCGCTCCGATCCTCGACGACCCCGACCCGGGGTCGATACGTCGGACGCGACGCGCCATCGCGTCGGTTCCGGCAGACTGCGCTGAGGACGTCACGATTCGATAATCGAGGAGTCACGATGCAGGTCACCAAGTACGCCCACTCCTGCCTCCGGGTGGAGCACGACGGGGGAGTGCTCGTCGTGGACCCCGGTGTCTACAGCGAACCCGAGGCGCTGGACGGGGCGGACGCGGTGCTGATCACCCACGAGCACCCGGACCACGTGAACGTCGAGGCGCTGACCCGGGCGCTGGACCGCCGGCCGGTCCCGGTCAACGGTCCGGCCTCGCTCGCCGGCGTCCTCGGCGACGCCGCCGACGCCCTGGTCGCGGTCGCGCCGGGCGAGTCGTTCACCGCCGCCGGGGTGGCGGTCCGGGCGTACGGCGGCCAGCACGCCGTCATCCACCCGGACATCCCGGTGATCCAGAACCTGGGCTACCTCTTCAACGACGTGGTCTACCACCCGGGAGACTCGCTGGTCGTCCCCGACGACGTCCAGATCGACACGCTCTTCGCCCCGATCCACGCGCCCTGGAACAAGTTCTCCGAGGTGGTCGACTTCATCCGGGCGGTGGCCCCGCGACGGGCGTACGCGCTGCACGACGGCCTGCTCAACGCCAACGGCTTCGGTGTGCTCGACCGGCAGTACGCGGCGCTGTCGAACACCGACTACCGCCGCCTGGAACCGGGCACCCGGATCGACGCCTGAGCGATGCCCGACCCCTCCCGCGAGCTGGTCCAGCGGCTCTACGCGACGCCGCCGGACCGGTTCGTCGCGGCTCGGGACGCCGCCGTCGCCGAGGCCCGGAGGGCCGGCGACCCGAAGGGCGCCCGGGAGATCGGCAGGCTGCGCCGGCCCACCGTCGCCGCCTGGCTGGTCAACCTGCTCGCCATCCGGCGGCCCGAGCTGGTCGCCGACCTGGCGCAGCTCGCCGAGTCGCTCCGCTCCGCCCAGCGCGAGCTGCGCGGCGCCAAGCTCCGCGAGCTCTCCGCGCAGCGGCGGGCCGTGGTGGGCGCCCTGGTGGCCGAGATACGCAAGCTGGCCGCAGCCGAGCCGGACGCCCCGCCGGCCGGGAAGCTGCCGCTGGCCGAGGTGGAGGCGACGCTCAACGCGGCGCTCTCCGACACCGACGTGGCCGAGCAGATCCGGGCCGGCCGGCTGCTCCGGGCCACCCACTACGCCGGCTTCGGCGAGGTGCCCCGGCCGCAGCTGCGCCTGGTGACCGGGGGTGTCGAGGAGCCGCCCGTAGCGGACCGGGCGGCCGAGCGGGCCGAGGCCCGGCGGGCGCGTGACGAGCAGGCCGCCGAGCGGGCGGCCCGGGCCGAGCGGGCGAAGCGCCGCCGCGCGCTGGAACGCGAGCTGGCGAAGGCCCGGGACGACCAGGAAGGGGCCGAGCGGGAGCTGACCGGGGCGGTCCGCTCCGAGCAGGACGGCGCCGCCACCCTGGACCGGATCGAGACCGAGCTGGCCGAGCTGGAACGGCGGCGGGCCGTCGCCGAGCAGGAGCTGAGCCGCGCCAAGCTGGCCCGGCGAGGCGCGGAGCGGCAGGTCACCGCGGCCCGCCGGCGGACCGGTGAGGTGGAGGCCGCGGTGGAGGCGCTGGACGCCGAAGAGGGGGATGCCGCGGAGGGTGGTCAACCGGCAGACTGACGGTGATGGACGGCCATGGTGGACGGACGGCGGTGCGGCGCCGATGACTCCGGAGCAGGTCGCCGCCGCCAGCAAGCCGTTGGTGCTGGAGCTGGGGGAGGCCCCCGCCCGCTGCCCGACGACGCTGCGCCGAGCCCGGCTGCTCGGCATCTCCGGCTGGGCCTTCTACGTCACCGGGCGGGCCGGCGCGCTCGGGGACGTCCGGGCCGAGACGGTCGCCGCCGCGCTCGGTTTCATCGCCCCCGACGCGGTCGCCGACGGCTGGGACGCGGCGGCGCGAACCGTCCGGCCACTGGAGGTGGCCGCCGCGAACCTGGCCGAGTGCTGCCGGTGGGGCGCCGAGCGGCTGGGCGACGCCCCCGCGGCGCCCCGGCTGGCGGGCCTGCTGGGGCGCGCGGTCGAGGCGGCCGACGGCAGCGGGATGCCGCTCTTCGCCGCCTGGCGGGCCATGCCGGTCCGGGACCGCTCACCGGGGGCCCGGGCGGCGGTCGGGCTGCTGCTGCTCCGCGAGCACTTCGCCGGGGCGTACCTGCTGGCGGTCCGGGCCGCCGGGATGACCCCGCTGGAGGCGGTGCTGGCCGGCCCGGAGGGGGACGCGGGCGCCGCGGCCTGCGGCTGGTCACCGCCGTACCCGCCGGTGGGGCCGCTGGTGCGGCGACGGCTCTGGGCCGAGGCGGTCACCGACCGGCTCGCCTCGGCCGCGTTCCGGGCGCTCGCCCCCGGCGAGGGGGCCGAGCTGCTCAACCTGCTCACCGCCGCGCGGCTGCACCTGCGCGCGGATAAATGAGGGGCGCGACCGCCGGGCGGCCTGCCAGGATCGCCGGCGTGACGCTTCCCGCCGGCTGGACCGCCCGCCGCCCCACCCTCGACGACGTGCCCGCGATCCTGAAGGTGGTGCACGCCGCCGACACCTTCGCCGTCGGCTACCCGGACTTCGACGCCGAGGACGTCCGGGACGCGCTGACCGCTCCATTCGTCGACATGGCCCGCGACTCGTGGCTGGTCACCGACCCGGACGGTGTCGCGGTCGGCTGGACGATCCTGAGCAACCCCACCGGGGTCGGCCGGGAGTGGGTGGAGGTCTACGTCGACCCCGGTCGCGCGGCGGACCTGCGCGCCCCGCTGCTGGCCCGGCTGCTCGACCGGGTCGCCGAGCGCGCCGCCGAGCGTGGTCTGCCCGCCCTCACCGCCCGCACCGGCGTCTTCGCCCCGGAGAGCCGCTGGGCCGGCGAGCTGGTCGAGGCGGGCTTCACCCGGATCAAGCGGTACATCCGGATGACCCGCTCTCTCGCCGACCTGCCCGCCGAGCCGCCGGCGCCGCCCGGGGTGACCGTCCGGCCGCTGCGTCCCGACGACGAGGCGGACCTGCGCGAGTTCCACCGGATCTTCGACACCGCGTTCCGGGACACCCCGGACTACGAGCCGCTCGACTTCGACCAGTGGCGGGACCTGCTCCCCTCGTCCGGCAAGATCTGGGACGAGTGGTTCGTCGCCGAGGTCGACGGCGCTCCGGCCGGCGCCCTCCAGTCGTCGGACCAGGCGCTCGACCACGACATGGGCTGGGTCCGGACACTGTCGGTGCTGCCCGCGTACCGGCGGCGCGGGGTGGGGGCGACGCTGCTGCGGCGGGCCTTCGCGGTCTACGCCGCCAAGGGCCGGGCCGGCGCCGGGCTCGGGGTCGACCTGGCCAACCCGACCGTCCCGATCACCCTCTACCGCTCGGTCGGGCTGAACGAGGGGCGCTGGACCGACATGTACGAGCGGACCGTCGCCGCCACGGGTGTGTGACCCGCGACCCGCGCCGCGGGGTCGCCGACCGGCCGCGTGACCGGCCGGAGGACACTGGTCGCGTGGGATACGCGCTACGCCGACGCGGTGCCGGTGGGGCGGGACCGCAGCTCGGTGACGTAGTCGTCCGGTGCGCCCGCCTTCTCGGCCGCGTTCGCGATCTCCGACAGGTACCACGACGTCGGCAGGCCACCCTCGTACCCGTCGAAGACGTAGAACCACGCGGTCACGTCGCCGTCCAGCGTCGAAACGCGGACGGTGAGCTTCCGGTACATCCCGGAGGTCACGCCCTCGATCTCGTCGAGCTGCGCGGCGTCGTACGGGTGGATGTCGTAGAGCGCCACGAACACCCGGTCGCCGGGGGATTCGACCACGGTGCTGACCGAGCCCTCCCAGCCGATGGCGTCCTCGCCCGCGAAGGTGAGCCGCCACCCCTCCAGCCAGCCGGTGCCCACCATCGGCGAATGCGGGCAGTAGGCGCGCATGCGGGCGGGGTCCAGGTTTGAGCCGTAGGCGGCGTACAGACGCACGGCGATGACGATAGCCCGGCTGGCGGGTGGGGGAGAATACGACGGTGCGTGTCGAGCGCGATGGGGAGAAGAAAGTCACTGTGAGCACTGACGAGGGGCGAGCGCTGTGAGCCAGATCGTGATCATCGGCGGGGGTCCGGCCGGGTACGAGGCGGCGCTGGTCGCCGCCCAGCTGGACGCTGATGTCACCGTGGTCGAGGCGGAGGGCGCCGGCGGCGCCTGCGTGCTCTCCGACTGCGTCCCGTCGAAGACCTTCATCGCCAGCTCAGAGGTGGTCACCGGCTACCGGGACACCGATGAGTTCGGGGTGCACTCCGACGGGCTGGAGGCGGTCACCGTCGACGCCCGGGCGGTGCACGAGCGGGTGAAGCGGCTCGCCCTGGCCCAGTCCGCCGACATCCAGGCCAAGCTGGTCAAGGCCGGGGTCGAGTTCGTGGCCGGGACCGCCCGGCTGGGGGAGGACACGCTCGGTCACACCCACCGGGTGATCGTGCGCCCGGCCGACGGCCGCGCGGAATACTCGATCGCCGCGTCCACCGTCCTGATCGCCACCGGCGCCACCCCGCGCCAGCTCCCCACCGCCGTACCGGACGGTGAGCGCATCCTGACCTGGCGCCAGGTGTACGACCTGCCCGAGCTGCCCGAGCACCTGATCGTGGTCGGCTCCGGCGTGACCGGCGCCGAGTTCGCCAGCGCGTACCTGGCGATGGGCGTCGAGGTCACCCTGGTCTCCAGCCGGGACCGGGTCATGCCGCACGAGGACGCCGACGCCGCGTCGGCCATCGAGCGGGTGTTCCGCAACCGGGGCATGACCATCCTCAACAACTCCCGGGCCGAGGCGGTACGCCGGAGCGCGGAGGGCGTGGAGGTCGAGCTCTCCGACGGCCGCAAGGTGTACGGCACCCACGCGCTGATCGCGGTCGGCTCGATCCCCAACACCGCCAGCCTGGGCCTCGCCGAGTACGGCGTCGAGCTGGCCCGCGGCGGGTACGTCACCGTCGACCGGGTGTCCCGCACCAACGTCCCCGGCATCTACGCGGCCGGCGACTGCACCGGCGTGCTGCCGCTGGCCAGCGTCGCCGCCATGCAGGGCCGGATCGCGATGTGGCACGCGCTCGGCGAGGCGGTCCGGCCGCTGCGGCTGCGTACCGTCGCGGCGAACGTCTTCACCGACCCCGAGCTGGCCACCGTCGGCGTGTCGCAGAACGAGGTGGACGCCGGCAAGGTCCCCGCCCGCCAGGTGATGCTGCCGCTCTCCGGTAACGCCCGGGCGAAGATGGACGACCTGGCCGACGGCTTCGTCAAGCTCTTCTGCCGCCCGGCCAGCGGCCAGGTGATCGGCGGCGTGGTGGTGGCGCCGAAGGCCAGCGAGCTGATCCTGCCGATCACCATGGCGGTGGAGAACAACCTCACCGTCAACGAGCTGGCGCACACCATCACCATCTACCCGAGCCTCTCCGGCTCGATCACCGAGGCGGCCCGCCAGCTCATGCTCCACGAGCTGGAGTGACCCTCCCGGGCTAGCTCGCCACGTCGGCGAGCTGCTGGTCCTCCCGTGCCGGGACGGCCGCCGGCTCGCCGGCCACGCGGCGGGCCGACCGGCCGACCAGGGCCGCCGCGACCGCGGCGAGCAGCGCGACCTCCGCGAGGACGAGCAGCCGTTCGGCGAGGCCGATCAGCGCCCGGTCCCCCGGGTACGCGGACCAGATCATCGCCCCGGCCAGCAGCACGCTGGTCAGGGCGAGCCCGCGCAGCCAGCCCGCCGCGCGTCCGCCCAGCCGGCCCGCGAGCAGCCAACCGGCGACCGGCAGGGCGAGGAAGGAGACCACCGAGGCGTACCGGTGCGCGTAGGCGGCGGCATCCATGGGCAGCCCGGGCTCGTTGGTGGGCACCACGGCGGCGGTGATGAGACCGGCCGCCCACGCCGCGAGCAGGGCGCCCGCCGGCCGGCCCGCGCCGGCCCGGCGCAGCGCCGGCAGGAGTACGAGCGTGGCCGCCGCGAGCACCGCCATGGCCAGGTCGATGACGCCGCCCCGGTCGGAGACGGCGAAGTCGCTGACGGTCAGCGACCAGGGATCAAGGTCGTCGTTCACCTCGAGGTGACCGATCACGGCGAGCACCGCCGCCAGGGCGATCCCGCCGAGGGCCAGCAGGCCGATCTTCCGGGTTCCAGGCATGCCTCAGCCTGTCGCCGGGACTACCCGAAACGGATCCGGGCCCGCCACCCACTTCGATCCCCGGGCCGCCCCCTAGAGGCCGGTCGCTCGGTGCGGGTCACGCCGTCGGATCAGGCGACGTTCAGCTGGATGTTTCCGATGCGAGCGACGACATCGAGATGACCGCCGAGGCCGGTAACATAGGCCCGGAGTGTTTCCAGGTTGGTGCTTTCCCCATTCTCGATCTGGCTGATTCTCGCCTGGGATAGGCCGGCAGCCTCGGCCAACTGGGTCTGTGTCATGCCCAACTGCTTACGGATCTCCGCGAGTTGAGCACCGCTGACTGCGGCGAGCATCTGCTCTCGCATCCGTCCACGTCGAGCCGCGCGGTCAGGCTCGTCCCACGCGGGGTCGATGTCCCTGGCCTTTGCCTTGACGTCTCGCCAGTTCACTCCATCGCTCATGGCAGGTTTTCCTTCAGGCTGATCAGGTGCTCCTGAAACCGTGCGTCCGCCAAGGGTATGGCCGTTACATACCAACTCTGCCACTGACCGGACTTGTCCCCCGCCACCATGAACACGGCTTCACGCAACGGATCGAACGCGAAGATCATGCGGACCTCCGTCGAGCCCGTCGAGCCGGGCCGTAGCTCCTCCATATGATGAAACGCGTTGCCCTTCAGGCGATCGACGAGAGGTCGCCCGAGTGCCGGGCCGTGCTCCCCGAGCAGGTCGATTGCCTCACTGACCAGGTCGGCAGTGATGGGGTCACTTCTGCGGAGGTCGAGGAACCACGATTCGACCTCAGGATGCAGCCTGATCTCCCGCATGCGGTCAATATAAGACCAGCTTATATTGCTCTGCTCGAAGACACGCTAGGGGAATCGACGGAGCGCCGGTCAGTCGACGGAGACCTCGACCGGGGGCTCGGTGCGGGCGGCGTGGCGGGCGTTGAGCGCGGTCATCGCCCAGCCGGCCGCCGCGAACCCGGCCGCCGCCGCGCCGCCGATCACCGCCAGCCGCCAGGCCGACTCGGTCAACGCCGTGCCGCCGAGGTGGCCGACCAGCGTGCCGTAGCTGGCCCAGCCGGTGGCGGCGGCGGCCTCGTAGAGCAGGAAGAGGCGATAGGGGTAGCGGCTGCGCCCGGCCGAGAAGCAGGCCGCCATCCGGCCGCCCGGGACGAAGCGGCAGAGCAGGATGACCAGCGGCCCGGGCTCGCGTAGCCCCCGGGTGACCCGGGCGGCGGCCCGCCGGGCCCGGCTCGGCATGGCGTGCCGGGACGGCCGGCGGTCCGGCGCACCCCGGCCCAGCAGGTAGCAGGCGAGGTCGCCGGCGAAGACGCCCAGCGCGCCGACCGCGATGGTGAGCGGCAGGCTCAGCCCGCCGTAGACGGTCAGCGCGCCGCTGGTGATCATGACGACCTGCGTCGGCACGACCGGCACGAACGCGTCGGCGACCAGCAACGCCAGCAGCACGACGTACGCCCACGTCGGCGACGCGAGGTTAGAGATGAGTTCGGCCACGACCGCCACCTCGCCGGAATTCCCCGTTCGATCGCACCGAGCCTGACGGCGTGTCCCGCGTCACCGCGGACAGCCCCGGCCGGTGGTGACCGCTGACACGCCAGGGCCACCCGTGGAGAACGACCCGGGACGGCCGGATGTGACGACCCCCGGGCGTGGCGCCGACGGGCGGGGCGGGCGGCGGTTCACCGATTCCCGGCGTACCGTTGTCGGCAGGCGACGCCGCGACCGTCGGGTCCCCCGTTCCTGACGACCGGCTCGCTGCGGGTCGCCGGCAGGTCCCGTGCCGGCGACCCGCCCCCGTTCCCCGAAATCCGGGTGCGCGACCCGATCCGTCGCGCGTACGGTCGCCGCATGCGCAGCGCGGTGGTGACCACGACGCCGGGAATCCCCGGCGCGCCGCACTGACGTATCCGTCGACGAGGCCCCGGGGCGAACCGCCCCGGGGCCTCGCGGCGTTCCGGGCCAGCTCGCCTCCGGGTCGTACCCGATCAAGGAGAGCGACATGATCGACCATCGCAGGCTCGGCCGGGAGCTGGAGCTGTTCGCCTCCGACCCCCTCGCGGGCGCCGGGCTGCCCATCTGGCTGCCGGCCGGCGCCGCCGCCCGGCACGCCGTCGAGGAGTACGTGCGGGACCTGGAGCGCCGGGCCGGCTACCGGCACGTGTACTCGCCGCCGCTGGGCAAACGGGAGCTGTTCGAGCTCTCCGGGCACCTCGGCTACTTCGCCGACGACATGTTCCCGCCGATGCGGCTGAGCGCCGACGACGAGTTCGTGCTGCGCCCGGCGCTCTGCCCGCACCACGCCCTGGTCTTCCGGGCCCGTGGCCGCTCCTACCGGGACCTGCCGCTGCGGGTCGCGGAGATCGGCGGGATGTACCGGGCGGAGCGCTCCGGGGTGCTGGGCGGGCTGTCCCGGGTCCGTGCCATCTCCCTCAACGACGCCCACAACTTCTGCGCGCTGGAGCAGGTCGGCGACGAGGTTCGCGAGATCCTCCGGCTGATCCGCGAGGCGCACGCCGCGCTCGGTGTGCGGCCGGCGGGGTTCCGGCTGTCGCTGCGCGGGCCGGGCGAGAAGTACGTCGGTGACGACGCCCAGTGGGCGCGGGCCGAGGAGCTGCTCCGCGCGGCGCTCGACGGGGTGGACCACCACGAGGGGCCCGGCGAGGCGGCCTTCTACGGCCCGAAGATCGACATCCAGGTCGTCGACCCGGCCGGCCGGGAGTCGACCATCTCCACCATCCAGCTCGACTTCGACAAGCCGGAGCGGTTCGACCTGTCGTACACCGACGCGGACGGGAGCCGGAAGCGGCCGGTGATGGTGCACCGGAGCCTGGTCGGCAGCATGGAACGGCTCTTCGCGTACCTGATCGAGGTGCACGCCGGCGCCTTCCCGGCCTGGTACGCCCCGGTGCAGCTGGTGCTGCTCCCGGTCGACGACGGCCAGGCGGACGCCGCCGGAGACCTGGCCGGCCGGGCCGAGGCGGCCGGGCTGCGGGCCGAGGTCTCCCGCGCCGGCTCGCTGGGCGCCCGGATCCGCGACGCGGCCGGCCGGAAGGTGCCGTATGTCGGGGTGATCGGCCCCCGGGAGGCGGCCGACGGATCCGTCTCCCTGCGCCTGCGCGACGGGCGCGGGCTCGACCCGATGCCGGCGGCCGACGCGCTGGGGCTGGTCGGCGCCGTGGTGGCCGCCCGCTCCGGCGACCTGCTGCCGCCGGCCTGACGGCCACCGGCGCGGTCCGCCCTCGGGGTCCGCCGGCACCGGCTCCCACCGCTGAGGACGGGCAGCCGGTGTCGGCGCGGTCGCGCGGTCCACGTCAGTTCCCGGCCGGCGCGGCTGCGGCGAGCGGCCCGGCCGCCTCGTCGTCCAGGGCCGCGCCGCTGAACTGCGACCGGTACAGCCGGGCGTACGCCCCGTCGGCGGCGAGGAGCTGGTCGTGGGTGCCCTGCTCCACGATCCGGCCCTGATCCATCATCAGGATCAGGTCGGCGTCGCGGATCGTGGAGAGCCGGTGCGCGATGACGAAGCTGGTCCGGTCCGAACGCAGTGCCGCCATGGCCCGCTGGAGCAGCACCTCCGTCCGGGTGTCCACCGAGCTGGTCGCCTCGTCCAGGATCAGCAGCGACGGCTCCGCGAGGAACGCCCGGGCGATCGTGATGAGCTGCTTCTCGCCGGCACTGACGTTGCTGCCCTCCTCGTCGATGACGGTGTCGTAGCCGGCGGGGAGGCTGCGGACGAAGCGGTCCACGAAGGTGGCCCGGGCCGCCGCGAGGATCTCCTCCTCGGTGGCTTCCGGCCGCCCGTACGCGATGTTGTCGCGGATGGTGCCGCCGAAGAGCCAGGTGTCCTGGAGCACCATGCCGATCCGGCCGCGCAGCTCGTCGCGGGGCATGCTGGTGATGTCCACCCTGTCGAGGGTGATCCGTCCGGCGTCCAGCTCGTAGAACCGCATGATCAGGTTGACCAGGGTGGTCTTGCCGGCACCGGTCGGCCCGACGATGGCCACCGTGTGCCCGGGCTCGGCGACCAGCGACAGGTCGTCGATCAGTGGCTTGTCCGGGTCGTACCGGAAGGAGATGTGCTCGAACTCGACCCGCCCGGTGACCCGGGGCGGTGCGGGCCGCTCCGGGGTCTGCTCCTCGGCGTCGAGCACCTCGAAGACCCGTTCGGCGGAGGCCACCCCGGACTGGAGCAGGTTCGCCATCGAGGCGACCTGGGTGAGGGGCTGGGTGAACTGCCGCGAGTACTGGATGAACGCCTGCACGTCGCCGAGGCTCATCGACCCGGAGGCCACCCGCAGCCCGCCGACCACGGCGATCGCGACGTAGCTGAGGTTCCCGACGAACATCATCGCCGGCATGATGATCCCGGAGATGAACTGGGCCCCGAAGCTGGCCCGGAACAGCTCCTCGTTCTTGGCCGCGAAGGCGGCCTCCACCTCCCGCTGCCGGCCGAAGACCTTGACCAGCTCGTGGCCGGTGTACGCCTCCTCGATGAGGCCGTTCAGCTCACCGGTGTGCCGCCACTGGGCGATGAACCTGCGCTGCGACCGCTTGGCGATCTGCTGGGTGACGATCACCGACAGCGGCACCGCGACCAGGGCGACCAGGGCCAGCAGCGGCGAGATCCAGAACATCATGGCCAGTACGCCGACCACGGTCAGTAGCGCGGTGAGCAGCTGGCTGAGCGTCTGCGACAGGGTCTGCGAGATGTTGTCGATGTCGTTGGTGACCCGACTGAGCAGCTCGCCCCGGGGTTGCCGGTCGAAGTAGGGCAGCGGCAGCCGGTTGAGCTTCGCCTCCACCTCGTCGCGCAGCCGGAGCACGGTCCGCTGCACCACGCCGTTGAGCAGCCAGCCCTGCCACCACATCAGCAGGCTGGCGCACAGGTAGAGCGCGAGCGCCAGCGTGAGCGTGCGGCCCAGCGCGGTGAAGTCGATGCCCGCCCCGGGCACCACGTTCATCCGGGCCAGCATGTCGGCGAAGGTGTCGTTGCCGCTGGCCCGGGCCGCGGCCACCGCCTGCTCGGTGGTGAGGCCGGCGGGGATCTGGCGGCCGATCACCCCACTGAAGATGAGGTCGGTGGCGTGGCCGAGGATCTTCGGACCGGTCACACTCGCCGCGACGCTCGCCACCGCCAGGGTGACGATCGCGGCCATCTGCAGCCGGTGCGGCCGCAGGTGGCCCAGCAGCCGACGGGCGGACGGACCGAAGTTCATCGACTTCTCCGCCGGCATCGCGGCGCTCATCCACGGCGGCCCCTGGGGGCGCCGCCCGCCCGGCGGCCCGCCGCCCGGCCGTCCGGCGCCCGGCGGCCCGCCGCCCGGCCGTCCGGCGCCCGGCGGCCCGCCGCCCGGCCGTCCAGCGCCCGGCGGCCCGCCGCCCGGCGGCCCGCCGCCCGGCCGTCCGGGACCCGGCGGCCCGCCGCCTGGCCGTCCGGCGCCCGGCGGCCCGCCGCCCGGCTGCCCGGCGGGCGGCTTCTGCCCCGGTACGGCGCTCACGCGGTCACCTCCGCCGTCTGCTGGGACGCCACGATCTCGGCGTACGTCGGGCAGCTCTTCAGCAGTTCCTCGTGTCGTCCCATGCCGACGACGCCCCCGTCCTCGAGCACGATGATCTGATCGGCGTCGACGATCGTGGACACCCGCTGGGCCACGATCACCACCGCCGCGTTCGCGGTGACCGGCCTCAGCGCGGCCCGCAGCCGCGCGTCGGTGCCGAGGTCTAGCGCGGAGAACGAGTCGTCGAACAGGTAGATCTCCGGCTTCCGGACCAGGGCCCGGGCGATGGCGAGCCGCTGCCGCTGGCCGCCGGAGACGTTCGTGCCGCCCTGCACGATCGATGCGTCCAGCCCACCCGGCATTTCCGCGACGAAGTCCCGGGCCTGGGCGATCTCCAGCGCCGCCCAGAGTTCGGCGTCGGTCGCGTCCGGGTTGCCGTACCGGAGGTTGCTGGCGACGGTGCCGCTGAACAGGTACGGCCGCTGCGGCACCAGCCCGATCCGGCGCCACACCTCGTCCAGTTCCATCAGCCGCACGTCCATCCCGTCGACCAGCACCGCGCCGGCGGTCGGGTCGACCAGCCGGGGGATCAGGCTGAGCAGAGTGCTCTTGCCGGCGCCGGTGGACCCGATGATGGCCGTGGTCCGGCCGGGGCTGGCCCGGAACGAGATGTCCTGCAGCACCGGGGCGCTCGCCCCCGGGTACTGGAAGCCGACGCGGCGGAGCTCCAGCTCGGCGGGCCGGGTCATGGCGAGCATCGGCTCGGCCGGCGGCGCCACCGAGGACTCGGTGTCCATCACCTCGACGATCCGCTCGGCGCACACCGCGGCGCGCGGCACCATCATCAGCATGAAGGTGGCCATCATGACCGCCATCAGGATCTGCATCAGGTACTGCAGGAACGCGGTCAGCGCGCCGACCTGGATCTGCCCGGCGTCGACCCGCTCCGCGCCGAACCAGAGCACTGCCACGCTGGAGACGTTCAGCACCAGCATGACCACCGGGAAGATCAGCGCCTGGAGCCGGCCGACGCGCAGGGCGGTCGCGGTGAGGTCGGCGTTGGCCGCGCCGAACCGCTTCGTCTCGTACGGCTCGCGGACGAACGCCCGGACCACCCGGATGCCGCTGATCTGCTCGCGCAGCACCCGGTTCACCGTGTCGATCCGGGTCTGCATGAGCCGGAAGCCCGGCACCATCCGCCGGATGATCAGGCCCAGCGCGATTGCCAGGACCGGCACGCACACCAGCATCAGCCAGGAGAGCCCGACGTCCTCGCGCAGCGCCATCACCACGCCGCCGACGCTCATGATCGGGGCGGCGACCAGCATGGTGCAGCTCATCAGCACGAGCATCTGCACCTGCTGTACGTCGTTGGTGTTGCGGGTGATCAGCGAGGGTGCCCCGTAGCGGGTCACCTCACGGGCGGAGAAGCGGTTGACGTGGTGGAAGATGCCGGCCCGTACGTCCCGGCCGAATCCCATGGCGGTCTTCGCACCGAGGTAGACGGCGATGATCGAGCAGGTGATCTGGAGCAGGCTGACGAGCAGCATCCAGCCGCCCGTATGCAGGATCTGGTCGGTGTCGCCGAGGGCCACGCCCCGGTCGATGATGTCGGCGTTGAGGCTGGGCAGGTAGAGCGAGGCCATCGTGCCGACGAACTGGAACGCCACCACCGTGGCCAGCAACTGCCGGTACGGGCGCAGGTGGGTACGGAGCAGGCGGATCAGCACGGACGGCTCCCCGATGAGTTCTCGGTGTTGGGCTCGCTGTCCCGGTTCAACCGACGAAGGTCCCCATCGGACATGGTTGTGATGATTTCCGTGAGGAATTCCCGCACCACCGCCTTCTTCGCCGGGTCGGCGTCGACCGAGGTGAGCGGGCGGTCGCTGTGGATCAGGTCGATGATGGCGAGGGCGTGCTCCCGGCCTTTGTCGGTGAGGGTGAGCTGGACACTGCGCCGGTCGTTCGGGTCCCGCTGCCGGGCGACGAAGCCGTCGCGTTCGAGCGTGTCGACGATGCCGGTGAGGGTGGCCGGCCGGACGAAGCACCGTTCGGCCATTTCCCGGTGGCTGCTGTCGCCCGCCCGGAGCAGGATGAGCAGCACGCGCATGCCGGCGGAGGTGAGCCCGTGGTGCTCGGCGAGGTAGCGCCCCCAGTGCTGCTCGACCACGTGGCCGGCGATCGAGATCAGCCGGCCGAGCGGCGCGTGCTGCAGCGCGTCGGGAAAGCGGACGATCGGTCCCATGTTCACGGGCGTTAGATTAGCCCCCGGATCGTCAGGCCCCAAACTAATTTCGGGATCCCGATATCTTGGCAATGGCAAGATATGCTCCGGCGGTGACCACGACGCGCGGCTACCACCACGGCGACCTGCGACGGGCCCTGCTGGACGCGGCGGGCCAGGTGATCGGGGAGTCCGGCCCGGCCGCGCTCAGCCTCCGCGATCTGGCCCGCCGGGCCGGCGTCTCGCACGCCGCCCCCGCCCATCACTTCGGCGACAAGGCGGGCCTGCTCACCGCCCTCGCCGTGGAGGGCTTCGACCTCCTCGCCGCGGCGCTCGACCGGGCCGGCGGCGACCTGCTGGAGGCCGGGGTGGCGTATGTGCGGTTCGCCGTGGCGCACCGGGCGCACTTCGAGGTGATGTTCACGCCCGGGCTCTACCGGGCCGACGACCCCGCGGTGGTGGCCGCCCGTACCCGGGCCGGCGCGGTGCTGCGCGGTGGCGTCGCCGCCCTGCCCGGCCCGTCGGGCGAGTCCGACCGGGACGCCCTCGCCGCCTGGTCGATCGTGCACGGCTTCGCCACCCTCTGGCTGGCCGGCGCGCTCCCACCTGGCACCGACCCGGACCCGGAGGTCGCCGCCCGCGCCGTGATCCGCCGCCTCTTCGAGTAGCCGGCCAGCTGCAAGGAGGGGCCCGTGTCAACGCCTGGCGTATGACAGGGCCCCGCCTAACCGGTCACCAGCTGGTGGGAAGGGCCATGCCCTCGGTGTAGCCGGCGGTGCTCTGCACGCCGACCAGGGCGCGCTCGTGGAACTCCTCGAGGCTGCGCGCGCCCGCGTAGGTGAAGGCGCTGCGCACCCCGGAGATGATCTCGTCGATCAGGTCCTCCACGCCCGGGCGGGTCGGATCCAGGTACATCCGCGCCGAGGAGATGCCCTCCTCGAAGATCGCCTTGCGGGCCCGGTCGAACGCGCTGTCCTCGGCCGTACGGGCGCTGACCGCCCGGGCCGACGCCATGCCGAAGCTCTCCTTGTAGCGCCGGCCGTCCGGCTCCGTGTAGAGGTCGCCGGGGGACTCGTAGGTGCCGGCGAACCAGGAGCCGATCATCACGTTCGAGGCGCCCGCGGCGAGCGCCAGCGCGACGTCCCGCGGGTGGCGTACGCCGCCGTCGGCCCAGACGTGCCGGCCCAGCGCGCGGGCCGCCGCGGCGCAGTCGAGCACCGCGGAGAACTGCGGCCGGCCGACGCCGGTCATCATCCGGGTGGTGCACATCGCGCCCGGCCCGACGCCGACCTTCACGATGTCGGCGCCCGCCTCGACCAGGTCGCGTACGCCCTCGGCGGTGACCACGTTGCCGGCCGCGACCGGGACCGCCGGGTCGAGCTTGCGAACCGCCCGCAGCGCGGAGATCATCCGCTCCTGGTGGCCGTGCGCGGTGTCCACCACCAGGGTGTCCACCCCGGCCTCCAGCAGGGCGGCGGCCTTGCCGGTCACGTCGCCGTTGATGCCCACCGCCGCGGCGATCCGCAGCCGGCCCCGGTCGTCCACCGCCGGCTTGTAGAGCGTGGCGCGCAGCGCGCCCTGCCGGGTCAGCACGCCGACCAGCCGCCCCTCGGCGTCCACCACCGGGGCGAGCCGCCGCCGGCCCGCGGAGAGCCGGTCGAAGCCGGTACGCGGGTCCGCGTCCGCCGGCACGGTGTGCAGTTCGGTCGACATCACGTGCCGGAGCTGGGCGAAGCGGTCCACCCCCACGGTGTCCGCCTCGGTGACCACGCCGACCGGCCGGCCCGCCTCGTCCACCACGATCACCGCGCCGTGCGCGCGCTTGGGCAGCAGGTGGATCGCGTCGCCGACGGTGTCCGTCGGGCCGAGGGTGATCGCCGTGTCGTGCACCAGGTGCCGCTGCTTGACCCAGGCGACGACGTTGGCCACCACCTCGAGCGGGATGTCCTGGGGGATGACCGCGATGGCACCGCGCCGGGCCACCGTCTCGGCCATCCGCCGGCCGGCGACCGCCGTCATGTTCGCCACCACCAGCGGGATGGTGGTGCCGGTGCCGTCGGCGGTGGCCAGGTCGACGTCGAGCCGGGAGCCCACCTCGGAGCGGTTGGGCGCCATGAAGACGTCGTTGTAGGTCAGGTCGTGCGCGGGGACCGCGCCATGAAGGAACTGCACCCGGACATCATTCCTGCTGGCGGCCGGCCCTGCCGAGGCTGGTGGCCCAAACCACCCTCGGCGGCCCCCGCGCGTCCGATTTGCCGGCGGCCCGAAACGACGACCGACCCGGTGGGTCACCGGGTCGGTCGGGGTGCCGCGGCGGATCAGGCGATGGCGCAGATCGCCGCGCCGGCGGTGATCACCGCGCCGACCTCGGCGGACAGGCCGCTGATGGTGCCCGCCTTGTGGGCGTGCAGCGGCTGCTCCATCTTCATCGCCTCCAGGACGACGACCAGGTCGCCCTCGGCGACGGTGTCGCCGTCCGCGACGGCGATCTTGACAATGGTGCCCTGCATGGGAGAGGTGAGCGCATCGCCGCTGACCGCGGCGCCGGCCTTGGCGCCGCCGCCCCGGCGGGCCGGCTTCTTCGCGGCGGGCGCGGCGGCGGCCGTACCCGCGCCGAGACCGGCGGGCAGGGTGACCTCCAGCCGCTTGCCGCCCACCTCGACCACGACGGTCTCGCGCTCGGCCGGGCCCTCGACGGCGCCGGCGGGGGCGGTGAAGGCCGGGACCGTGTTGTCGAACTCGGTCTCGATCCACCGCGTGTGCACGGTGAACGGCTCGGCGGTGAACGCCTCGTCCCGGACCACCAGGCGGTGGAACGGCAGCGCGGTGGCCATGCCCTCGACGACCATCTCGTCCAGCGCGCGGCGGGCCCGCTCCAGGGCCTCGGTACGCGTCTCACCGATGATGATCACCTTGGCGAGCAGCGAGTCGAAGTTGCCGCCGATCACGTCGCCGGCCGAGATGCCGGTGTCCACCCGGACGCCCGGGCCGGTCGGGAGCCGCAGCACGGTGATGGTGCCGGGCGCGGGCAGGAAGTTGCGGCCCGGGTCCTCGCCGTTGATCCGGAACTCGATCGCGTGCCCGCGCGGGGTCGGGTCCTCGGTGAAGCGCAGCTTCTCGCCGTCGGCGATGCGGAACTGCTCGCGGACCAGGTCGATGCTGGCGGTCTCCTCGGTGACCGGGTGCTCGACCTGGAGCCGGGTGTTGACCTCCAGGAAGGAGATCGTGCCGTCCGCGCCGACCAGGTATTCCACCGTGCCGGCGCCGTGGTAGCCGGCCTCCCGGCAGATCGCCTTGGCGCTGGTGTGGATCTGGGTGCGCTGGGCGTCGGTGAGGAACGGCGCCGGGGCCTCCTCGACCAGCTTCTGGTGCCGCCGCTGGAGCGAGCAGTCCCGGGTGCCGACGACGATCACGTTGCCGTGCTGGTCGGCCAGGACCTGCGCCTCGACGTGGCGGGGCTGGTCCAGGTACCGCTCGACGAAGCACTCGCCCCGGCCGAACGCGGCGACCGCCTCGCGGGTGGCCGACTCGAACAGGTGCGGGATCTCCTCCATGGTGCGGGCCACCTTGAGGCCGCGCCCGCCGCCGCCGAAGGCCGCCTTGATGGCGACCGGCAGGCCGTGGTCGACCGCGAAGGCCATCACCTCGTCGGCGTTGCCGACCGGGTCCGGGGTGCCGGGGACCAGGGGCGCGCCGGCGCGCTGGGCGATGTGCCGGGCGGTCACCTTGTCACCGAGGTCGCGGATCGCCTGCGGGGTCGGGCCGATCCAGGTCAGCCCCGCGTCGATGACAGCCTGGGCGAAGTCGGCGTTCTCGGAGAGGAAGCCGTAGCCGGGGTGCACCGCGTCGGCGCCGGACTTGCCGGCGATGTCGATCAGCTTGTCGATCCGCAGGTAGCTGTCGGCCGCGGTGTCGCCGCCCAGGGCGTACGCCTCGTCGGCCAGGGTGGCGTGCAGGGCGTCCCGGTCGGAGTCCGCGTACACGGCCACGCTGCCGAGACCGGCGTCGCGGCAGGCGCGGATGACGCGGACGGCGATCTCGCCGCGGTTGGCGATGAGTACCTTGCGCACCTTGCTGGCTCCTCCCGGGAGGTCGATGCCGGGAGTGTATCGGCCACCCTCCCGGCCCTAACGATCGCTCAGTGTGGGATGTGGCACTGTCGTGCCGCGCTTTAGTCAAACTTGTTTATTACGCTTGTGCGGTGTCGGCAACGCGAATGATGATTCTGGGCCTGGTCCGGTGGATGCAGCCGGTGCACGGCTACGACGTACGCCGTGAGCTGCTGAGCTGGAGCGCGGACAAGTGGGCCAACGTGCAACCGGGATCGATCTACCACGCGTTGCGCAAGCTCACCGACGAGGGGCTGCTCCGCACCGTCTCGGTCGAGCAGGTCGGCGCGCGTCCCGCCCGCACCACCTACGAGGTCACCCCGAAGGGCGAGGAGGAGTTCGAGACCCTGCTGCGGGCGCAGTGGTGGCAGCTCAACGAGCCGCCGGACCCGTTCGCGGCGGCCTTCTCGTTCCTGCCCGCCATGCCGCGCGACGAGGCGGCGGCGGCCCTGCGCAACCGGGCCAACCTGATCCGGGCCGGCGTCGAGTCGATGCGCGCCTCGCTGGACTCCGACTGGGTGCGCACCCGGAAGCCGGTGCACGTCGGCTGGCTGTTCGAGCTCTGGCTGGGCCGGGCCGAGGCGGACATGGCCTGGTGCGAGCGGATCGCCGAGCGGATCGAGTCCGGAGTGTCGTACCTGCCCGCTGGAATGGAGCAGGGCGAGGAGTGGCCGGGTTGGGCGGACGGGACCGCCCTCCGGGAGGACGGCGCGAAATAATCAACGTTGACCACAAACGCTATATCGCGTTAGTGTCGGCGGGAACCGTGAGGGAGGGGTTCGTCTTCCGCGCGGACGATCGGCGGCCGGTGACGTCCGGCCCGGACGACCAGGAGCAGACATGATCGAGACCAGGGGGTTGCGGAAGTCGTTCCGCTCCCGGGCAGGTCGCGAGACGAAGACCGTGGACGCGGTCCGCGGGGTCAACCTCGAGGTCGCCGAAGGGGAGATCTTCGGTTTCCTCGGCCCCAACGGCGCCGGCAAGACCACCACCCTGCGGATGCTCGCCACCCTCATCGAGCCGGACGGCGGCGAGGCCACCATCGCCGGGGCGGACCTGCGCACGGACCCGGCCGAGGTGCGCCGCCGGATCGGGTACGTGGCCCAGGGCGGCAGCACCTGGGACGAGTCCACCGCCCGCGAGGAGCTGGTGCTCCAGGCCCGGCTCTACGGCATCTCCAAGGCCGAGGCGCACCGGCGTGCCGCCCGTGCCCTGGACGCCTTCCAGCTCAGTGAGTACGCCGACCGCAAGTGCAAGACCTACTCCGGCGGCCAGCGCCGACGGGTGGAGATCGCGCTCGGCATCATCCACGAGCCGAAGATCGTCTTCCTGGACGAGCCGACCACCGGCCTCGACCCGCAGAGCCGCGCGCACATGTGGGACGAGATCCGGCGGCTGCGTACCGAGGGGATGACCGTCTTCATCACCACGCACTACCTGGACGAGGCGGATGCGCTCTGCGACCGGATCGCGATCATGGACCACGGCGAGGTGGTCGCGGAGGGCACCCCGGCCGAGCTGAAGCGGGAGATCTCCGGCGAGGTGGTACTCATCGGCCTCGACGCCGCCACCACCCCGCGCGCCGCCGAACTGCTCGACACCGAGGCTTACGTCAACAAGCTGGAGACCGCCGACGAGGGCGGCCTGCGCCTCTACGTCGACGAGGGCGCCACCGCCATCCCGCAGATCCTGCGCCGCCTCGACGGCGCCGGGCTCGCGCTCTCCTCCGTCGAGCTGCACCGCCCCAGCCTCGACGACGTCTTCCTCACCAAGACCGGCCGCTCGCTGCGCGAGTCCTGAACAACGGGAGAACTCTCATGAAACTCGCCCGCGACAGCTGGCTCATCTTCCAGCGCCAGATCCAACTGCTGCTGCGCAACCCGGTCTGGGTCTTCGTCGGCGTCTTCCAGCCGGTGATGTACCTGCTGCTCTTCGCCCCGCTGCTCAAGCCCGCGCTGAACGCGCCCACCCAGGCCGAGGCGTACAAGATCTTCGTCCCCGGTCTGCTGGTGCTGCTCGCCATCTTCGGCGGCCTGTTCCAGGGCTTCGGCCTGATCGCCGAGCTGCGCGCCGGGGTGATCGAGCGGTCCCGGGTCACCCCGGTCAGCCGGCTCGCCCTGCTGCTCGGCCGCTCCCTGCGGGACGTGGTCTCGCTGATCGCGCAGGCGGCGATCATCACGCTGCTGGCGCTCCTGTTCGACCTGCGCGTCTTCATCGGCTACCTGCTGCTGGCGTACCTGATGCTGGCCCTGATCGCGCTGATGACCTCGGCCGTCTCGTACGGCGTCGCGCTCAAGGTCAAGAGCGAGGACGCGCTCGCCCCGCTGATGAATACGGTCGCCCAGCCGGTGCTGCTGCTCTCCGGCATCCTGCTGCCGCTCACCTTCGCCCCCGGCTGGCTCCAGGGCATCGCCAAGTGGAACCCCTTCTCCTGGTCCGTCGACGGGGTCCGGGCGCTCTTCGCCGGGGACCTGAGCAACGACAAGGTCTGGCAGGGGCTGACCATTGTCGCGGTGCTCGCCGTCGCCGGGGTGGTCTGGGCCGCCCGGCAGTTCGCCCGCAGCGTCCGCTGACCAGAAGCGAGTTGCCTCTCACCAGGGGCGGGGCACCGGCCGCGCGCGCGTAGCGTAAGGCCAGTGCCCCGCCTCACCCATGACAAGATCACCTGGCTGACCTACGCCCAGCTGGGGCTGTGGGGCTTCTTCCTCTACGGGTTCGGTCCCGTCGTACCGCTGCTCCGCGACGAACAGGGCACCAGCGCCGCCGTCGCCGGCCTGCACAGCACCGGCATCGCGGCCGGTTCGCTGCTCGGCGGGGCCCTCTTCGCCCCGGTCGCCCGCCGCTTCGGCCGGGGCCCGGCCATCTGGTTCGGCCTCACCGGCGTGGCCGCCGGCGTCGCCGCCCTCGGCCTGCTGCACCCGCTGCCCGCCACCATCGCCGCCGTCGCGATGATCGCCACCTTCGGCATGATGGTGATCAGTGGGGTCAGCGTCGTGCTCACCGCCCACCACGGGCCCGCCGCCCCCGCCGCGCTCACCGAGGCCAACGCCGCCTGCGCCGGCATGGGCATCCTCGCGCCGCTGGTCATCGGCGCCAGCGTCGGCGCCGGCCTCGGCTGGCGGCCGGTGATGGCCGTCGAGGTCGGGCTGATCGCGCTGGTCGCCCTCGCCGCCCTGACCTTCCGGGTACGCCTGCCACACACCGCCACCGCTGCCGCGGCGGCCGACGAAGCGGTCGGGGTGACCCCCTCCGCCGTGGCCGAACCGGCCGCCACACCGTCGGTGGCGGCCGACCGGCTTCCCCGGGCGTACTGGATCGCCTGGGTGCTGATGGCGGTGACCGGGTCGATCGAGGTCTGCCTGTCGCTCTGGACCGCCGACGTGCTGCGTACCCATGCCGGGCTGAGCGCCGGCGGCGCGTCCGCGGCGATCGCGGCCATCGTCTGCGGGATGTTCGTCGGGCGGCTGGTCGGCGGCCGGTTCGCGTTGCGCTGGCCACCGGTGCCGCTGCTGCTCGCCGCGCTGACCGTCTCCCTGGCCGGGTTCGCGATCTTCTGGTCCGCCCCGGTCGGCTGGCTGGCCGTCACCGGTCTGGTCGTGCTCGGGCTGGGCAACGCCCTGCACTACCCCCTCGCGATCTCCATCGCCCTGGCCGTGTCCGGGCCAGCCGCCGACAAGGCGGCCGGCTGGTCGGCGTACTCGATGGGGGTGGGTTTCGGGATCGCGCCGGTCGTGCTCGGCTGGGTGGCCGACGGCATCGGACCGCACCTGGCCTTCCTGCTGCTGCCCGGCTTCATCGCGGCGGCCCTGCTGCTCGCGGTGCGCCTCGGCCGCGCCCTGCGCGCACCCCGCCCGGCCGACGACCGCGCGCCGGTCGCCGTCGGCGCCTGACGGCTCACCTCGGCGATCCGGCTCAGCGCACCCGCGCGAGGGTGACCCCGTCGGCGATCGGGAGCATGACGACGTCGACCCGGACGTCGGACAAAATCTCGTCGTTGAATGCGGCGATCGCCCGGTCGTCGGCGTTCTGCGGGGCGAGCACCCGGCCGCCGCGCAGCGTGTTGTCCACCGCGACGACCGCGCCCGGCCGCATCCGGGGCACCAGCTCGTCCCAGTAGACCGGGTAGCCCACCTTGTCCGCGTCGATGAACGCGAAGTCCAGGTAGCGCTCGCGAGGCAGCTGGCGGAGCGTGTCCGCGGCCGGGCCGATGCGCAGTTCGATCCGGTCCTGCACGCCGGCCCGGGTCCAGTACCGCCGGGCGACGCTCGTGTATTCCTCGGAGATGTCGAAGCAGGTCAGCCGGCCGCCCTCGGCGAGCCCCCGGGCGATCGCCAGCGAGGAGAGCCCGGTGAAGGTGCCCACCTCCACCGCCTGCCGGACGCCGAGCAGCCGGGTGAGGAAGGTCAGGAACGCGGCCTGCTCCGGCGCCACCTGCATTTCCGCCTGGGCGGGGAGGAGCGCCCGGGTCTCCTCGGCCAACTCCCGGACGATCTCGTCCGGGGCCGAACCGTGCGCCACGAGGTAGGAGTGCAGTTCCGGGGTCAGCGGCAACGGCTTCGTGCTCATGGACGGACGTTAGCCGAGATGTTCGATCTCCTGGCCCCCGGGCGCGACCTTCGTCCACAGATCGGTGATGCTCAGCGCCAACTCGCCGAGCAGGCTACGCAGTAGTGGCAGGGAGAGCCCCACCACCGTGCCTGGGTCACCCTCGATGCCGGTCAGGAACGCCCCGCCCAGCCCGTCGATGGTGAACGCCCCGGCCACCGCCAGCGGCTCGCCCGTCGCCACGTACGCGGCGATCTCCTCGTCGCTGATGTCCGCGAAGTGCACCGTGGTCGAGCCGACCCCCTCCGCCCGCGCCTCACGGACCACGTCGATCAGGCAGTGCCCGGTGTGCAGCACGCCGCTGCGCCCGCGCATCCGCTGCCACCGCCGGGTGGCGTCCGCCGCGTCGGCCGGCTTGCCCAGGATCTCCCCGTCGAACGAAAGCACCGAGTCGCAGCCGAGCACCAGCGTCCGCTCGTCCGGTGTGGCGCGCAGCCGGTCCAGCACCGCCTGCGCCTTCAGCCGGGCCAGCTCCAGGCACAGATCCTCCGCCTGGTCACTGACCACCTGGGACTCGTCGACGCCGCTCACCAGCACGTCGGGTTCGATCCCGGCGGCCTGGAGCAGCTTGCGGCGGGCGGGACTCTGCGAGGCGAGCACGAGGCGCAGCGGTACGGAGCTCAACACTCCACCGACGCTACCGGCTGATCCGGGGCGGCGGGTCGTCGGCACGGCGACGGCGCCGCCACACCAGATAACCGCCACCCGCCGCTGCCAGCACGCCCAACGTCACCAGCCCGCGCGCCGTCGCGCCGTCGTCGCCGGCGCTCTCGTCCCCGGGCAACGCCTGGTTCGAGGCCGCCGGGGTCGCGGCGGTCGACTCGAAACCCAGCGGAGGTACGTCCGCCGTGAGCGCGGCGACCAGGTCGATGACGCCGTAGCCGTACTCGTCGTCGCGGCCCGGTGGGCCCTTGTCGATCGCGGTGGCGGTCAGGCGGTGCGCGACCTCCTCGGCAGGCAGGTCGGGGTACTTGGACCGGATGAGAGCGGCAGCCCCGGCGACGATGGCGGTGGCGGCCGACGTTCCAGTCCCCTTCGAGTACTTGCCCCCGTAGCTGGTGCTGTAGATGTCGACCGCTGGTGCGGCGACATCGATCTGGGGCCCGGTCACTGAGACCGTAGCGTGTCTCCCGGAACGATCAATGCCACCCACTGCGATGACGCCTTCCTCCGAGGCGGGGTAGCCAATCGAGGAGGTTTCTGGTTGGTTACCTACCCCTGCGACGACAACGATGTCGGCCGCCAAGGCTTCTTTGACTGCCCGGATTAGGCGAGTACTTGTCGCGCCAGTGCTCGAAATGCTTATCACGTCTGCGTGGTGAGACGTGGCGTACTCAATTGCGGCGGCAAGGTCATCGGCATGGCCGCGGTTGTCGGCTCCTGCGGAAACGATGGGCATAATCCTGGCTTCAGGAGCGATGCCAAGTGCACCGACATTTTCCGCTGTGCCGTGTGCTGCAATCAGTCCTGCCACGGAAGTGCCGTGGCTATTTGCGTCTCGGTGGCCATCGCCCCGCCCGCCCGCGATGATATCGGTGCCCGGCAAGAGATTCCTGGCCAGATCCGGATGAGGGTCAACGCCCGTGTCTGGGACCGCCACGACGACCCCTGAACCCCGACAAATTCGATGAGCCTGCCTGACGTTCAGGTACTTCAAGTGCCACTGGTCCGCTTGAATTCGGCTGGCCTCACTGGGGTTTGGCGCGGCAAATGACGGCGCGGCGTCGAGGGGGAAGAGAGTTACTGCAGCGAGCGTGCCAACCGCGCGAAGCGCTAGCCGCCTCACCGGTCCAGGCCAATAGCGGGCCCCGGATCAATTGGGCCTTCATTGTCAGGTGGACGCACTATCGGGGCAACGCCTTTGTCTGTCTCCCAAGGGTTATCTGGGTCCCATTGGCGAGCAGGTTTCCCGCGACGGTCATCTCTCGCGTTGCTTGCGTTATCGCCGCCTTGACGCGCGCTTCCCACGGAAGGGGAGCCACCATATGGTGGCACGCCGTGCAGCCCAGCGAGATGGCCGCGGCCAACCCCGGGGCGCGAGCCGGCGGCGCCGCTTGGCGCGGTACCCGCACCCCCACCTCCGATGATCCCGCCGACGGGATTGACTCGATGGGACGGTATTGCCCTAGCGCCAGGCTGGCCCAGTCCCATTCCCGGCGTTCCACCAATGAGCCCACCGGGCTGCATTGGTCGAGGCGGCGCGGCGTGAGGCGGTCCGCCCGTGAGCGACTTGTTGGTGGGGCCGAGACGCTCGCTGATGGGTTTGACTTTTCTGTCTTGGCCAGGTGCGGCTATCGGCGGCACCAGGGGAGGCATGTTTCCCGTAGGGATGGTGCTCGATGTCGGCGGAACCGTCGGGGTGATGCTTGGCGCGGCAGTAACGGGGGGAAGGGTTAGGGCGGGGCCAGTCCCGCCGAGCACAGGCCCTGGCCCGGCGGCGGTTGGCACAATTGCTGGGCTCTTTGTCGTTGAGAACTCGTGAGGCGTGAGCTGCATGGGCGACGCTGCTACAGCCACTGGCACAACGGGCGGGATGATCGGTGCCTGTGCACTGCCGTATGCGTCAGGGTTGTTGGTCTCGATACCTGGTCGTTGGGCGGGCGGTGGTTGGCGGAGCATTGCTTGGGCTTGCTGGAGTTCGCCGCTCAACCCCACCATCAGCCCCCGCGCCCGGACGTTCAACCCCTCCAGGTCCGCATCCGTCACCGGTGGCGTGGTCGGTAGGCGGCTGCCCGCCACCGCCTTCGGGTCGGCAACGATCTCCTCGTACGCCTGCTTCTGCTGGAACTTGGCCGCGTACTCGTCGTGGAGCAGCTTGAGGTCGGCGCGGGTGCTGGCGATGGCGCGGGTGGCGGCGGCGAGCGCGTCGTAGTTCGCGACGGCGGCGTCGTGGGTGCGCTGCACCTTGTCGATGAGCTGGTCCAACTCGGCGAGGTACGTGCGGGCGGCGGCGTTGGTCTCCGGCGGCCATGCGTCGGCGAGGCCGCGCCGGTATTCCCGCAGCCGGCTGAGGTGGGCGAGGGCGAGGTCGCAGATCTTGCGCCAGCCGGCGACCTGCTTCCACTGCCCGGTGGTGTCCTGATCCTGGACGCACGCCCACATGCTGAGCACGTCCATCAGGTGCCAGTCGGTGAGGCCCGAGGTGCGGCCGCTGCCCCGTTCGATCACGGCAGCACCACCGGGCCGTCCTCCGAGACGGTGGGATCGGACAGTGGCGGCAGGGGGCGTGGGAGCGTTGTGGACGGCGCGGTCAGCGCCCGTTCGACGTCGGCGACCCGGGCCGCGGAGAAGGCATCGGTGTGCTGGTACGTGGCGGCGATGAGCCCGGCGGCGTCGGCCAGGCGGCTGGTGGCCGGCACCATGCCCCAGACCATCTGCACCGTCGCGGTCTGGGTCTCGTGGTGCGCCTGAAGGAACTGCACCAGCTCGATGAACGCGTCGGCGGGGTTGGGGATCTCCGCCTTCATGTCGTCGGCGATGTACGACAGGTGCGGGGCGTAGTTGCGTGTGACCTCGTCCTGGAGCCGGTCGGCGAACTCGCGCATCTGTCGGATGTCGGCCTCGATGCCGTCGTAGCCACGCAGCCAGCCCGCCGGTTGGTTCTCCTCGGGGATCATCGACCCTCCCTGCCCGTCACCGCGCCGTTTCCCTGAGTGAGGTTAATGGCTCGCGCGGAATCCCGGCAGTCCCGGGGCGTACCCGCGATGGGGTCAGCGGGGGAGGCCGGAGGCGCGCCACGCGCCTGGACCGGCGATCGGCGCCGCGATCGCCGGACGGGCGCTGCGCGCCCAGTGCGACACCGGAGCCGGGGCGGGGGCGGCGGTCGACCGGGTCCGCACGGCAATCGCGCCGACCAGGGCGGCCAGCTCCTCGGCGGTGGGCACCCCGCGGACGATCCGGAACAGCGGCTCTTCGGCAGACATGACCTCAGGGTACGCGTCGAGAACTTGACCTTCGCCGCACAGTGGCGTGCCGGCGGTGTGCGCGTTGGAGCTGCCGGGTACCGTCTCAGCGATGTCTGAAGCGCTTCCCCAACTCGTTGCCGACCGGTACCGGCTCATCTCGCCGCTCGGCCAGGGCGGCATGGGTCGGGTGTGGAAGGCGCGTGACGAGGTCCTGCACCGGGACGTGGCGATCAAGGAACTCGTCCCCCCGCCCAGCCTCACCCCGGAGGAGCGCCGCGAGATGCGGGAACGCTCGCTGCGGGAGGCGCGCGCGATCGCTCGGCTCAACAACATCAACGTGGTCCGCATCTTCGACGTGCTGCGTACCGACGGCGACCCGTGGATCGTCATGGAGTACGTGCCGTCCAAGTCGTTGCAGGACACCATCGCCGAGGACGGGCCCGTGACGCCGGCGAAGGCCGTCGAGATCGGTCTCGGGGTCCTGGGCGCGTTGAAGGCCGCCCACAAGGCCGGCATCATGCACCGCGACGTCAAGCCGGGCAACGTGTTGCTCGGCAACGACGGCCGGGTGGTGCTGACCGACTTCGGCCTGGCCACGATCCCGGGCGACCCGAACGTCACCCGCACCGGCATGGTGCTCGGCTCGCCCGCGTACATCGCGCCGGAGCGGGCGCGGGACGGCACGGCGGGGCCGGAGGCCGACCTCTGGTCGCTGGGCGCGACCCTCTACGCCGCCGTGGAGGGCAAGTCGCCGTACGCCCGGCCGTCGGCGATCGCGACGCTGGCCGCGCTCGCCACCGAGCCGCTGCCGCCACCGAAGAACGCCGGGCCGCTCAGGCCGGTGCTCCAGGGCCTGCTCCGCAAGGACCCGACCGACCGGATCACCGCCGAGGTGGCGGAGCGCCTGCTCCGCAAGGCCGTCGGCCGGCGGGCGAAGAGCATCTCCCTGCTGGACGGCGTACGCCGGCCGGGGCCGAACGGTCCGCGCGTGCCCCGCCCACCGCTGGTGCCGGCGCCGCGCCCGACCGATGGGCGCGCCGAGCGGCCGTCCACCCCGCCCATCTTCGCTCCGGGCACGGCTGCGGCCGCCGGCGGGGCCGCTGCGGCGGACGCCGCGGCCAAGGCGCCTCACTCCGCCGACGCGACGCCGACCGCGAAGGTGAGCCCGCCGGTCGCCGAGCCGACCGCAAAGCTCGACGCCGAGTCGCAGCCTGCCGCGCACGCCACGCGGGTGGACGACGGCGCCCCCGCCCTCGACGAGACGCGGGTCGACGGCGCGCCGGCGGCGAAGGCCACGCCGGTGGAGCCGCCGCAGCAGCCAAAGAACCGGACCTCGGTCCTGGCCGCGCCGGTCAGTCCGGCGCCGTCGGCCGGCCGGGCCGCGGTCATCCCCGGTACGAAGCCGGAGCACAACCGGCGCAACCTGCTGATCGGCGCGCTGGTCGCGTTGTTGCTGATCGGCCTCGTGGTGGCCGTGCCACTGCTCAACAGCGGTGACGACCAGGGCGACGGCGGGCAGCCGTCCGCCGCCACCTCCGGCCCGGCCTCGCCGGCCACGCCCAGCGCCGCGCCGACCTCGGCCGCGCCGAGCAGCGCCGCCCCGAGCCCGACTCCGTCGCCGACCGCCTCTTCCACCGGATTCGTGCTGCCGGCGGGCTGGCAGCTGTACGAGGGGCCGATCGGCTTCAAGGTGCCGATCCCGAACGGGTGGAAGGCGAGGGTCCGCTCCGCCGACAACTCGGTGGTGCTGTATGAGGTCGGTGGCGCGAATCGGGTGCTGCTCGTCCAGTGGACCAGCTCGCCGAAGAAGGACGCGGCCGCGGACTGGAGGCAGCAGGAGCCGGCCCGCCGGGGCCGGGTCAACGACTACCAGTTCGTCGGCATCAAGTCCTGCGACTGGTACCGCACCTGCGCCGACTGGGATTGGCTGGAGACTCGCGACGGCGTCCGCTTCCACGTCCGGAACCGGGGTGTGGCCACCGCCAGCAACCGGGGCTACGCCCTGCGCTGGGAGGTGCCCGCGAGTTCCTGGGACGCCGACCTGGCAAGCTGGAACACCATTATCAAAGGCTTCCAGCCGGACCGGGTGAACTGAGCCGGGGATCGGCCCCGCGAAACTGACTCGCATGGCCTTCCGTCGTCCGGGGTATTGAACCCGCGAAGACGGAAGGAGGTACGACATGAGTTGCCGACACAAGGACACCGGGCCCCGGGTGGCACTGTGGATGCTGGTCGCGCTCGGGGACATCGTCCTGCTGCTGGTGAGCGCCGGCCTGTCCGCGCCGGTCGCGGTGCTCGGTGTCGTGGTCCTCGCCGTCGCGGGGGTGGCGACCTGGCGGCTGTCCCGGCGTACCACCCTGACCGGGCGGGCTTCCGCGCCCGTGTCGGTCGGCCCGCGACGCAGAGCCTGACCTCGCACCGAACGCCTCGGTGGCGGCAGCCGGACCAGCCGTTCACCCAGGGTGACAGCCGGCCCCGCTGCCGCGGACCGGGCGCGGCGCGGCCGTCAGGCGGTGTTGTTGGCCAGGGCGATCAGCCGGGTCCGGTCACCGTTCCAGTAGTCGCGGTCCACGTTTCCGCTGATCCCGGAGACACTGCCGGTGCTGGTGTACTGCCAGAAGCTCCAGACCGGCGCGCCGGCCGGCAGCGTGCCGGGGGTGCTCGCCCAGCGGGCGAGCCAGAGCGGGTGGTTGGCCCACGGGCCGGTCCAGCTGCCGGTGCACTGGTTCCACCAGCTCGTGGTGGTGTAGATGACGGCGTAGCGGCTGGTGCGGGACTTGTAGGTGTTGAGGAAGTCCTGGATCCAGTTGCGCATGCCGGTGGTGCTGAGGCCGTAGCAGTAGCCCCCGCTGTAGGGGTTCGCCTCGATGTCCAGCGCGGCCGGCAGGGTGCGGCTGTCGGCGGACCAGGCACCGCCGTTGCTGGCCAGGTAGTTGGCCTGGGTGGCCCCGGACGAGATGTTCGGCCGGGCGAAGTGGTACGCCCCGCGGATCACCCCGGCGTTGTACGCGGCGACGTAGTTGGTGTTGAACCTCGGGTCCTTGTAGCTGGTGCCCTCGGTGGCCTTGATGAAGGCGAACTGGATGCCGGCGTTCCGGACGCTGGTCCAGTTGATGCTCCCCTGGTAGTTGGAGACGTCGATGCCAGGGGTGGTGGCCGCCGCCGCCGGTCCGGCGGTGGCGACGAGGGCTGCGGCAGCGGTGGCGGCGACGGTGATGCCGGCGGCGAGCAAACGGCGGACGGACAGTCTGCGGACCATTGATGCCTCCATGGACGTCAATTGATTGACACTCATCATTGGAGGTGAGCGCCGTGGAAGGCAAGAGGTCCTAAAGAAACTTTCATAGACGGCCGTCGTCTTCCCGGTGGCCGATCAGGATCGGTCAGCGGAGCGTCGCCGGGTCGAGTTCCCAGCGGAACGGCTGGGTGATGCTGAGAGTCTCACCCGCCTTGGCGACCCGGTCCTCCACATAGTGCCCGCCGTCCAGCCGGTGCAGCCGCAGCGACTGACTGTCGCCGTCCTGCTCCACCAGCAGGTACCACGGGATCCGGGCGATGGCGTAGAGCTGCATCTTGACCAGGCGGTCAGCGGCCGCGTTCCCGGGCGAGACGATCTCTCCGACGAGGACCACCTCGTGGGGCTCGAGGACGGTTCCGTCGTCCTCGGCCTCGGTGACGACGAGGTCGGGGATCACGATCCGGTTGACGCCAAGGCGGACGTTCACCGCGTCGAAGACGTTGAGTCCGACCCTCTCGGCCGCAGCCTCGATGCTGTTCGCCAGACGGCGGGCCACCCGTTGGTGCCGCCTGCTCTGGGCAGGGCTCACGATCAGGCTCCCGTCGAGCAGTTCGATCCGGTTGGGGCTATCGCCCAGGGCGAAGTAGTCGACCTCGGTCCGGAGGCCGACATGGGGCTCAAGGGGTGCCGCGCTCATCGGCGTTCACCTCCTGCTCCAGTTGCCACCCGATCAGTTTCACACCATACGGGCCGCCGGCCCTGAAATGACACTCGATCAGCGAGTAGGCTCCCCGCCCATGCCCCTGATCGACGGCCTGACCACCATCTGGGACAAGCTGCTGAGCGCGCAGCCCGACCCACCGCCGCTGCTGGTCCTGCTCACCGCCGCCGTCGCGTTGACGGTGGTCGCCACCCGGCTGCCCTGGCGGATCGCCCGCAACGCGGTGACCATCGCCCACGAGGGCGGCCACGCACTGACTGCGCTGCTCACCGGCCGGAAGCTGCGTGGCATCCGGCTGCACTCGGACACCTCCGGCCTGACGCTGTCGGCCGGTCGTCCCAGCGGCCCGGGCATGATCCTCACCCTGCTCGCCGGCTACGTCGCCCCGTCGCTGGTCGGTCTCGCCGGGGCGTGGCTGCTCGCCGGCAACCGGATCACCCTGCTGCTCTGGGTCGCGGTGGCGCTGCTGCTGGCCATGCTGGTGATGATCCGCAACGTCTTCGGCGTGCTGTCGCTGCTGGTCACCGGCGGCGTGGTACTCGCCGTCTCGTGGTATACCTCCCCGCAGGTGCAGGCCGCCTTCGCCTGGACGTCGGTGTGGTTCCTGCTGTTCGGCGGCGTACGCCCGGTGGTGGAGCTGCAACGGCTGCGCAGCCGCGGCCGGATGCCGGAGTCCGACGCCGACCAGCTCGCCCGGCTCACGCCGTTCCCGCCGCTGTTCTGGGTGGGCGTCTTCATGGTGGTCTGCCTCGCCGTGCTGGCCGTCGGCGGGCTGCTGCTCGCCGGCCCGATCCTCACCGACGCCGGCCTCACCGTCTGACGGCAACGGCCGGCGCGGCCACGCCGTGACATCGGGCAACGGTGGCTCTGCCACCTCGCCGCAGCGGCCTGACCGGCGAAAGGCAGAATCGGACGCATGCGGTACGTGATCATCGGAGCGGGCGCGGTCGGCGGCACCATCGGCGTACGGCTGGGGGAGGCCGGCCGGGACGTGACGCTGGTGGCCCGCGGCGCGCACCTGGACGCGATCCGGGAGCGGGGCCTGACCCTGCGGACGCCGGACGGCACGGTGACCGGCCGGCTGCCCGCGGTGGCCGGGCCGGCCGACCGGCTGCTGCCCGCCGACACCGTGCTGGTGCTGACCGTCAAGTCGCAGGACACCGAGGCGGCGCTGGCGACCTGGGTGGACACCCCGGTCGAGGGCGGAGGCACGGCGGGCGAGCGGCTGCCGATCGTCCTGGCCCAGAACGGCGTCGCCAACGAACGCGCCGCGCTGCGGCTCTTCGCCCGGGTGCACCCGGTCTGCGTCTGGCTGCCCGCCACCCACCTGGAGCCCGGTGTGGTGGTGGCCAACGGGCACCCGCACCCGGGAATGCTGCACCTGGGCCGCTACCCGTCCGGTTCGGACGACACCAGCCGGTTGATCGCCGCCGACCTGACCGCCGGCGGATTCGTCGCCCCGGTCCGCGACGACGCGATGCGCTGGAAGTACGGCAAGCTGCTCAGCAACCTCGGCAACGGCCTCCAGGCGCTGCTCGGCTCGGACATCCCCGAGCCGCTCGCCGCCCGGATCCGCGCCGAGGGTGAGGCCGCACTGGCCGCCGCCGACATCCCGCACACGGCCCGTGAGGAGGAGGCCGCCGAGCGGGGCGACAAGGTGCAGCACCGGCCGGTCGACGGCGAGCAGCGGGCCGGCGGCTCCACCTGGCAGAGCCTCGCCCGGGGTGCGGGCTCCGCCGAGACCGACCACCTCAACGGCGAGATCGTGCTGCTCGGCCGGCTGCACGGCGTCCCGACGCCGGCCAACGCGGCCGTTCAGGTCGCCGTCCGCCGGGCGGTACGCGAGCGGATCCCGGCCGGCGACTTCCCCCTCGTCGAGCTGGAGAAAATTGTCGGCTGACCGGGCAACCGCACCCCCGACGCCACGCGTCTACCCTGCGACCGTCACGGGGGAGGTAACGGCGTGCCGGACGTCGAGGGGTTCGACGAGTTCTACCGGGGCAGCCGGCAACGGCTGCTCGGCTTCGTTTACGTGCTCACCGGCAACCTCGCCGAGGCCCAGGACGCGGTGCAGGAGGCGTACATCCGGGCCTGGCAGCGCTGGTCCACGGTGCGCGGGTACGACGACCCGGAGGCGTGGGTCCGGGTGGTGGCCAGCCGGATCGCGGTGAGCCGGTGGCGCAGCCTGCGCAGCCGGGCCCGGGCCTACCTGCGGCACGGGGTGGAGGAGAGCATCCCCGCCCCGAGCACCGACACGGTCGAGGTGGTGGCCGCGCTGCGCCGGCTGCCCGAGGAGCAGCGCACCGCCATCGCGCTCTACTACCTGCTCGGCATGCCGGTCGCCGAGGTCGCCCGGGAGACGGCGGCCCCGGTCGGCACGGTGAAGGCACGGCTCTCCCGGGGGCGCGCCGCGCTCGCCGGACTGCTCGCGGTGGTGGATCTGGAGGAGGCCGCCGATGCGTGACGAGGACCTGAGGTTCGTCGAACTGGTGCGGCGGGACCTGCGGGACGTCCGCTGGCCCGAGCCGACCGAGATCCGGGCCCGCGCCCGGCGCCGCAGCCGACGTACGGCGGTGGCGGCGGCGGCGGTGACCGTGCTGGCGGTGGTCGGGGGGTCGGCCGTCGCGGTGGCCGCCCGACCCGGCCCACGACCGGCCCCGCCCCTGGCCGCGGCCACGGCCGAGCCGTCGCCGTCCGAGTGGCTGCCGGCCGAGGTGCCGCCGGAGGTGCTGCTCGGGCCGGCCGACGTGCGGACGAAGAGCGAGCCGCTCACTCAGACGGGGCTCGGCGAGAAGGTCAGCGTCAACGAGCAGCTGCTCTACTGCCACCGGCTCCAGCGGCTCACCGCGGACTGGGAGCCGTCGCGCTACTCGCGGTCGGTGACCCTGCTGCGGCAGCGTCCCGCCGGTGCCGACCACCCACCCGGCGACCTCCTGCTCACCGAAGACGTCTACCGGGTCGCGCCGGACGTGGGGGGTCGGCTGTTCGCCGGGATCGACAAGATGCTGGCGCCCTGCGCGAACTGGCGGTCCAGCGGCCCGACCCAGTGGCAGGGCAAGCTGATCGACGCCGAGGTGACCCACCGCTGGCAGGTGGTGGACCGGAACTTCGCCGGTGCCGAGTCGGTGCTGGTGCGGCACACGGTCAGCCAGGCTCGGAACCTGACGACCGGGCGATCCCTGGGGACGGTGGCGCGGCCCACGAGCACCGCGGTGGTCCGCGTCGGCGACCTGGTGTCGGTGATCAACGTGGGCCGGGACGGCACCGAGGCCGACCTGCGCCGGCTGGCCACCGTCGCGGCGACCCGGATGTGTCCGGCCGCCAGCCCGCGCTGCTGACCACCCCAAGGCCCGCAACGATCCGCGCGACGTCGGGATGGCAGCCCGACATCGCGCGGATCGGACCGTCAGAGCGGGATGTTGCCGTGCTTCTTCGGCGGCAGCGTTTCGCGCTTGGTGCGCAGCACCCGCAGCGCCCGGACGATCTGGGTACGGGTCTCGTGCGGCGGGATCACCGAGTCGACGTACCCGCGCTCGGCGGCGATGTACGGGTTGGCCAGGGTGTCCTCGTACTCGGCGATCTTCTCGGCCCGGACGGCGGCCGGGTCCTCGGCGTTCGCCAGCTCGGAACGGTAGAGGATGTTCACCGCGCCCTGCGCGCCCATCACCGCGATCTGCGCGGTCGGCCAGGCGAAGTTCAGGTCGGCGCCGAGGTGCTTGGACCCCATCACGTCGTACGCGCCGCCGTACGCCTTGCGGGTGATCACGGTGACCTTCGGGACGGTGGCCTCGGCGTAGGCGTAGATGAGCTTCGCGCCGCGCCGGATGATGCCGTCCCACTCCTGCCCGGTGCCGGGGAGGAAGCCGGGCACGTCCACGAAGGTCAGCACCGGGATGTTGAACGCGTCGCAGGTGCGCACGAACCGGGCCGCCTTCTCCGACGCGGCGATGTCGAGCGTGCCGGCGAAGTGCATCGGCTGGTTGGCGACCACGCCGACCGGCCGCCCCTCGACCCGGCCGAAGCCGACCACGAGGTTCTGCGCGTAGAGCGGCTGCACCTCGAGGAACTCCCCGTCGTCGAGGACGTGCTCGATGACCCGGTGGATGTCGTACGGCTGGTTCGCCGAGTCCGGGATCAGCGTGTCCAGCTCCCGGTCCTCGTCGGTGATGGTCAGCTCGGCCGGCGTCTCGAAGACCGGCGGCTCGTCCAGGTTGTTCGACGGCAGGTACGACAGCAGCGCCTTGACGTACTCGATCGCGTCCTCCTCGTCGGTGCCGAGGTAGTGCGCGTTGCCGCTGCGCGAGTTGTGGGTCCGGGCACCGCCCAGCTCCTCCATGCCGACGTCCTCGCCGGTGACCGTCTTGATCACGTCGGGGCCGGTGATGAACATGTGCGAGGTCTGGTCGACCATCACGGTGAAGTCGGTGACCGCCGGCGAGTAGACCGCGCCACCTGCGCACGGGCCCATGATCAGAGAGATCTGCGGGATGACGCCGCTGGCCCGGACGTTGCGGAAGAAGATCTCGCCGTAGAGGCCGAGCGAGGCGACGCCCTCCTGGATCCGCGCGCCGCCGGAGTCGTTGATGCCGACGACCGGGCAGCCAATCTTCATGGCCAGGTCCATCAGCTTGACGATCTTCTCGCCGAAGACTTCGCCCAGTGAGCCGCCGAAGACCGTGAAGTCCTGCGCGAAGACGCAGACCTGCCGGCCGTCCACCGTGCCGTAGCCGGTCACCACGCCGTCGCCGTACGGCCTGGTCTTCTCCAGCCCGAAGGTGGTGGACCGGTGCCGGGCGAGCTCGTCCAGCTCGACGAAGGAGCCCTCGTCGAGCAGCATCTCGATCCGCTCCCGGGCGGTCTTCTTGCCCCGCGCGTGCTGCTTCTCGACCGCGCGCGCCGACCCGGCGTGCACCGCCTCGTCGACCCGACGTTCCAGGTCCGCCAGCTTGCCGGCGGTCGTGTGGATGTTGATCCCGGTCTCGGTAGTCACCCAGGGAATATAACGATGGTTCAGGAGGGCGCCGCTGTGCAGTGCGCCTCACCGGCTTCCGGGCGACCGTGCCGACGCGGGGCCGTAGGCTGGCGGGATGGCCGGTTCGCCGTACACCGATCTGGACCGCCCGCCGCTGTCGGCGGCCCGACTGCGGCGCGCGCTGGTCGCCCCGCACGGCCCGTGGCGTCGCCTGGAGCTGCGCGCGGAGACCGGCTCGACCAACGCCGACGTGGTCGAGGCCGCGCGGTCCGGCGAGCCGGAGGGCCTGGTGGTGGTCGCCGAGCGACAGACCGCCGGCCGCGGTCGGCGCGGCCGGGTCTGGCAGTCGCCGCCCCGGGCCGGCATCGCGACCAGCGTCCTGCTCCGGCCGGGCGACGCCGTCGCGGAGCGCGGCTGGTCGCCCGTGCCACCCCTGCGCTACGGCTGGCTGCCGCTGCTCGCCGGGGTCGCCCTGGTCGAGGCGGTGGCCCGGCTGGCCGAGCTGGACGCCCGCCTGAAGTGGCCCAACGACCTGCTGATCGACGGCGCCAAGTGCGCCGGTGTGCTGGCCGAGGCGGTGCCGGGTGACTCCGCGGCGCAGCAGCCCGCGATCGTGGTCGGCATCGGCCTCAACGTCACCCTCCGCGCCGACGAGCTGCCGGAGAACCCGACCGGGCTGCCGGCCACCTCGCTCCAGCTCGCCGGGGCCGCCGCCACCGACCGGGACCCGCTGCTGCGCGCCCTGCTTCGCTCCCTCGCCGACTGGTACGAGCGGTGGCGCGACGCCGGCGGTGAGGCGGTCACCAGCGGCTTGCGGGACGCCTACGTGGCGGCCTGCGCCACCGTCGGTCGCGAGGTCCGGGTGCTGCTCCCGGACGGCAGCGAGGTACGCGGCACCGCCACCGGGGTGGACGCCGACGGCCAGTTGCTGGTCGACGGCCGCGACGGGGAGCTGCGCCTGGCCGCCGGCGACGTGCTGCACGTGCGGTGAGCACCCCCCGCGCGGCCGATCCCGCTGGGATGCGTCGACCGGTTACGGTCAGCGCGTCCTGTTCTGCGAGGAGGTTAACGTGGCGTTCCCCGAAGACGTGCTCACCGAGGACGAGCACGTCGTGCTGCACCTGCACCCGCACTGGAAGGCGCTGATCCGGCCCATCCTGGTGCTGGTGGTCGCCGTCGCGGCGGTGGTCGCGGGCTCGGTCCTGCTGCCCGCGGGTGGCGGTGGCACGATCGCGCTCTACGCGATCGCCGTGCTCGGCCTGGCGCTGGTGCTCTGGCTGGGCCTGTGGCCGTTCCTGGTCTGGCGTACCACCCACTACCTCTTCACCAATGAGCGGGTGCTGCTCCAGGAGGGGGTCTTCTCCCGTAACCGGCGGGACCTGCCGCTGACCCGGATCAACGACCACTCCATGCACCAGCGCTTCCTGGAGCGACTGCTCGGCTGCGGCACCCTGACCATCGAGTCGGCCGGCGAGCGCGGCCAGTCGGTGCTCGACGACGTGCCGCACGTCGACCGGGTGCAGACCAAGCTCTACGAGCTGGTCGAGGCGCACCACGACAAGCACAGCCTGGGCGACGGCGAGATGCGCGAGATCCTGGCCGACATGCGCGAGGGCAAACCCCTCCGCGACCCCTCCGCCTGATCCGGGGCCACCTTGTCGATCAAGAAGTTTGCGTCGGATCCGCGCTTCTGCCCGACGCAGACTTCTTGATCAGACCCCGCGTTGGCCGGGCCCGGAGGGCGCCGGCCAAGGCTGCGGTCAGCGGCGGCGGGGGCGGCGGGGGGTGGGCTGGAGGTCGGCGGTCAGGTCGGTCTTGAAGATGTGGCCCAGGGCGGCATCGGCCGGGGCGGGGCGGGGTTGAGCCGGCGCGTAGTCGGGCCGCCAGTCCCCGGCCGTCCCCGGTCGGGGCTCGGTCTCCTCCAGTTCGCTGACCGACTCGGCCAGCTCCGCCACCGGGTCCATCTCCGCCACGGTGTCCCACTCGTCGCGCGGGATGCTGTGCCAGGTCTCCTCGGCGTGCTTCGGGACCGGCTGGAAGACGAATGTCCGGTACGACCAGAAACGGAACAGGGTCGCCAGCAGGACGCCGCCGGTCTTCGCGACGTTCAGCATCAGCAGGCTGGTGACTCCGAGTCCGTACTTCGCCGCCGCCAGGACGCCGAGTTCGATGAGTAGGCCGGTGGCGTTGAACAGGAAGAACAGGACGTATTCGCGCTGGAGCGCAGACTTGGGGCGATCCCGGTACGTCCAGTGGCGGTTCATCAGATACGACGTGATCGTCGCCACGATGGTCGCGATCACCGTCGCCTTGAGCTGGCCGTTTTGGAAAACCGTGAGTGCCAGCGCGTTGAACACCGCGTAATTGATGACGGTGTTGATGCCGCCGACGATGCCGAATTTGAGCGCCTCGTGGACGAACTTCTGCCAGCGCTCGGGCAGCAGACGGACAAGAGGCATGCGGAACACCTTAGGGCAGCAGGCAGGGCCGACTCGGCCCGGCAGGACGGAGTGGGCGGTAGGTCACGCCCCGGACTCTCGGTCGTGGCTCGTTCCCGGAACAGGTGGAGTTCCCGCCGCCACGAAAACGAACCGCCGGTACGACCAGAATCGGAACAGCGTCCCGAGCCCGGTGCCGACGACGAAGCTGGCGATGTTGTCGGCCAGCGGGGTCTGGAACACCTCCGGCCACACGCTCCCCAGGCCGTAGCGGCTGATCGCCAGGCAGGCCACCGCGATGCCGAGGCCCACTCCGTTGAAGAAGAAGAACAGCGCGTACTCGCGGGCCGGGTGGGAGCGCTGGCGGTGCCGCCAGGTCCAGAACCGGTTGCCGAGGAACGCCACGGTCGCCGCGATCACGGTGGAGATGGTCTTCGCCGCCACCGGTGGCATGTGCCGGACGCTGGCCAGGTAGTTGAAGAGCGCGAGGTCGATGAGGAAGGCGAGCCCGCCCACCGTGGCGAACTTGCTCATCTCGTGGACCAGGTGGCCGAACCGGTCGAGCAGCGCGCGGAGCAGACCCGGACGGGTCTGCGGAGCCACCGGTTGGTTCCGGGTCATCGTCGCGGCCACCCGCCGAGAGTACCGGTTCGGTGCACTTGGGAGCGGTAACAACGGCGAGCGGGCCCGCGCGCGGCCCTCGGCCGCTCCGCGGCGTCCATGGCGCCGTCCGACGGCCGGCTCTCCGTTCCGATCTCCGTGAGCGGAGCGTAACCCCGCGTGCGGAATTGTGGACGGGATCACGGAATCGTCGTTCGCGACACCGGCGTGTGCTTACGCGCATGGCGCACTCGGCGGAGGCCGGTGTCGTCGGGGCCTGTCGAAGGTTCTCGGCAGGATTTGCGTGAAACTGCGCGCGAAAGCGGGTATTAGATCGCGATGCCGCAGCGTGGCCGTACCTTGTGCAGTTCTTCACAACCAGTCCCACTGACTGGCGAGGCAGCCCGGTTTACGCTGAGCCCAATCCCAGGTTTCCACGAAGGCGACGGACTTGCTCGCCAGTACTCGTGCATCCCATACATCGGTCAGCGTCGACCACAAGGAGATGTGACATGGTTGCTCCGGCTACTGTTCGGGGTATCGATCAGGCCCCGACGTCCCACCCCAAACTGCTCGCCTGGGTACGTGAGGTCGCGGAACTGACCACCCCGGACCGGGTGGTCTGGGTGGACGGGTCCGATGAGGAGTGGCGTCGCCTCACCGACGAGCTCGTCGAGAACGGCACCCTGATCCGGCTGAACCCCGAGAAGAAGCCCAACTCGTTCTACGCGCGGACCGACCCGACGGACGTCGCCCGGGTCGAGGAGCGCACCTTCATCTGCTCCGTCGACGAGGCGGACGCCGGCCCGACCAACAACTGGATGGCGCCGGCCGAGATGAAGCGGACGATGACGGAGCTGTACCGCGGCAGCATGCGCGGGCGCACCATGTACGTCATCCCGTTCGTCATGGGCCCGGTCGAGGCGGAGAAGCCCATGTTCGGCGTCGAGATCACCGACAGCGGGTACGTCGTCGCCTCGATGCGCATCATGACCCGGATGGGCGCCAAGGTCCTCGAGGCGATGGGCGACGACGCCGACTTCGTGCACGCGCTGCACTCCATCGGCGCCCCGCTCTCCCCCGGCCAGCAGGACGTGGCGTGGCCGTGCAACGAGACGAAGTACATCTCGCACTTCCCGGAGACCCGGGAGATCTGGTCCTTCGGCTCCGGCTACGGCGGCAACTCGCTGCTCGGCAAGAAGTGCTACTCGCTGCGGATCGCCAGCGTGATGGGTCGGGACGAGGGCTGGCTCGCCGAGCACATGCTGATCCTCAAGATCACCTCGCCGGAGGGTCGCGTCTACCACGTGGCCGGCGCATTCCCGTCGGCCTGCGGCAAGACCAACCTCGCCATGCTGGAGCCGACCATCCCCGGGTGGAAGGTCGAGACCATCGGTGACGACATCGCCTGGATGCGGTTCGGCCCGGACGGCCGGCTCTACGCGATCAACCCGGAGTTCGGCCTCTTCGGCGTCGCGCCGGGCACCGACTGGAAGACCAACGCCAACGCGATGCGGACCCTGGAGCGCGGCAACAGCGTCTTCACCAACGTGGCCCTCACCGACGACGGCGACATCTGGTGGGAGGGCATGGGCGAGCCGCCGGCGCACCTGATCGACTGGAAGGGCAACGACTGGACGCCGGAGAGCGAAAACCTCTCCTCGCACGCGAACAGCCGGTTCTGCACGCCCATCACCCAGTGCCCGATCCTGGCCGACGACTACTACGACCCGAACGGCGTGCCGATCGACGCCATCCTGTTCGGCGGCCGCCGCCGGGACACCGTGCCGCTGGTCACCGAGGCCCGCGACTGGGTGCACGGCGTCTACATGGGGGCCACGCTCTCCTCGGAGACCACCGCCGCCGCCTCCGGCGCGGTCGGTGTGGTCCGCCGCGACCCGATGGCGATGCTGCCGTTCATCGGCTACCACGCCGGCGACTACTTCCGGCACTGGATCGAGATGGGCAAGGGCGTCGACGGCGACGAGGCCAAGCTGCCCAAGATCTACTACGTCAACTGGTTCCGCAAGGACCCCGAGGGCAGCTTCCTCTGGCCGGGCTTCGGCGAGAACGCCCGGGTGCTCAAGTGGATCATCGAGCGGATCGAGGGTCGGGCCGAGGCCGTCGAGACCCCGATCGGCATGGTCCCGGCCCAGGACGCGCTGGACGTCGAGGGCCTGGACATGACCCCCGAGGACGTCCGGATCGCCATGAAGGTCGACCCGGAGGAGTGGCGCAACGAGCTGCCACTGGTCACCGAGTGGTTCGAGAAGTTCGGGGACAAGCTCCCCGGCGTCCTCTGGGCCGAGCTGGACGCCCTGCGCGCCCGGCTGGACGCGGAGCCGCAGCGGTAGAGGTGTGACCGTTGCCCGCACCGGGCAACATCGGATGCCATGAGGACGGCCGCCGAACCTGTCGAGGTCCGGCGGCCGTCCGCCGTCCGGGCGCTCACCACGCTGCTCGCCGTCACGGCGGCGGCCACCGTCGTGGTCGACCTGCTCAACTACTGGTACGCCCCGGAGCAGGAGTTCGGGCTGGCCGTGCGCACCGGCTGGGCGATGCTCCGCTCGCTCGGCTTCCTGGTGCTGATCGGGCACGTCAACCGGGGCCGGGTGGCGGCGCGGCCGTTCGGGCTGATCCTCGCGATCACCACCGTCTTCGCGGTGGGGCGCCTGGTCGTACCCCGGTCGGGGGTGCCGCCGCTGCCCGGCCTGCTCGGGTTCGGGCTGCTCACCGCGCTCTGCGCGGCCGTGGTGGCGCTGCTCTACCGGTCCGACGCGGTGGGCGGGCACCTGGTCCGGCACCGCAAGGGCCTGGTGATCGAGGGCGGCACGATCTCCTGGCGGGAGGTCACTCCGAAGCGCCCACCGGTCACCGGTTGGCTGCTGACCGCCCGGGTCGCCGCGTTCACGTACAGCCCGCTGATGCTGGTCCCGGCCCTGGTCGCCGGCGGGTCCATCCTGGACGGCCGGCTCAGCGCCGGACCGCCGGTGCTGTTCTGGTTCGGCGCCGGCATCGCGGTCAGCTATCTGGTGCTCTTCTGCACCGCGTTCCTGATGCGGGACCGCCGCTGGGCCCGCAAGCTGCTGGTCGCCGTCACCCTCGGCGTGCTCGCCGTGGACCTGCCCCTCTGCCGGTGGCTCCTCGGCCTCGACGGCCTGATCCGCGACGGCGGTCCCCTCCTTGCCGCCGCCCTCCTCACCCTCTACGCCCTCCACCGCGCCACCCACATCCCGCCCCCACCCTCGGCCAGTTGACACCGTTGAGCGGGCGCGGCGGGCGGAGTGGCACCGGAAAACGGGGGAGGATGGGGCCGTGGGGGACGAGTGGGACGTGATCGTGGTAGGGGCGGGGCCGGCCGGGTCGGCGGCGGCACTGGCCGCGCGGCGGGGCGGGGCCCGGGTGCTGCTGCTGGACCGGCACGACTTCCCCCGGGACAAGGCCTGCGGCGACGGCATCGCGGCACACACGCTGGACGTCCTCGCCGAGCTGGGTGTGACCGGTGCCGTCGACGGATACGCCCCGGTGCCGGCGCTGCGCCTCGTCGGCCCCGGCGGCGACGAGGTGGCCCGGGCGCTGCCCCGGCCCGCGTACACGGTGCCCCGGACGGTGTTCGACGCCCGGCTGGTGGCCGCGGCGGTCGCCGCCGGCGCGGAGCTGCGCCGACATGCCGTACGCCGGGTCGAGCTGCGCGACGACCGCGTGGTGCTCGACGGCGAGCTGGCCGGCCGGACGGTGGTGGGGGCGGACGGCGCGGGCTCGCTGGTCCGCCGGGCGCTCGGCCACCCGGTGAACCCGGACGGCCACCTCGCGCTGGCCATCCGCGGCTACGCCCCGGCGCTGCCCGGCCCGCCCGAACAGCGCATCGTCACCTCGTCGCGGGGCTGGCCGGCGTACGCCTGGTCCTTCCCGATCGGTGACGGCCGGGCGAACGTCGGGTACGGGGAGGTGCTGCGCGGCGAGCCGCTGAGCCGGGCGCACCTGCTGGACCGCCTGGCCGCGCTGCTGCCCGGCACCGATCCGGCCACGGTCACCGAGCTGCGGGCTCACCACCTGCCGCTCTCCACGCACCGGCCGGCCCCAGGGCAGGGCCGGGTGGTGCTGGCCGGCGACGCGCTCTCGCTGATCAACCCGTTCACCGGCGAGGGCATCTTCTACGCCCTGCGCTCCGGGGCTCTGGCCGGTGCGGCGGCGGCGGGCAGCCCGGCCCAGGCGGCCCGCCGGTACGCCGACACCTTCCGCCGGCGACTCGGCACGCACCTGCGGCACAGCTCGGTCGCCGCCTGGCTGGCCCAACGGCGGTGGGTGGTGGACGGGGCGGTCCGGGCGGCCCGGCGCGACGACCGGGTCTACCGGGCCCTGGTGGAGCTGGGACTGGGTGACGGACGTCTCGATGTACGCATCCTGGCCAAGATCGCTATCGGTCTCACCGAGCGGGATCGGCCACCGCGGCACTGATCTTCAATCCGGGTCGCTACCCTGCAAGGTGATGACTCTGCGGAAACTCCTCTACTCCGTGTACGAGCGCCGGCTGACGGCGAAGCTCGCGGGCAAGCCGGTGCCCCGGCACGTCGGCGTGATGTGTGACGGCAACCGCAGGTGGGCCCGGGAGATGGGTTTCGTCGACCCGAACGACGGCCACCGGATGGGCGCGGAGCGGATCAAGGAGCTGCTGCGCTGGTGCGACGCGGCCGGCGTCGGGCACGTCACGCTCTGGCTGCTCTCCACCGACAACCTCTCCCGGCCGGCCGCCGAGCTGGACCCGCTGCTCCAGATCATCGAGGACCTCACCACCGAGTTGGCCGAGGACGGCAACCCCTGGCGGCTGCGGATGGTCGGGGCGCTGGACGTGCTGCCCGCGCAGCACGCCGCCGCGCTCAAGGCCGCCGAGGAGCGCACCCGGGCCCGTAGCGGCGGGGCGCAGGTCAACATCGCCGTCGGGTACGGCGGGCGGCGCGAGATCGCCGACGCGGTCCGCTCGCTGCTGTTGGAGCACGCGGCGACCGGCGGCACCATCGAGGAGCTGGCCAACTCGATCGACGTCGACCACATCTCCGAGCACCTCTACACCAAGGGCCTGCCCGACCCGGACCTGATCATCCGGACCAGCGGCGAGCAGCGCCTCTCCGGCTTCATGCTCTGGCAGTCGGCCCACTCGGAGTTCTACTTCTGCGAGCTCAACTGGCCCGACTTCCGCCGCGTCGACTTCCTCCGCGCCCTGCGCTCCTACGCCACCCGCCAACGCCGCTTCGGCGTCTGACGCCGCCGGCCCGGCCGGGTCAGCGGAGGTGGGGGAGGGCTGCGGTGAGGAAGTCGGCCAGGGCGGCGGGGGAGTCGAGGGTGAGGTCGGCGGCGTCGGCCACCTCGTGACCGGTCTCCGGGTTGGCTACGGCGACGCACACGCCGATGAACTCCGGGTCGGCGGCGGCCCGGGCGCGCAGCGCCGCGAAGGCCTTGATGTCGGAGACGTCGTCGCCGAAGTACCAGGCGCCGCCGGCGTCCCGGACCACCTCGCCGATGACCATGCCCTTGTCCCGGTCGACCGGGGGCTTCAACTCCAGCACCATCCGCCCGGCCTGGCAGCGCAGGCCGAGCCGGTCGGCCTGGGCCCGACCCCACTCCTGGACCAGGTCGCCGAGCTGCGGGGCGGTGCGCCAGTGCAGCGCGACGGAGAGCCGCTTGAACTCCACCAGGGCGCCGGGCGGCAACTCGGCGCGGGCCCGCTCGGCCAGCTCGGCCATGGTGGGCACCCAGGGCAGGGCGGCCGGCTCGGTGACGGTCTCGCCGCCGGAGTGGCTGTGCTCCAGGCCGTAGAGGCCGTACAGGTCGATGCCGGCGAGGCCACCGAGGCGGTCGCGGAGGAACTCCACCGGTCGCGCGGAGACGATGGCGATCCGGCGTACGCGGGGGGCGAGCGCCTCCAGCGCGGCGAGCACCTTCGGGGCGGGCTGGACCGCGGTGGGGTCGTCGCCGACCGGCGCGAGGGTGCCGTCGAAGTCGAAGAAGAACACCACGTCGGCCGCGCGTGCGGCGGTGGCGCGCCACGCGTGCTCGGCGTGCGACGGGGTCTGCGGCTGCTGGTTGCCCAGATTCAACGGCGGCACGCGCGACAGCGTACCCCGGGCGGGGCAGCGTATTCGTGGCCGAGAAGTGACGTCCGACCGGCGTGGGAATCAGCGTTCGGCGGCTCCCCGTCCCCGGCGTCCGAACGGCACCACGGCCGCCTCCTGACCGTGGCTGAGCAGGTAGCCCTCCACGAATCCGGTGTTCCGGTCGCCAGTGTGCGCCTCGATCTCGTTGAGCCGCGCCACCAGGAATTCGGTGAGCGCGCTCAGCCGGTCGTTGAGCCGGTCGTGCAACTCGGCGAGAACGGCGAGGACCACCGCGGTGCCGGCCGTGGTGAGGGTGAAGAGATTGACGACCAGGGGAAGCTGCCCGCCGTTCAGTACACCGACCACCACGTTGCCGGTCACGCACGATGTCACCGACACCACCGCGACCACGACTGCCCACCATTTCAGGGTCATGGACAGACCCCTCCTTCTGTCCCGCAGGGCTGGGTTCGGCCTTGTCCCGTCCCCCCGCCGATGACGAGCCCAAGCAGTACGAATAGGGACGCTAGCGCGCCCTTTCCGGCCCCGGAGGGGAACAATCAGGTCTGCCCTACGGTTCTTTCGCCATTTGCGGAACCGCGCGGCGGGTCGTCTATCCGGCCTGCCTGCCTCGTTTTCCGGCATCGACGGGCATGGTCGGGCGATAGGCGAGGTAGCGAATGGTTTCTCGAATGTGGAACTTCTCCGCCTCGGAGACGTTCGGGTCGACCAGCCGGCGCAGCAGCGCCTCGACGTCCGGGTCCATCGGCGGCGGGGTGGGGGCGGTGCGCGTCGTGGCGGCCCGGTCCCAGCCGAGCGCGGTGAAGGCCGCCGCCGGGTTGAGGCCCAGCCCCTCGCAGAACGCCACCACCCGCTCCACCTCGGGGTCGCTGGCCCAGTCGCCGCGCACCCACCGGTTGACCGTCTGCCGGGAGACGCCGGTGCGCCGGGAGACCTCGGTGCCGCTCCAGGCCCGCATGGCCCGCGCGTCGTCCAGCGCACGGCGGACGAAGGTGGCGAAGGCGATCTTCCGTGCGTTGGCGGTCACCCCGTGACCGTACGGCCACGCCGCCTTCCCCTGGCGGCCCGGCGTACTGCTGTCACGCTGATGTGACGGCTGACCCGGATTTCCGGTAAACGATTCAGTGCTGTTCCTGAGGGGTGTCACCCGGGCAGAATAGATGGACGCCAGTACGGCGGCAAACAGACGAAAAGCTGATACTGTCACGCGCATGAGACAACTTACGGTGTGTCACGTGGATGAGACGACGAGTGCTCACATGCGTCACTCCGCAGGTGCCGAGGGGGTCTCGTGACCGAGCTCGCGACCCGTGCCCAGGCCTTCGGCCTGATCGCGGACGGAGTGGCCGCCGGGCTGACCGCCCCGTGGCGTCTCTACCTCGCCCGGGGCTGCCGCTACGTCTCCCTCAGCGTCGGTGACCGGGACGAGTGGAACGCCTGGCGTACCCACCTCGGCTGCCCGGAACTGAGCGTCCGGGTCTACGACGCCGGCGGCGAGATCCGTCGGGCCTCGGTCGCCGAGGTGGTCCTGGACGGCTGCCGGATCAGCGTCGAGCTGGTTGAGGAGATCAGCACCGAGGACCTGGAGCGGCTGCTGGTCGTCGACCCCCTGGCCGAGCCGGAGGAGCGATGAGCCCGTTCCTCGCCGTCGTCCTAGTCCTCGTGCTCGGATCGACGTGCTACGCGGCGGGGCGGCTGCACGGCCAGCTCAGCTACCGGATCGGCTACCGGTTCGGCTACCGGCAGGGCTACTTCGACGGGGACCGGGGCGCCTGGAACCGGCGGCGCCGCGACGCCCAGTCCGCCATCGCCTCGGCGCGGGCCCGGCCCACCCCGGTGTCGGTGACCGCCGCGGCGACCCGCGCCACCGTTCCGTTCGCCGGTACGGCCGTCCCGGCCGCGGTCACCGCCCGGCCGGCCTCCGGCCCGTCCCCGCGGGCCACCGCCACCGCGACCGCGCAGCTCGGCGGGCTCGTCACCCGGCAGGGCACCACGTACACCGGGTCCTCGTTCAGCGCGTCCGCCCGGTCGGCGGGCGGCCGGCAGACCGGAACGCTGGTTCGGCGGCAGGGCTGAGGCCGGGGCAAGGCACGGTGCGTCGTCCGCGGCGGACACGCACCGTCGGGGCCACGTCAGACCGGTGACGGTGGCTCCCCGGCCGGGATGCGCGCAGGGGGCACGCATCCCGGCCGGTTCGCCGCACACCGTTCACCTCCCGGTCGGGTGGGATCCACGGCGACCACTAGCCGACGGGCCGTCCTGGCACTAGCGTCTAGGCATGGCACGGGGTTTTCCCGAGCCAGCCGGACAGCCCGGACCTGCGACCTCGCGCACGGGGCCCGCATCCGACCCCGTGTCCACCGGGCACCGGACGAGGCGGAACTCGGGTGGCCGGGTGCCCATCCGCGGAGCAGGCCTGTGACCACTCGCCGTACCCCCGCCGGTGCCGACCAGACCCCGGGCGCGACCGCCACGACCCGCCGGACCACCCGCAGTCGCCGTACGGCGGCGGCCGCGTCGGCCGGCGCCAAGGAGCCCCGACCAGCCGGCCTGGCCTTCGTCCTGGACACCTCAGTCCTGCTCTCCGATCCCGCGGCGTTCCACCGCTTCGCCGAGCACGAGGTGGTGCTGCCGCTGGTGGTCATCTCCGAGTTGGAGGGGAAGCGGCACCACCCCGAGCTGGGCTGGTTCGCCCGCCAGTCGCTGCGCATGCTGGACGAGCTGCGGGTGAAGCACGGCCGGCTGGACCGGCCGATCCCCGCCAACGATCAGGGCGGCACCCTGCGGGTGGAGCTGAACCACACCGACGACGGCGTGCTGCCGCCCGGCTTCCGTACCGAGTCGAACGACGCCCGGATCCTCTCCGTGGCGCTCAACCTGGCCGCCGAGGGGCGGGAGGTCACCCTGGTCAGCAAGGACATGCCGCTGCGGGTGAAGGCGGCCTCGGTCGGCCTGCGGGCCGACGAGTACCGGCACGGCCAGGCCAGCGATCCGACCTGGACCGGCATGACCGAGCTGGAGCTGGCCGAGGAGGAGATCGCCCGGCTGTACGCGGGCGAGTCGCTGGACCTGGACGCCGCCGCCGGTCTGCCCTGCCACACCGGGCTGGTGCTGCACTCCGGGCGGGGCTCGGCGCTGGGCCGGGTGCTGCCCGACAAGACCGTCCGGCTGGTCCGGGGTGACCGGGAGGCGTTCGGGGTGCACGGCCGCTCGGCGGAGCAGCGGGTCGCCCTCGACCTGCTGCTGGACGAGTCGATCGGCATCGTCTCGCTGGGCGGCCGGGCCGGCACCGGCAAGTCCGCCCTGGCGCTCTGCGCCGGCCTGGAGGCGGTGATGGAGCGTCGCCGGCACAAGAAGGTGATCGTCTTCCGCCCGCTCTACGCGGTCGGCGGCCAGGAGCTCGGCTACCTGCCGGGCTCCGAGTCGGAGAAGATGTCCCCCTGGGCGCAGGCGGTCTTCGACACGCTCGGTTCGGTGGTGCACGAGAACGTGCTGGAGGAGGTCACCTCGCGCGGCCTGCTGGAGGTCCTGCCGCTGACCCACATCCGGGGCCGGAGCCTGCACGACGCGTTCGTGATCGTCGACGAGGCGCAGTCGCTGGAGCGCGGCGTGCTGCTCACCGTGCTGTCCCGGATCGGCCAGGGGTCGCGGGTGGTGCTCACCCACGACGTGGCGCAGCGGGACAACCTCCGGGTGGGGCGACACGACGGGGTGACCGCGGTGATCGAGGCGTTGAAGGGTCATCCGCTCTTCGCGCACGTCACCCTCAGCCGTTCGGAGCGTTCTCCGATCGCCGCCATGGTGACGGATCTGTTGGAGGACATCCCGCTCTGACCCCCATTCGCTGGGATTTATGTCCTGGTTTAAGGGCCTTCACTTTGTGGTGCAGATCACAAATGTCTCGCTTGGTTTCCCATCAGCCTCACTGTGCGCAATGGTGTCCATCGAGCGCCCACGCACCAGGAAGATCGTCGAGCGTCGTTCGCCGCAGTCCGGCGGAGAGCCACGAACAACGGTGCGTCGGCTGCGACCGCAGGGTCGGGGCGCTCACGGCGCCGGGGCGGCCACGGAGGGCCGCCCGTCGCGCTGTGTCCTTGCCCCCGACGAAGGGACCACTTCGTGAGTCGGCTGTGGAGCCGGTTCGGCGCCCGTACGGCCGCTGTCGCGCTGCTCTCCGTGGGCGTTGCCGGCGGCTTCTATTTGGGCGAAGACCGACAGACCCAGCAAGAGGGCCTGACCGCACAGGTCGGCCTGGAGGTCGACCGGGCGGAGTACGCGTACCAGCGGGACCGGCAGGCCGACCACCGGTTGGCGTCGGCCAAGCAGCGGGCCGCCGAGTACCAGGCGAAACTGCGGGCCGCCGCGGCGGCCAAGGAGGCCGCCGAGCGGGCCAAGGAGGCCGAGGCGGCAGCCGCGTCCCGCAAGAAGGAGCGGGAGGCTGCGGCCCAGACCAAGCCGTACGACGGGCCGATCCCGACCTCCTGCGAGGAGTACAGCGGCAACCGGCAGATCGGCTGCGCGCTGATGCTCCAGGAGGGCTTCGGCATCGACCAGTTCCCCTGTCTGGACAAGCTCTGGACCAAGGAGAGCGGCTGGAACCACAAGGCCTACAACGAGGGTTCCGGCGCGTACGGGATCCCGCAGGCGCTGCCGGGCAGCAAGATGGGCTCGGTCGCCAGCGACTGGAAGACCAACCCGGCCACCCAGATCAAGTGGGGCCTCGGCTACATCGAGGGCCGGTACGACGACCCGTGCGGTGCCTGGCAGCACTCGCAGAGCAGCGGCTGGTACTGACCGGACGTTGACGACGGCGGGGTGTGGGAATCCGCACACCCCGCCGTCGTCCTGCTCCGGCGTGGCGCGGCGCGCGAGTGGCGGCCGGCCCCGATTGCTGATAGCTGTTGGTACGTGACCTGGCGCGGCGGCCCCACGGGCGGCGATCCCCATCGGTTCGGCACCGAGGCGTTCTACGCCTCCCTGGGCCGGGCCTTCGTGGCGATGTGCGCGTTCGTGCCGGTCCTGTTCCTCATCGAGGCGCTCGACGTCGGTCTGCACGCGAACCTCGACGTCACCGCCGGCATCATCCCGCGCCGGATTCAGGGGCTCGACGGGGTCGTGTTCTCGCCGTTCCTGCACGTCGGCTGGAACCACCTCTACAGCAACAGCATCCCGCTGATCCTGCTCGGCACCTTCGTGCTGGCCGCCGGCACCCGCCGGTTCCTCTGGTCCACGATGGTGATCATCCTGATCAGCGGGCTGGGGGTGTGGTTCACCGGCTCGCCGAACACGGTGGTGGTCGGCGCGAGCGGCGTCATCTTCGGCTACCTCGGCATCCTGCTCACCCGGGGCGTGGTCGAGCGGAGCTGGTGGAACGTCGCGGTGGTGCTGCTGGTCGGCCTGCTCTACGGCTGGCAGCTGCTCGGCATCCTCCCCACCGACGAGCGCATCTCCTGGCAGGGGCACCTGTTCGGGCTGCTCGGCGGGGTCGTCGCGGCGATCCTGTTCCGCCGTCGCCGGGCCGAGCTGCCCGAGCCGCAGCCCGAGTCGCCCACCGTCACGCTGCCCTGACCCGCCGTCGACCCTTACCTGGGATGTGCTTGCCCGGCAACCCCGGGCCGCCTACCGTCGGGATCAACACGCGTTGATCCGTGGGCGAAAGTGACGGTACGCCATGCGCGAGGTCGATGTCGCCGTGATCGGGGCCGGTCCGGCCGGACTCTTCGCCGCGTACTACGCCGGGTTCCGCGGGCTCTCCGTGGCGGTGGTCGACGCGCTGCCCGAGCCGGGCGGGCAGGTCACCGCGATGTACCCGGAGAAGCTCATCCTCGACGTCGCCGGGTTCCCCGCCGTCAAGGGGCGGGAGCTGGTGGCGAACCTGGTCGCCCAGGCCGCGCCCTTCCACCCCGAGTACCTGCTCGGCACCCGCGCGGAGAAGCTGTCGTACCTCGACGGCCGGCCGGTGCTCGGCCTGGCCGGGGGCGAGCAGCTGCGCTGCGGCGCCGTGGTGGTGACCGGCGGGCTGGGCAGCTTCACGCCCCGGCCGCTGCCGGTGGCCGACAGCTTCGTCGGCGCCGGGATCGTCTACTTCGTACCTCAGCCCGCCGAGCTGGCCGGCCGGGACGTGCTGATCGTGGGTGGCGGCGACTCGGCGTTCGACTGGGCGGTCACGCTCCAACCGATCGCCCGATCGGTGACCCTGGTGCACCGGCGGGAGAAGTTCCGGGCCCACGCCTCGACCGTGGAGCGCGTCCGGTCGCTGCCCGTCCGGGTGGTGGTCAACGCCGAGGTGACCCGGCTGTACGGCGAGGACCGGGTCACCGGCGCCGAGTTCGCCGAGCGTGGCGGCGCGGTGGAGACGCTGCCGGTGGACACCGTGGTCGCCGCCCTCGGCTTCACCGCCGACCTGGGACCGCTCGCCGAGTGGGGGCTGCGGCTGGACCGGCGGCATATCCTGGTGGACAGCGCGATGGCCACCAACCTGCCCCGGGTCTTCGCGGCCGGCGACATCACCAAGTATCCGGGCAAGGTCCGGCTGATCGCCACCGGCTTCGGCGAGGCCGCCACGGCGGTGAACAACGCCGCGGTGGTGATCGATCCGACCGCGCACCTGTTCCCCGGCCACTCCTCCGACGGCAGCTGAGGCCCGATCCACGCCCGAGCGTGGCCTGATCGAGACCGGTCGACGCCATCGTGGACGGATGGAACGACCGGATCCGACCGAGCCCGCTGCCGCCCGCGTCGCGCTGGCCTGGCTGGGTCATCCGGTGACGATGCTCGCGCTGGTCGTTCTGGTGCTGAACGACCACGTGCTCAAGGCCACCCAGCCCGGCTGGCTCACCGGCAAGCTCAGCGACGTCGCCGGTCTGGTGCTCGCCCCGCCGCTGGTGGCGGTGCTCGCTGCGCTGATCGTGCCCCGGATTCCGGTCCGAGCCCTTCCCGGGCTCGGGCTGGGTCTGGTCGGCATCGGCTTCACCGCGGTCAAGACCAGCGGGTACGCCGCGGCAGCCGCCTCGGCGGCGTGGAGCGCGGTCAGCGGGCCGTCGCTGGTCCGGGCCGACCGCACCGACCTGCTGGCCCTGCCCGCCCTGGCCGTGGCCGGCTGGGCCTGGCACCGGGCCCGCCGCGATCCGGTGGGGCGTCGGTCGGCCCGTCTTGTCCGGCTGCTGGTGCTGCTGCCGGCGGCAGCGCTCGCCGTGGCGGCCACCAGTGTCGTCGGGTCTCACGATGCGCTGCGGGCGACCGTGGTCGACGGCCGGCTGGCCGCCGGTACCGGGTCGAGTACGGGCGCCCGCATCATGTGGCCCGCGACAACCTGGCGGCTGAGTGACGACGGTGGCGAGACCTGGCGTTCTCCGACACCCGCCGAGCAGCAGGTCCTGGATCCGTTCCCGCCGTCGCCCGGGTCACCCGTCGCCCCGCCGCCGTCCGCGATCGCATCTATCCCCTCCGCGCCGGTGCGGGAGGACTGCTCGACCGCAACGCCGCAGCGTTGCTACCGCCTGGTGGCCGGGCGGATCCGGGTGGAGGAGAGCGACGACGCCGGCCGGACCTGGCGACTGGCCTGGGAGGTCACCGAGAGGCAACGGGCGATCCTGAGCCGGCGGTACCAGGACGCCGGACCGCGCGGGGAGCGGATCACGGGCCAGGAACTGGCCGTGCTGGACGTCGGCGGTGGGCGGCACGTGGTGCTGGTCGCGAACGGCCGGGACGGCTTCGCCGTGCGCGGGCCCGAGGGCGACTGGCGGCGGATCGGATTCGCTGAAGTCCCCAACGGTGGCAGCCCACCGCCGCTCGGCGCGAGTTCGCCCGCGGCCCGCCACTCCGACCCGCTCCGAGCCGGGCTGCTGGCATTCGCCCTGGCCGGACTGGTGCTCGTCGTGTCCGGTGTGCGGGCTGGGCGCGGGGTCGGGCGCGGCGGCTGCTTGTCCCTCATGCTGGGTCCGCTCACGCTCGTCACCGTGCTGTTGCTGAGTGTGGTCTGGCTGAGTGACGACCTTCTCACCCCGGTTGCGGCGCTCGGGTGCGTCGTCCTGCTGCTCGGCATGCTGTTGCTCGCCCTGATCCCCAACTGGGTATGGCGCGCGCCGGGGTGGTGGACCCTCGAGGTGCTGCTGGCGGCCGCGCTAACGCTGGTGCTGGCCGGGTTGCCGTTGACCGGCTGGCTCTACGGTCGTCCGGCGTACGCCTCGACCGCCGTGGCGCTCGCCGGGCTGGCCACGGTGCCGGGGCTGCTGCTGGGCTGGCGGGCGGCTCGACTGGTCGGGTCGTTCGTACCGCCCGCCGACCCGCCTTGTCCTCCGCCGGTGCCGGTCGAGCCGCCCGCTGCGGCGCCCGACCCGTCACGCCCGGTACGGCCTGCGGCGCCGGACGAACCGGTCCGCTGACCGGAGGTTCAGGGCAGGCCGATGAGGTCGGCCATCAGGCCGGTCTGGTGCTCGAAGTACTCGTCGCGGTGCGAGACGACCCCGTTCAGTCGCCCGAACAGCTCGAAGCTGATCAGCCCGAAGAGCTGGGTCCAGCCCGCCATGCCCCGGGCCAGCAGCGCCTCCGGCAGCCCGGGAAAGTACCCGGCGGCCAGCTCCGCGAGGTCGGTGCGGACCGGCTCGGGCAGGTCCTCGTCGGGTGGTGAGAGCCGGCCGTCGGCGAGGCCGTCGCGGAGGATGCCGACCAGGGTCAACGGGGGGCGCGCCGCCGGCGCGACGGTGTCCTCGGGGGCCGCGTACCCGGGGACCGGGCTGCCGTAGAGCAGCGCGTACTCGGCGGGGTTGGCCAGCGCCCAGGCCCGGGCCGCCCGGCACGCCGCGCGCCAGCGTCCGCGCAGGTCGTCCCGGGCGACGGCGGCGTCGGCCGTCTCGACCGCGTCGCCGAGGGCGTCGTACGCCTCCAGGATCAGTGCGGTGAGCAGGTCGTCCCGGCTGGGGAAGTAGCGGTAGATCGCCGAGGAGACCATGCCCATGTCCCGGGCGACGGCGCGCAGGGAGAGGTTCGCGCCGTCGGTGGCCAGGTGGCGGCGGGCCACCACCTTGATCTCGTTGATCATGCCGGCGCGGACCCGGGCGCGGAGCGAGGGAGCGACCATGCCTCTACTCTGCCACGTTTGAGAGCGCCAATCAAAACCGAGAGCAGTGCTCTTGACAGCGGACCCCTCGAGGGTTCATGCTGGGTACGTCATCGAGAGAGCAGTGCTCTCGGAGCGGATCCCTGATTCGAAGGGTGGCCCCCATGGCCCTGCACGTGATCGTCGGCGCCGGACCCGTCGGCACCGCCACCGCCCGTCTCCTCGCCGAGCGTGGTGAGCGGGTGCGGATCGTGACTCGCCGCGGCACCGGACCCGAGCACCCGTCGGTCGAGCGGGTCGCCGCCGACGCCGCCGACGCGGACCGGCTGGCGGCGCTGACCGAAGGCGCCGACGCCCTCTACAACTGCGCCAACCCGGCCTACCACCGGTGGCCGGTGGACTGGCCGCCGCTGGCCGCCGCGCTGCTCACCGCCGCCGAGCGGACCGGCGCGGTGCTGGCCACCGTCGGCAACCTCTACGGGTACGGGCCGGTCGACGGCCCGATGACCGAGGACACCCCGCTCGCCGCCACCGGCACCAAGGGGCGGGTGCGGATCCGGATGTGGGCCGACGCGCTCGCCGCGCACCGGGCCGGTCAGGCCCGGGTCACCGAGGTGCGCGGCTCCGACTACGTCGGCGTCGGCGGGACCTCACTGGCCATGCTGGTGCTGCCCCGGGTGCTCGCCGGGCAGCGGGTCTTCCTGCCGGTGGACTGGGCCGCCCCGCACACCTGGACGTACATCCCGGACGTCGCCCGTACCCTGGTCGCCGCAGCGACCGACGAGCGCGCCTGGGGACGGGCCTGGCACGTGCCGAGCGCGCCCGCCGTGCCGATGCGGGACCTGGCCGCCCGCGCGGCGGCCCTGGTCGGCGCGCCGGCGCCGAAGCTGACCCGGATGCCCTACCCGGTGCTCTGGCTCGGCGGCCTCGCCAACCCGATGGCCCGTGAGCTGCGGGAGACCGCCTACCAGTTCGACCGGCCGTTCCTGATGGACTCCACGGCCGCCACCGCCACCCTCGGCATCGAGCCGACCCCGCTGGACCAGGTGGTCAAGGAGGCGGTGGCGGGGCTGCAAGGCTGATCGTTACCGGCGCGGGGTCGGTCCCAGTGCGGCGACGAGCACCGCGACCAGGGTCAGCGCCGCGCCGAGCAGGGTGTTCGGCCCGGGGTGCGAGGCCGCCGTCGGGAGTGCCACGTCCAGCAGCACCGCCCCGACGATCTGACCGGCGATAGTCGCCAGGCCGAGCAGCAGCACCCCGGTGAAACGGACGATCGCGGCGGCCAGCGCGATGAACACGATGCCGAGCGGGCCACCCAGGTAGAGCCACGGCTCGCCGGGGAGGCTGCCGGCCGGGCGGCCCCGCACCGCCACCTCCACTGCGAAGGTGGCGAGCAGCGCCACCATGCCGACGGTGAAGTTGACCAGGGTGGCGGTCGTCGCGCTGCCGGCGGCCGCCCGCACCTGGCCGTTCACGGCCTGTTGCCAGGCGACGCCCACCCCGGCCGCCAGCGGCAGCAGGGCCAGCGCCAGGGCGCCCGGGTCGCCGAGCCGGTCGCCCACCGCCAGCACCACGGCCAGCACGGTGAGCACCGCGCCGACCAGCCGGTTCGGGGTGACCGGCTGCCGCCCGGTCGGTCCGATGCCGGCCCGGTCCACCAGCAGGCTGCTGCCAGTCTGCCCGGCCACCACGGCGACGGTGAACACGGCCACGCCGAGCGTCCCGATGGTCAGTCCCTGGGTGGCGACCAGGAAGGCGCCGCACACCCCGCCGAGGCACTGCCACGGCCGCAGCGAGCCGTCCCGCAGCGCCGCCCGGAGGGCGGCCAGCCCGCGCCGGCCGCCCGGGGTGGCGGGGACCAGCACCAGCAGGATCAGCAGGCCCAGGCCGAACGAGACGACCGCGGCGGCGATCCCGTCGGCCAGCCGTACGCCCAACTCGCCGTTGATCCGGGACTGGACGGCCACCGTGACCCCTGAGGCGGTGGCCAGCCCGACGCCGGCGATCCGTCGCCCGGTCGACAGCGTGGGGAGCGCCGCCGTCCCGGTCGCGGTCACTCCTGCTCGGCCAGGGGCCGGCCGTCGAAGTCGACCGCCGAGTAGAGGGCCAACTTCTCCAGCCGGTGGTACGAGTCGATCACCCGGATCGTGCCGCTCTTGGAGCGCATCACGATCGACTGGGTGTACGCGCCGCCGGCCCGGTAGCGCACGCCGCGCAGCAGGTCGCCGGAGGTGACCCCGGTGGCCACGAAGAAGCAGTTGTCGCCGGTGACCAGGTCGTCGGTGAACAGCACCCGGTCCAGGTCGTGCCCGGCGGCGAGCGCCTTCTCCCGCTCCTCGGCGTCCTTCGGCCACAGCTTGGCCTGCATCATCCCGCCCATGCACTTGAGCGCGCACGCCGCGGTGATGCCCTCCGGGGTGCCGCCGATGCCCATCAGCACGTCCACGTCCGACTCGCCGCGGGCCGCCGCGATGGCGCCGGCGATGTCGCCGTCGGAGATGAACCGGATGCCCGCCCCGGTACGCCGGATCTGCTTCACCAGGTCGTCGTGGCGCGGCCGGTCCAGGATGCAGACCGTCACCTCGGCCGCGTCGGTGCCCTTGACCTTGGCGATCCGGCGGATGTTCTCGGCCACCCCGGCGTTGATGTCGACCACGTCGGCGTACATCGGGCCGACGGCGAGCTTCTCCATGTAGAAGACGGCGCTCGGGTCGAACATCGCGCCGCGCTCCGCCACCGCGAGGACCGCGAGGGCGTTCGGCATGCCCTTGCTCATCAGCGTGGTGCCGTCGATCGGGTCGACCGCCACGTCCACCTCGGGACCGGTCCCGTCACCGACCTCCTCGCCGTTGAAGAGCATCGGGGCGTTGTCCTTCTCGCCCTCGCCGATCACCACGACACCGCGCATCGGGATCGAGTTGATCAGCTTCCGCATGGCGTCGACCGCGGCTCCGTCGCCGCCCTCCTTGTCGCCCCGGCCGACCCAGCGGCCGGCGGCCATCGCCGCGGCCTCGGTGACCCGGACCAGGTCGAGGGCGAGGTTGCGGTCGAGATTCTGCGGGGTCCGCGTCCTGGTGGTTGACATCACGGCTCCTCCTCGCGACGTTGCGGGGTGGACCGGCGGGATGCGGCCGTCGCCGCCGCCGGTTTTGTCGCTGATCCTCACACGATCTCAGGTTCCGCGCCGGAACGGGGCGGAGGAGGCCAGGATCACGCCGTCCGGACGGCTGCGAGAATGGCCGGGTGGAACCTGCACAGCCTGCCGACCGCGTACCGTCCGACGCCACTCCGCCCGACGGCCAGCCGCCGGTGGGGTCGACTGCCGGGCCGACCCCGCCGGCCGGGGAGCCGGCCCTGGTCGAGTCGTCGACCGGGCTCGCGCCGCTGGCCGACGCGGGCGAACCGGCCCTGGTCGAGCCGGTCGACGGACCGGCCCGGGGCGGGGCGAGCGCCCACCCGGCGGTCTCCGGCGACCAGCCCGCGCCGCCGGCCCGCAGGGAGAAGTCGCGCGCCGAGCGGTCGCCCCGGGACATGGCCCTCTCCCTGCTGGTGCTGCTGGTCCCGATCGTGCTGCTGCTCGCCTTCTACCGGGGCTTCCTCGGCGGAGACGAGCCGGCGACCGTCGATCCGGGGCCTGCCGTCGAGCAGGCCCGCGCCGCGGGCGCCTTCCCGGTGATCCGGCCCGAGGGGCTGAGCTCCGGCTGGCGTACGGTCAGCGCCCGCTATCAGGCCGAGCCGGGCGGCGCGACGCTGCGGATCGGCTACCTGACCCCCGAGGGCCGAGGCGCGCAGCTCGTGGAGAGCAACGTGCCCGCCGACAAGCTGTTGCCGGCCGAACTGAAGGGCGGCCAGCCGCAGGGGGCGGCCGACCTGTCCGGCGCGAGCTGGCAGCGCTATACCGCCCGGGACAACGAGCAGGCCCTCGTGCTGCTGGAGCCGAACCGCACGGTGATCGTGGTCGGTGACGCCAGGGAGAACGAGCTGCGCCAGCTCGCCACGGCGCTGCGCTGACCCCTCCGGGCTGCGGTGTGCCCCGGTCGTCGGTCCGGTCCGCTAGGCTGCCCGGACCCGAAAAACCGGCACACGTGACGTGTCCGGACAGCTCACCGGAAAGAGAACGACGTGAACATTCGACGGTGGAGCGTCGGCGTCCTCGCCGCCGCCCTGTTCGTCCCGGGTCTGGCCGCCTGCAAGACCGGGGCCGACTCGCCGACCGCCGACAGCAAGTCCGCCGCCCCGGCGGTCCCCGCGGACCCGAAGGAGGCGCTGGTCGCCTCCACCGAGGAGATCAAGAAGGGCAACTTCACGTTCGCCATCAAGGGCGGCGAGTTCAACGGCGACGGCACGGTGCACATGCCGTCCAAGAGTGCCGAGATGAAGCTGGCCGGCGGCGACGGTTCCGCCGAGGGCTTCTCGATGCACCTCGTCTTCATCGACACCGACACCTGGCTGAAGCTGGACTTCGGCGCGGCGATGGCCGACGTGCCCGGCTTCAAGGAGATGAAGGACAAGTACCAGCACCTGGACCGCACCAAGATCAAGGGCGCCAAGGAGCTGAACTTCGACTTCTCGGACGTCGACCCGGCCGGCAGCGACAAGATGATCAACGCGATCACCGACGTCAAGAAGACCGGCGAGGGCACGTACGCGGGCACCATCGACGCCACCAAGGCGACCGACTCCGACGTGCTGGACGCGGACACCGTCAAGGCGCTCGGCGCCAAGGCGAGCTCCCTGCCGTTCACCGCGAAGCTCGACCCGCAGGGCCGGCTGACCGAGTTCGCCGTCGACGTGCCGGCCGCGGGTAGCGCCCAAGCGCAGAAGGTCGTCGTCACGTACGCCGCCTACGGCAGCGCCACCGCCGTCCAGGCCCCGCCGGCCGGCCGGGTCGTCGAGGCGTCCGACCAGGTCTACGAGATGTTCAAGTCCTGATCCGGGCTGGTGGGGGCGGCGTCGGCCGTCCCCACCAGACGGCTCGGACCGGACAGGGATTGCCGAACACCGCTTCAGGGAACAGAAGAGGCGCGAGCCGGTCGCCGCCACCGCGGCCCGACGGGGCTCGTGCGCCGGAGCCGGCGTGAGGGCTGCGGCGACCGCCTCCGGCGCCTCCGTGGGCCGGACGACCCACCTGGAGAGGTTCACGTGAAGATACGACGCTTCAGCGCGGCGGCCTTCGCCGCGGCGCTGCTCATCCCCGGCCTGACCGCCTGCAACAGCACCGGGACCGGCGAGGCGGGGGCCTCCGCGTCCCCGGCGGCCTCCGGCAGCATCGCCCCGAGCGGTACGCCGGGCACCGGCGACGCCAAGCAGGCGCTGCTCAACTCCACGAACGCGATCCGCGACGGGAACTTCCGGTTCACCATGTCCGGCGCGGGCTCCACCGCCGAGGGACAGGTGCACGAGCCCAGCCAGAGCGCGGAGATGCGGATGACGATCGGTGACGCGTCGTCCGACCTGATGATGAAGCTGGATCTGATCCACTACAAGCCGGACAGCTGGGTGAAGTTGGAGCTCGGCGGGACGGCCGCCAGCAGCGTCCCCGGGGTGCAGAAGCTCAACCTCGGCAAGTACCAGCACCTCGACCAGACCCGGATCAAGGGGAACCGGGCGCTCGGCTTCGACTTCGACAAGGTCGACCCGGCCGGCAGCGCCGTGCTGACCCAGGGCATCACCGAGGTCCGGCAGACCGCCGACGGCACGTACGAGGGCACCGCCGACATCTCCAAGGCGGCCGAGGCCGGCTCGCTCGACCCGGCGGTGATCACCGCGCTCGGCACGCAGGCGAAGACGGTGCCGTTCACCGCCAAGGTCGACCCGCAGGGCCGGCTCACCGAGCTGGTGCTCAAGGTCCCCGCCGCCGGGCAGAACGCCGCCCAGGACCTCAAGATCACATATTCGGACTACGGCAACGCGACCGCCGCGCAGAAGCCCCCGGCCGACCAGGTCGTCGAGGCGCCGGCGGAGTTCTACAACCTGTTCAACTGAGCCCGACGTACCCGACGGGACGGCTCCGGCCGTCCCGTCGGCCTGTACGGCTACTCCTCGGCGCGCTGTCGGGCGGCGTCGATGCGGGCCCGGGCGCCGTCCAGCCAGCGCTGGCAGATCCCGGCGAGCTGCTCGCCCCGTTCCCAGAGCGCCAACGACTCCTCCAGCGAGGTGCCGCCGGCCTCCAGCCGCTCGACCACCTGGGCCAGCTCCGCGCGGGCCTGCTCGTAGTTGAGCCGCTCGTCCTTCTTCTCGTCAGTCATTCCCATCCCATCAGCCGTCCACGGTCGCGGCGAGCTCGCCCTCGGCGAGGCGTACCCGCAGCGGATCGCCCTTGGCCACCTCGGACGCCGCGCGCACCACGTGGCCGTCGGCGCGCTGGACGATCGCGTAGCCCCGGTCGAGGGTCGCTGCGGGGGAGAGGGCCCGCAGCCGGGCCAGGGTGTGCCGCAGGTCGTCGGCGGCGGCGCCGAGCCGGTGGTCCAGGCAGCGCCCGGCCCGGTCGCGCAGCGCGGTCACCTCGGTCGCCCGCTGCTCCACCATCACCTGCGGCCTGGCCAGCACCGGGCGGGACCGGAGCAGGTCGAGGCGGTGCGACTCCCGGTCGACCAGGTTGCGGACCGCGCGCTCCAGCCGTGACCGGGCCTGGTCGATGAGGCGGACCTCCTCGGTGAGGTCGGGGACGATCCGCTTGGCCGCGTCGGTCGGCGTGGATGCGCGGACGTCGGCGACGTAGTCGAGCAGCGGCGCGTCCGTCTCGTGGCCGATCGCGCTGACCACCGGCGTGCGGCAGGCGAAGACCGCCCGGCACAGCGCCTCGTCGGAGAAGGGGAGCAGATCCTCGATGCTGCCGCCGCCCCGGGCGATGACGATCACGTCGATCGCCGGGTCGGCGTCGAGCACCTTCAGCGCGTCGACGATCTGCGGCACCGCGCTCGGCCCCTGCACCGCGACGTTGACCGTGCGGAACTCCACGGCCGGCCAGCGCCTCCGTGCGTTGGTGAGCACGTCCCGTTCGGCGGCCGAGGCCCGGCCGGTGATCAGCCCGATCCGGCCGGGCAGGAACGGGGGGCGCCGCTTGCGGGACCGGTCGAAGAGTCCCTCGGCGGCGAGCAACTTCTTGAGCTTCTCCAGCCGGGCCAGCAGCTCGCCGAGCCCGACCTGGCGGATCTCGTCGGCGCGCAGGCTGAGGGTGCCCCGGGCGGCGTAGAACTCCGGCTTGGCGTGCAGCACCACCCGGGCGCCCTCGCGCAGCTCGGGCGCGCCCGCGTCGAGGACGTCCCGGTTGGTGGTGACGGTGAGGCTGAGGTCGGCGGACGGGTCACGCAGGGTGAGGAAGACCGTGGTCGCGCCGGGCCGGCGGCTGATCTGCGCGACCTGCCCGTCCACCCAGACCCAGCCGAGCCGGGCGATCCAGGCGCCGATCTTCTGGCTGACCACCCGGACCGGCCACGGCTCCTCCGACGTGCTCCGGCCTGCCTCGCTGCCGCCCTGCCCCGCCTCGCTCACCCGCCCACCCTACGGCCCGCCCCCGACAGCACCGCGTCCATCCGCCGGGTGCCGCCGACCGCGCCGGCGCCGGCTCAGGCGAGCGCGGCCAGGGGGAACGCCTCGCCCGGGCGGGTGCGCACCCGCGGGACGGTCTCGCGCGCGTCCTCTCGTGACCGGAAGGGGTCCTCGGGTGGCCGTACGCGCTGCCGGTCCGCCCATTCTGTCAGGCCGTGCCCCGGCTGTGGTACGAGCCGCAGCCCGGGGCACGGGAAGAGCCCGGCACGTACGATGGTCGGGTGACTGAGCCTGAGACCACTCCCCGGACCGGCAAGCGCGTGCTCCTGGCCAAGCCCCGCGGCTACTGCGCGGGTGTGGACCGGGCGGTGCAGACCGTCGAGGAGGCGTTGACGCTCTACGGCGCACCGATCTACGTCCGCAAGCAGATCGTGCACAACAAGCACGTGGTGCAGACCCTGGAGGCCAAGGGCGCGATCTTCGTGGAGGAGAACGAGGAGGTGCCGGAGGGCGCCACCGTCATCTTCTCCGCGCACGGTGTCGCCCCCGAGGTCTACGAGCAGGCCAGGGAGCGCTCGCTCAAGGCGATCGACGCGACCTGCCCGCTGGTGACCAAGGTGCACCAGGAGGCCCGGCGGTTCGCGTCCGAGGACTACGACATCCTGCTCATCGGCCACGAGGGGCACGAGGAGGTCATCGGCACCGCCGGTGAGGCGCCCGCGCACATCCAGCTCGTGGACGGCCCGGACGGCGTCGACAAGGTCACCGTGCGGGACCCGAACAAGGTCGTCTGGCTCTCCCAGACCACCCTCTCGGTCGACGAGACCCTGGAGACCGTCGCCCGGCTCAGGCAGAAGCTGCCGCTGCTCCAGTCGCCGCCCAGTGACGACATCTGCTACGCCACCTCCAACCGGCAGCACGTGGTCAAGGAGATCGCGCCGGACTGCGACGTGGTGATCGTCGTCGGCTCGCGCAACTCCTCCAACTCGGTACGCCTGGTCGAGGTGGCCGTGGACGCCGGTGCCCGGGCCGGGCACCTGGTCGACTTCGCCGACGAGATCGACGACGCCTGGCTGGCCGACGCGCGGACGGTCGGCGTCACCTCGGGCGCCAGCGTGCCGGACGAGCTGGTCCAGCAGGTGCTCGCGCACCTGGCCGAGCGGGGCTTCACCGACGTCGAGGAGATCACCACCGCCAACGAGCGGCTGACCTTCTCGCTGCCGCAGGAGCTGAAGCGGGACATGAAGGCCGCCGCCAGCCGCGGCTGACGGGCCGGAACGGAATTCCCGCCGGATCCGTCCAACCAGGCATGAAGAGTCCTCGGACGGCGCTCGTCGCCCTGGTCGCCGGTTTGGCGCTGAGCGCCTGCGCCGGCCCGGGCGCCGAGCCCGCCAGCCCCGGAACGACGCCCACCAGCCCCGGACAGACGGGAGCCGCATCGGTGACCAGCCAACCCAGCCCGGACCCGAGCGTCACCCCGAGTGACCCGCAGAACCCGGTCGACCCGACGCCCTCGAAGCCGGGCGGGCCGTCGAAGCCGCCCGGCGCCGACGCCTTCACGCTCACCGGCACCGTCCAGGCCGGAGTGGAACCGAACTGCCTGCTGCTCGACGGCAACCTGCTGGTCGGTGGCCCGCGTGACGTGCTGACGCCCGGTGCCCGGGTGACCGTCACCGGTCACCCGGAGCCGGGCATGATGACCACCTGCCAGCAGGGCACCCCGTTCGTCGTGGAGTCCGCCCGCCGCGCCTGATCCGGCCCGAACGGCACGGAGCCCGCCCCCGGTCCGGGGACGGGCTCCGTGGTCCTACCAGATGATCAGTTCACGGCGCCGATCGAGACGTTCCCGCGCCCGACGACCGCGCCCTGGTCGGTGACCACGAGCAGCTCACCGAAGAGGCGGCGACCCGCTGCGGGCGCCGACTGCGCCGTCACCGACCCGCTCAGTCCGGCCGTCGCGCCGTTGTCCAGCGCCACGGTGGTCGCGGTCGCGTCCAGGCTGCCGAGCGCGGCGGCGTAGAACACGTCCCGGTAGTCGTACGTCGTGGTGCCGGCGGGCACGGAGTACCCGTCGATGATCACGTCGTAGGTACCGGCGGCCGGGTTCGCGATCGACACCGACTCGTCCGAGTCACCGTCGGCCGACTGGGCCACCCGCACCCCGTTGAGCTGGACGACCAGGTCCAGGTCGGCCTTCTGGTCGCTCGGGTTGTTGATCGCGACGTCGAGCCGGGTCGCGCCGGCCGGAACGGTCACGTGGTACGTCTGCCGCTCACCGTTGGCGATGGTCGGCCGGCTGACCGCCGCGCTGCCCAGCGGGCCGCCCTTGCCGCTGACCGTGACCGGACCGAAGGCGTTGGTCAGGTTCCAGGTCACCGGGGTGGCCTGGCCGGCGGTGACGGCCGGCAGTTCCACCGTCGCCGGGTCGACCTTCACGCCCTGCACTGCGGCGCTGAGCGTGAAGGGGTTCTCCAGCAGCGGCGAGGTGCGCCGCGACTCGACCTCGATCTCCCACAGGCCCGGCAGCGGGTTGGCGTAGTCCCGCTCGTCCGGCTTGCAGGTGGCCGGGTTCGAGAAGTTGCTGTAGCAGCCGAGGCTGGACGTGCTCTCCACCGGCACCCCGTACGGGTTGAACGCGATGAACCGGGTCTGCGAGCCGTTGGCCAGGCCCGACATGTTGACCTGCAGCGCCGACGCGCCCGCCGGCACGTTGATGAAGTACGAGGTGAACCCGTTGCGGTCCACCGAGCCGGAGGTGGTGAAGCGATAGGCCGGGGCGGTCACGTCCTGGCCGATGACGATCGTGTTGAGCACCTCGAAGTCGACGCCGGGGGTGGTCGGGTCGTCGACCCGCATGACGGCGCTGTGCACGCCGTACCCGCCCTTGGTCTCGAGCTGGAGCTTGACCGGCTTGTTCAGCGGCAGCACCAGGCTCTGCCGGTAGTCGCGGAACGTGCCGTCGTTGCCGAGCAGGGTCACGTCGTGCCGGATGGGCCGGTCCGGACCGGTGGTCCGGGTGAAGGTCAGGGTGTAGGTCTTGTCCACGTTGGGCGCCTGACCGCCCTGGCTCGCGGCGCACGCGTTGTACACACCGGTACCCGCGCCCGGAGTCGGCAGGTAGCCGGACAGCGCGGAGCAGACCGGCGCGGTGACCGAGTAGTTCCGCAGCTGGAGGTTGCGGCCGGCGAGCAGGTCCCAGGCGCCGACGGTGTTGAACGTGCCGTTGCCCTGGCCGTGTGCCGGCACCCCCTCGATCCACTTGGCGGAGGAGTAGATCGCCCGACGCAGCTCGGCGGGGGCGACCCCGAACCCGTTGGCCTTGGCGGCCGAGAGCAGCAGCGCCGCCGCGCCGGTGGCCTGCGGCGAGGCCATCGAGGTGCCGTTGAGCATCGAGTAGCCCGGCGGCAGTTGGTAGCCGGCCTCCGGCACCGGTCCGCCCGGCTGCCACAGCGGCGTCGTGGAGATGGCCGAGCCGGGGGCGGTGATGTTCGGCTTGAATCCGCCGTCCTCCCGCGGCCCGCGCGACGAGAAGTTGAACAGCTGGTACGGCGTCCGGGTCTCGGAACCGTAGTTGGCCTGCCAGGTCTCCTTGCTGACCCCGGCGGCCACGCTCACCACGCTGCTCGCCACCGACGGGTCGCCGACGGTGTTGATGCCCGGGCCCGAGTTGCCCGCCGAGATGAACAGCTGCACGCCGTAGTCGTTGATCAGCCGGTCGTAGAGCTGGGCACGGGCGTTGTTGGCGTCGTTGAGCGCGGGCAGGCCGCCGATCGACATGTTGATCACGTCGACGTGCCGGTTGACCACGAGCTCCACCATGCCGTCGGTGAGCGCCGCGTAGGTGCAGCCGCCGCCCCAGTTGCAGGCGCGGGCCGAGACCAGCTTGGCGCCGGGCGCGGCGCCGTCGAACGCGGCGTCGCCGAACATGTCGTTGGCGGCGGTGATGCCGGCGACGTGCGATCCGTGCTGGGCCTCGACGATGCCGATGTTGACGAAGTCGGCCTTGCCGGGCAGTCCGGCGGGCGTGGTGTCGACGTCCTCGCGATACTCGACGACGAACGGGGTCCGCTCGGCGACCGGGGTGGCGGGGTTGTCGGTTCCGAAGTGGCCGACGTCGAAGCGCTCCTGGTAGGGGCGCATCACCGGGTCGTCGGTGAAGTCGCGGTTCTGGTTCGTGTCGACCCGGATGTCGTGGCTCTCCGGGTCGTACAGGATGCCGAACGTGTCGGTCCTGTCGCCGTCCTTGTTGATGTCACCGCCGGGCTCGTCGTTGGCGGTGATGCTCTCCGAGAACCGGTTGATCCGCCAGGTCCCCGCCGGCGCCGTCCAGGTGGCGCCCGCGTAGCTGAAGGTCGGCCCGGTCACCTGGGTCAGCATGGCGCGCCAGGTGCCGTCACCGTCCAGCAACGGGTCGGTCGCGGTGAACCAGTCGACGATCTTGCGCTCGCCCGTGGAGGTGGTCTGGAGCGCCGGATTGTCCAGGTCCACACCGGAGTCCATGATGCCGATCGTCACGCCGCGGCCGTCCCACTCCGGGTGGGCCTGCTTGAACGCGACGGCACCGGTCTCGTTGGTCGGCATGTACGGGTTGACGGCCGGGGTGTCCGGGCCGGGTGCCGCCGCAGCGGCGGCCTGCGCCGCTCCCTCCGCCGCTCCGGAGACCGGCTCGGGCTTCGGCAGCGGGATCGACTCGTTCAGGTCGATGGCCGCAACGCCCGGCAGCTTCGCGGCCTGGAGCACGGCGTCGGTGGGCACGGAGGCGCGGACGTATCCGACGCCGTCCACCTCCTTGGCCACCGTGGCGCCCAGCTTGCGGAGCTGGTCGGCGACGGCGCCGGCCTGGCCCTTGTCGGTGGCGATGATCAGGACCACGCGCTTGTCGCCCTTGGCGCGGGCCTGGGCGAGCAACTCGTGGTCGTGCGATCCGAGCTTGTCGGCCCCGTGGCCCTTCTGGGCCTTTGGGGCGGGGGCGGCGCTGGCGGTGGTGGCGCTGGCCGTCAGCGTGATCGCGCCGGCGGCGACGACCGTCGCGGCGAAGCCGGCCGAGACGCGACGCGTCCAGCGAGGGGGTCTGTCCACGTTCTCTTCCTCCGACGAGAAAGGAGCCCTGGGGGATGCAGGGCGGATGAGATGGATCTTCGATGATCGACGGCCGACTGTCACCCGCACGCTGCGAGTTGTGACCTCGTTGTGTCGTGGCCGAGCAACGCTGTCACAATGCACCGAATGGTTGCAGGATGACAACCACTAACTCCGGCATTGCGGCACGTCGATCGTCCAGCCCGGACGGCCGTTCGGGTGATACCGATCGATGGTCGAGTCAGTCGGACATGTCCCCGGCAGCGAGCGGATAGCGCGTCATCGGGGCATCGTCGGCGAGTTCGGGCGCCTGCGGCTGGCGCGGGGTGACCTCGACCTGCGCCGGGGCGAGCAGGTCCTGGTCGGAGACGCCCAGCTCGGCCAGCTTGCGCGCGCTCACCAGCACCCTCGCCTCCAGCGAGCCGACCGCTCGGTTGTACGCGGTCACCGCCCCGCCCAGCGACGCGCCGAGCTTGCCGACGTGGTCGCCGAGGGTGGACAGTCGCCCGTACAGTTCGCGGGCCAGCGAGTGCACGGTGAGGGCGTTGCGGGCCAACGCCTCCTGCCGCCACGAGTAGGCCACCGTGCGCAGCAGCGCCACCAGGGTGGCCGGCGTCGCCAGCACCACGTTGCGGGCGAAGGCGTGCTCCAGCAGCGTCGGGTCACGCTGCAACGCCACGTCCAGGAACGGGTCGGCCGGCACGAAGAGCACCACGAACTCGGGGGTCTGGTCGAACGCCGCCCAGTAGGACTTGGCGGCGAGCGAGTCCACGTGCGCCCGCAGGTGCCGCGCGTGCGCGTCGAGCTGGGAGTCCCGCCCCCGCTCGTCGCGCGCCTCCATCGCGGTCAGGTACGCCTCGAAGGGCGCCTTGGCGTCGACCACCACGGTCCGGCCGCCGTGCAGCCGGACCACCAGGTCGGGGCGGACCCCCTGGTGGTCGGTGGCGGCGGTGACCTGCTCGTTGAAGTCGCAGTGCTCCAGCATGCCGGCCGCCTCGACGATCCGGCGGAGCTGGTGCTCGCCCCAACGGCCGCGCACCTGTGGGGCACGCAGCGCGGCGACGAGCTGCTTGGTCTCGGTGCGCAGCTCCCCGGAGACGGTGCTCATCGCGCGGACCTGCTCGCGCAGCTCGGCGTACGCGTCGACCCGGTCCCGCTCCAGCTCGGCGACGCGTTGCTCGTATCGTCGGAGGGTGTCGTGCAGCGGGGCCACGGCCCGCGCCACGGCCTCCTGGGACTGGGCCGTCGCCTCGTAGCTGAGCGCCCGCATGGACTGCTCCAGCCGCCCCTCGCCCTCCCGGGTCGCGGCGAGCGTGGCCTCCAGCCGGGCGACCTCCGCCGCCGACCGGGACCGGGCGGCCAGCCAGCCGACCGAGCCGCCCGCGGCGAGGCAGAGCACCACCACGGCCAGCGTCGAGAAGCTCGTCACCCCACGAAGCTTGCCAAACGGGTGCGACGTGACCCCCGTGGGTACCGTCGAGTCATGAAACTTGCGCTGTGGTTCGTCCTGGTGCTGATGCTCGGAGGTGCCTTGATGTTCTGGCGGTGGGGAAGCAGGTCCCGGCGGGCCACCGAGCTGGCCGACGCGCGCGCCGAGGCGCAGCGCTGGTACGAGCGGCTGGGCGGCCAGTTGATGAATCTGCACGGTGACGTCCCGGCGGTCCGCCAGGCGCTGGCCGACGCGGGGGAGCGGTACAACGCGGCCGGCTCCCAGCTGGAGCAGGCGCGTAGCCCGCACCAGTTCGCGCTGGCCCGGGAGACCGCGCTGGAAGGGCTGGCGTACATCCGGGCGGCGCGTACCGCGATGGGCATCGACCCCGGCCCGGAGCTACCGCCGCTGGCCGCGGCCCGGGGCGCCGGGATGCTGACCAGGGAGCGCGAGGTCAACGTGCAGGGCCAGACCTACCGGGCCGGCCCCCAGCCGGGCAACCAGACGCCCTACTACTACCCGGGCGGCAACTGGCAGGGCCGGCCGGTGCCGGCCGGTTGGTACTCGACGCCCTGGTGGAAGACCGCGCTCGGCACCGGCGCCGGGGTGCTCGGCGGCCTGCTGATCGCCGACGCGCTCTTCTCGCCGGCCTTCGCCGACCCGGGCTACGGCTACGACGCCGGCTACCAGGAGGGCTTCCAGGACGGCTTCGGCGACGGCCAGGACTACGGCGACCAGTTCGCCGGCGACCAGGGCGACTGGTCCGGCGCCGGCGGCGGGGACTACGGCGGCGGCGGTGACTTCGGCGGCGGCGGTGACTTCGGCGGGGGCGACTTCGGCGGCGGGGACTTCGGCGGCGGCGGCGACTGGTAACACCCGCCACGCCTGGCGGCAGGTGTCGACCGGGCCCCCTGCTATGCGAACTGCGATAACAGGGGGCCCTTCCTTGCGCCTCAGCCGGTGTTGCGCATGCCGGCGGCGATGCCGTTGACCGTGGTCAGCAGCGCCCGCTCCAGCGCCGTGCTGTCGTTGGGGGCGCGGCGACCGCCCGGCGCGGTCGCCACCGCGCGGCCGGCGGCGCCGGAGTCCCGGTACTGGCGCAGCAGCGCCACCTGGAGGTGGTGCAGCGGCTCCAGGTAGGTGTCGCGTACCGCGAGGGTGCGCTGGAGGACCGGGGAGTTGTCCAGCAGGGCCGGCGAGGCGGTGACCGCCAGCACCTCCTGCTTGGTCAGCTCGTACTCCTGCTGGATCTTGTCGAAGATCGGGTGCAGCTTCCTCGGGACCAGCGTCTCCACGTACCGGCGGGCGATGGTCAGGTCGGTCTTGGCCAGCATCATCTCGACGTTCGACAGGAACGTCCGGAAGAAGTGCCAGTTCCGGTGCATCTCGGCGAGCACGTCCTCCAGCCCGGCCGCCCGGGCGGCGGCCAGGCCGGACCCGACGCCGAACCAGCCGGGCACGATCTGCCGGGTCTGCGTCCAGCCGAACACCCACGGGATGGCCCGCAGGCCGGACAGGCCGGCGCCGGTGTTCGGCCGCTTGGCCGGCCGGGAGCCGATGTTCAACTGCCCCAGCAGCTCGGTCGGGGTGGAGGCCCAGAAGTACGCCGGCAGGTCCGGGTCCTCGGCCAGCGACCGGTACGACCGGAAGGCCGACTCGGACACCACGTCCATGGTGGCGTCCCAGCGTTCCAGCATCTCGGCCGGCTGCCGGGGTGCGGTGTGCAGCAGCGTGGCCTGGAGCACCGCGGCCACGGTCAGCTCCAGGTTCTCCCGGGCCAGCGCGGGCAGCGTGTACTTGTCGGAGATGACCTCGCCCTGCTCGGTCACCTTGATCGCGCCGTCCAACGTGCCGTACGGCTGGGCCAGGATCGCGTCGTGGGTGGGGCCGCCGCCCCGGCCGACGGTGCCACCCCGACCGTGGAACAGCCGCAGGTGCACGCCGTGCCGGGCGGCCACGTCGCGCAGCGCACGCTGGGCCCGGTGGATCGACCACTGGCTGGTGGTGATGCCGGCCTCCTTGTTGGAGTCGGAGTAGCCCAGCATCACCTCCTGCACGTCGCCCCGAGCCGCCACCAGCGCCCGGTACGCGGGCAGCGACAGCAGTTCGTCCAGCAGTTCGCCGCCGGCGTTCAGCTCGCCCGGGGTCTCCAGCAGCGGCACGAAGCCGATCCGGGCCCGGCCGCTGTGCGCGTCGACCAGGCCGGCCTCGCGGGCGAGCACCACGGCGGCGAGCACGTCGTCCACGCCGAGGGTCATCGAGATGATGTACGACTCGATCACCTCGGTGCCGAACCGGTCCTGCGCTTCCCGGATCGCCGCGAACACGTCGAACGTCTTCTTCGCCGGCTCGGTGAGCGGACTGTCCAGGGTGGAGAGCGGGCGCCGGCCGGCCAGCTCGTCGGCGAGCAGCTTGGTGCGCTCGAGCCGGCTCAGCGACGGGTAGTCGGAAATCTCGCCGACGGCCCCGTAGAGCTGGGCGAGGACCGCGTGGTGCGCCTCGGCGTGCTCCCGGACGTCCATGGTTGCCAGGTGCAGCCCGAACGCGGACACCGTACGGATGGTCGAGGCGAGCCGGCCCACGGCGGTGAGCTGCCCGGAGTTGCGGGCCAGCGAGGCGCGCAGCAGCTCCAGGTCGGCGATCAGCTCGGCCGAGCCCCGGTAGTCCCGCCCCGGCACGTGCACGGTGCCGTTGCGCAGCCGCTCCCGGGTGTTGGCCAGCTTCGCCTTCACGCAGCGCGCCTTGAGCCGGTAGGGCTCCTCGGCGTTGACCCGGCGGAACCGGGGCGCCACCTCGGGCAGCGCGTCCAGGTCGGCGGCGAGACTGGCGGAGAGATCCAGCGAGACGGCGCGCAGCCGGCGGGAGACGGAGACCTCGCTGATGAGCTCGTCCATCGCCTTCTCGGTGGCCTCGATGCCGTGCTCGTGCTGGATCCGCAGCACCTCACGGGTGACCGCCGGGGTGACGAACGGGTTGCCGTCCCGGTCGCCGCCGATCCAGGTGCCGAAGGTCAGCGGGCGGGCCGTCGGCGAGGTCTCCACGCCGAGGGTGCGCAGCGTGTCGGCGAGGTCGTCGAGGACCTGCGGGGCGGCCTCGGCGTGCAGGTCGCGCAGGTAGTAGATCGCGTTGCGGGCCTCGTCCGTCGGGTCCGGCCGGTCCAGCCGCAGCTCGTCGGTCTGCCACATCAGGTCCAGCAGCTCGGCCAGGCGCCGGTTGGCCGGCCCCTCGTCGCTGGCCCCGTAGAGGATGGCGTTGGCGGTCTCGGTGTCCAGCTCGTCGGCGACCGCGCGCAGCTTGGACAGGATCGAGCGGCGGGCCGCCTCGGTGGGGTGGGCGGTGAAGACCGGGCGCACCGCGAGCCGGCGGGCCGCGGCGGCGATCTCCTCGGCCGGCACGCCACGCTCGGCGATCATCTTGGCCGCCTGGTCCAGCCAGCCGCCGTGCACCGCCCGGCGGCGGCGCAGGTCCCGGGCCCGGTGCACCTGCTCGGTGATGTTGGCCAGGTGGAAGTAGGTGGAGAAGGCCCGGGCCAGCTTGGTGCCGGTGGTGACGTCGAGGCCGGCGAGGCGCTGGGCCGCGGCCGGGGCATCGGCGCGGACCTGGGCGCGGATCTCCTCGACCAGGTCGAGCAGGGGGCGGCCCTCCTGCCGGGCGAGGGTCTGCCCGAGCAGCGTGCCGAGGCGGCGGATGTCGGCCCGCAGCGCGGCGTCCGGGCCGTCGTGGTCGTGCTGGTCGGTCACGGGTGCGCTCCTTACGCGAGTACGAAGGACAGCGCTGTCCGACTCCCTGGATCGTATCCGCGTCGGGCCCGACGGCAGCAGGGGGACCGCGTGATGATCTGCACCCTGGAGCGGGCGGACCGGCTCAGCCATCGGCATGCGGCCCGCCGGAGAGGGTGGGGCGGACCCGGGCGGCGCGGACCGCCCGCCGGTGCGCGCGGAAGATCGTCGCGGTGACCAGCCCGAGGATTCCGGCCAGGGCCCAGACGGCCAGTCCGGTCAGCGCCCAGCCGGTCGACCGCCGGTCGAAGTAGACCGCCGACTTGATCAGGTCGGTGGTCAGCCCGGTCACGTTCCACCGGTGCATGCCGCGCAGCCAGCCGGGCAGGAACTCAGGGGCGTAGATGCCGCCGGAGCCGGGGTTGCCGAGCACCACCAGCAGCAGGATCACGATGCCGGTGCCGAGCAGGCCGAGCCAGGCCTGGATCGCGGCAGCCACCATCGCGGCGGCGAGGACCGCCAGCGCGCCGACCGCGGCGACCGCCGGCACATCGTGGTGCCAGACGTCGAGCACCGGGCCGACGATGGTGGCGCCGACGACGCCCAGCACGACCGCGTACACGGCGAGGGCGGCGACCCGCAGCCCGGCGCGGGGCAGGCGCACCGGGGCGGTGCCGGTGCTCAGGCCCAACGCGGTGGAGGCCAGGTAGCCGCCCAGCACGTAGCCGACCGCCAGGTAGAACGGCACCAGGCCGCGCGGGTCGGTGCGCTCCACCGGCACCTCGTCACCGACCTGGAACGGCAGGTTGGCCTGCCGGGCGGCCTGGCCGAACACCTGGGTGACCACCTCCGCGGCGGCCGGCGAGGCGGCGCTGGCGGTGGTGAGGCGCAACCCGTTGTCCGGGCCGGAGGAGAGCACGGCGTACACCTCGCGGGCGGTGAGGCCGTCGTCGGCGGCCTCCGCGTCGTCGTACTCGATGGGTTTGATCTTGTCGGTCCGGGCGCGGACGGCGGCCATGACCGCCTGGGCCCGCTGGTCGCCGAGGACGACCCCGACCGGTAGGTCGCGCGGGGTGGGCTGGTGCAGGGCCCCGACGTAGGCGGCGATGAATGCGGTGGCCAGGGCGAGCGTGCCGACCAGCAGCGCTGCCGCGCGCGGCAGCCAGTCGCGTACCGGAAGGTCCCGCTCCTCCTCGTCCACGGGGCTCAGCCTATTGGTCTGATATGCCCGACCCGAGGGGTTTCTCCGGGCCGGAAATCGCTGGCCCGGCCAGCTAGCTTCGGCTCATGACGTTGCCGAACTACCCCGCCAAGCCGAAGCCGGGCGACCGCGTCGCGGTCGTCTCGCCCTCCGCCGGCCTGCCGGGTCTCTTCCCGCACGTGCACGAGCTGGGCCTGCGCCGGCTCCGCGAGGAGTTCGGCCTGGAGCCGGTGGAGTATCCGACCACCCGGGTGATGGGGGCCGACCCGCGGGACCGGGCGCGGGACCTGACCGCCGCCTTCGCCGACCCGAGCATCACCGCCGTGCTCGCCACCGTCGGCGGGGACGACCTGATCACGGTCACGCCCTACCTGGACGACGCGGTGCTGCGGGCCAACCCGAAGCCCTACTACGGCTACTCGGACAACACCAACATCCTCAACCACCTGTACCGGCTGGGGATGGTGGCCTACCACGGCGGATCGGTGCTGGTGCACCTCGGGCGGTCCGGCAAGCCCCACCCGCTCACCTTCGACTCGCTGCGCGCCGCCCTGTTCACCTCCGGCTGGTACGAGCTGACCCCGGCCCCCGAGTGGGGGGACGAGCCGCGCGACTGGCGAGACCCGGCGACCCTGGCCGACGAGCCGGTGATGTTCTCCGGCGACGGCTGGCGCTGGCAGGGCCCCGCCCGGGTGGTGCGGGGGCGGACCTGGGGCGGCTGCCTGGAGATCATCCACTGGCTGATGGCGACCGACCGGGTGCCGTCGGCCGAGGCACTGGCCGGGTCGGTGCTGGTGGTCGAGACCTCCAACGAGCTGCCCACGGCGCAGGAGGTCTTCCGGATCGTCCGCAACATGGGGGAGCGCGGGCTCCTGTCGGCCTTCCCGGCGATCGTGGTCGGGCGCCCCAAGGCGTGGGACTTCGACAAGCCGCACCCGCTCGCGGAGCGGCTCGCCTGGGGCGAGGCGCAGCGGGAGGCGGTCACGAAGGCACTCGCGCCGTACACCGACGACCCGGTGGTGGTCTTCGACGTCGACCTGGGTCACACCGACCCGCAGCTGATCATCCCGTACGGCGGGGAGATCCGGGTCGACGCGGTCGAGCGCCGGATCTCCGTGCGGTACTGAATCCGGCGGACGCCCGGCAGGCCGACGGGCCGGACGAACGGTGGAGGTGCCGTACCTGGGGGGAGTACGGCACCTCCGTGGGGGCGTCCCAGGGTGGGGCCGCCCGAAGGCCCGGCGAGGGGCGTCGGACCTCCCCGAACAGGTCCGCGTACCCCTGTCGTCCCCCATTGCCGCCGGGGCTGACGCGCTCCATCCTCCGGGCCGGCCCGACCCGGTTTCTTGAAGATATGTGCGCGGATGCGGCGACCGGTGTGGCCTACGCCACGTCGGCGCCCGGCTCCCGGGGGGTCAGCAGCCGGCGCAGCCGGGCCGGCGGGTGCCCGACCTGCTCCCGGACCACCCGGCTCAGGTGTGCCTGGTCGGCGAAGCCGTACGCGGAGGCCAGGGCGCCGAGCGGTCGCCCGTCGGGCTCCGCGAGCGTGTCCAGCACCGCCCGGACGCGCAGCCGGTTCCGGTACGCGGTCAGGCTGCTGCCGGTGACCCGCTGGAACACCCGGCTCAGGTGGTGCGGTGAGGCGCCCACCGCCCGGGCGACCTCCTCCAGTCCGAGGGTGAAATCCGAGGTCGCCAGCACCTCGCGGGCGCGGTCGGCGAGCCGGCGGTGGGCGGCGAGCGTGGCCGGCCGCCGGCGCACGGACCGGCTCAGCTCCGCCTCGGCGCCGCCCTCGCCGGCCAGGGCGCTGTGCTCCAGCAGGCGACCGAGGAACCGGTGCAGCCGCTCGGCCATCTCGAAGCCGTCCAGCCCGCGCCGGAACTCCGCCACCAGCAGGCGGTGCGCCAGGTCGAGCGAGGGGTCGGTGCTGCCGTCCCAGCCGTTCCCGCTGAACCAGCGGGCCGCGTCCGGCCGCCGCTCCAGCACCTCGGGAGCGACCTCGAGGCAGGTGTACGAGTCGCCGCAGCCGTACGGGTGGGCGACCGCCATCTCGTCCCCGGGCCGGGTCAGCAGGATCGAGGTGGCGTCCGAGACACCGCCGCGCCCGTTGACCCGGCGCTGGTACGCCCCCGACCGCCCGAGGAAGACCTGGTACCGGTCGTCGGTCACGGTGTCCGTCCAGCCGTGGTTCTCGACGATGCAACGGACCTGGTAGATCAGCATCCCGTCGGGGTGGCCGAGCACCCGCCACCGGGCGGGCGTGGTCTTGCGGCGCGGATCACTGCCGACTCCCTCGACGGGCATGACGTCTCCTCCGGCACTCGTCGTCGGCGCGGCGGCCGAACGCTCCCCCGAAGAGATAGTGTCGATCCGGGCACCCCCCGTCCAGGCCGGACGAGGGGTGATCGTCGTGTGCAATTCGCGGGGAAGTGATCACTGATGCTCACCGGACTGTTCGCCGCCGCCCTGGCCGACCCGGCGCTCGCCCGGGCGCGTGACCTGGCGCGCTCCGGTGCCGCCCAGGTCGACGGCCTCGACCTCACCGCGCCGGCCGCGCTGCGCCCGTTCGCCGTTGCCGCGGTCGCGGCGGACGAGCCGGCCGGCGGCGCCGGGCGGCCCGTGCTCGCCGTCACCGCCACCACCCGCGAGGCAGACGACCTCGCCTCGGCGCTCGGCAGCCTGCTGCCGTCGGAGCAGGTCGCGGTCTTCCCGTCCTGGGAGACGCTGCCGCACGAGCGGCTCTCGCCCCGCTCCGACACGGTCGGGCGGCGGCTGGCCGTGCTGCGCCGGCTGGCCCACCCCGAGTCGGCCGACGCGCACGGGCGCACCGGACCGCTGCGGGTGGTCGTGGCGCCCGTCCGGTCCCTGCTCCAGCCGCAGCTCAAGGGGCTCGGCGACCTGGAGCCGGTGCAGCTCGCGGCCGGCGACGAGGCGGACCTGGAGGACGTCGCGCGCCGGCTCATCGACATGGCGTACGCCCGGGTCGACCTGGTCACCAAGCGGGGCGAGTTCGCCGTGCGCGGCGGCATCCTGGACGTCTTCCCGCCCACCGACGAGCACCCGTCCCGGGTCGAGTTCTGGGGCGACGAGGTGGAGGAGATCCGCACCTTCGCCGTCGCCGACCAGCGCACCATCGAGGGCGTCCCGCTGCTCTGGGCGCCGCCCTGCCGGGAGCTGCTGCTCACCCCGTCCGTCCGGAAGCGGGCCGCCGCGCTGGCCCAGGAGCATCCCGAGCTGGCCGAGATCCTCGACAAGCTCGCCGAGGGCATCCCGGTCGAGGGCATGGAGTCCCTCGCGCCGGCGCTGATCGGCGCCGACTCGATGGAGCTGCTGCTGGACTGCATGCCGGCCGGCACGCACGTGCTGCTCTGCGACCCGGAGCGGATCCGCACCCGGGCACACGACCTGGTCCGTACCTCCGACGAGTTCCTCCAGGCCAGCTGGGCCGCGGCCGCCGTCGGGGGCCAGGCCCCGGTCGACCTCGGCGCCGCCGCCTTCCGGACCCTGGCGGACGTACGCACGGCGGCCCGGGGTCGGCGCCAGCCCTGGTGGACCCTCGCGCCGTTCGGCCTGGTCGAGGCGGAGGCCGTGCCCGCCCGGCAACCCTGGGAGGACGAGCCGAGCGAGGTGGACGTCACCCCCGACGATGCGATCGCGGTGACCCTGGCCGCCCAGCCCGCTCCGCTCTACCACGGCGAGACCGCCCGGGTGGTCGACGACCTGAAGCGCTGGGCCGGCGAGGGCTGGTCGATCGCGCTGGTCTTCGAGGGGCACGGTCCCGCCCAACGGGCCGTCGAGGTGCTCCGCGACGCCGGGCTCGGCGCCCGGCTCACCGAGGAGGTGCCGGCCGCGCCCGCCCCCGGCGAGCTGCTGGTCTCCTGCGGTTGCCTGACCGCCGGGTTCGTCGACGAGGCGTCCCGGTTCGTGCTGCTCACCGGCAACGACGTGACCGGCGGCCGGGGCACCTCGACCCGGGACATGCGCAAGCTGCCGAGCCGGCGGCGCAACACCATCGACCCGCTGGAGCTCAAGGCCGGCGACCACGTGGTGCACGAGCAGCACGGCATCGGGCGGTACGTCGAGCTCGTGCAGCGCACGGTCAACGGCGCCTCCCGGGAGTACCTGGTCATCGAGTACGCCCCGAGCAAGCGCGGCCAGCCCGGCGACCGCCTGTTCGTCCCCACCGACCAGCTCGACCAGCTCTCCCGCTACGTCGGCGGCGAGCAGCCCACCCTGCACAAGATGGGCGGCTCGGACTGGCAGAAGTCGAAGGCCCGGGCCCGCAAGGCGGTCCGCGAGATCGCCGCCCAGCTCATCCAGCTCTACGCGGCCCGGAAGGCGTCCAAGGGGCACAACTTCGGCCCGGACACCCCGTGGCAGCGGGAACTGGAGGACGCCTTCCCCTGGCAGGAGACGCCCGACCAGCTCGCCGCCATCGAGGAGGTCAAGCGGGACATGGAGCAGACCGTCCCGATGGACCGCCTGATCTGCGGCGATGTCGGGTACGGCAAGACCGAGATCGCGGTCCGCGCGGCGTTCAAGGCGGTGCAGGACGGCAAGCAGGTGGGCGTGCTGGTGCCCACCACCCTGCTGGTGCAGCAGCACTACAACACCTTCGCCGAGCGGATGGGCCAGTTCCCGGTGACCATCCGGCAGCTCTCCCGGTTCCAGACGCCGAAGGAGACCGAGCAGACCCTGGGGATGGTCGCCGACGGCACCGCCGACATCGTCATCGGCACCCACCGGCTGCTCCAGTCGGCCACCCGGTTCAAGCAGCTGGGGCTGGTCATCATCGACGAGGAGCAGCGCTTCGGCGTCGAGCACAAGGAGCACCTGAAGACGCTGCGCGCGTCGGTCGACGTGCTGGCCATGTCGGCCACCCCGATCCCGCGCACGCTGGAGATGGCGATCACCGGCATCCGGGAGATGTCCACGATCGCCACCCCGCCGGAGGAGCGGCACCCGGTGCTCACCTTCGTCGGGGCGTACGACGACAAGCAGGTGGCCGCCTCCATCCACCGCGAGCTGCTCCGCGACGGCCAGGTCTTCTACCTGCACAACCGGGTCGAGTCGATCGAGAAGGCGGCCCGGCGGATCCGCGAGCTGGTGCCGGAGGCCCGGGTCGCGGTGGCGCACGGACAGATGAGCGAGGAAGCGCTCGAGAAGGTCATGGTCGGCTTCTGGGAGAAGGAGTTCGACGTCCTGGTCTGCACCACCATCGTGGAGTCCGGCATCGACATCCCGAACGCCAACACCCTGATCGTGGAGCGGGCCGACCTGCTCGGCCTGGCCCAGCTGCACCAGATCCGCGGCCGGGTCGGCCGGGGTCGGGAGCGGGCGTACGCGTACTTCCTCTACCCGTCGGACCGGCCGCTCACCGAGAACGCGCACGAGCGGTTGGCCACCATCGCCCAGCACACCGAGCTGGGGGCCGGCATGTACGTGGCGATGAAGGACCTGGAGATCCGGGGCGCCGGCAACCTGCTCGGCGGTGAGCAGTCCGGCCACATCGAGGGCGTCGGCTTCGACCTCTACGTCCGGATGGTCGGCGAGGCGGTCTCCGCGTTCAAGGGCGAGCACCCGGAGGAGGAGATCGAGGTCAAGGTCGACCTGCCGGTCGACGCGCACCTGCCCCACGACTACATCGGCGTGGAGCGGCTGCGCCTGGAGATGTACCGCAAGCTCGCCGAGGCCCGCGACGAGGAGCGGCTGCGCGAGGTGGTCGCCGAGATGACCGACCGGTACGGCGAGCCGCCCGCCCCGGTGCAGAACCTGGTCGCGGTGGCCCGGTTCCGGCTGCTGGCCCGCCGGTACGGCCTCTCCGACGTCTCGCTGCAGGGCAAGCACATCCGGTTCGGCCCGCTGCCGCTGCCCGACTCGAAGCAGCTGCGGCTCAAGCGCTACCACCCGGACTCGGTCTACAAGCAGGCGCTCGACCAGGTCAGCGTGCCCCGGCCGAACACCCGCCGGGTGGGCGGCGAGCCGCTGCGCGACCAGGCGCTGCTGGAGTGGTGCGCCCAGTTGCTCTCCGACGTCCTCGGCGAGCCCCAGGAGCTGGCCGGTTCTGCCAGCCCCGCAGTGGCGAGCGGACGATGACGCAGCGAGCCGGCGACGGCCCAGCCGGCCGGGGCGGGTGCGCGGTGAGGTGGGCGGCGTCACAACCCCGTACCGGGCGTGAGAGAGTGGCCGTCATGCGTGCTCGCCGTCTCACCGCCGCCGCCAGCGTCGCGGCCCTCGCTGTGCTCTCTCTCGCCGCCTGCGCCCGGTCCGCCCCAGGTGTCGCCGCGTACGTGGGGGACACCTCCTACTCGATCGACCGGGTCAACGCCATCCGCGCCGAGGCCGCGCAGGCCTACGCAGGGGTGGTCAAGGCCGCCGAGCAGCAGGGCCAGACCGTGCCCGCCGAGCGGCGCCAGCTGGACCTGGACGGGCAGGACGTGGTGAACGTGCTGGTCGGTCTGGACCTGGGCAAGCGCATCGTCGCCGAGAAGAAGCTCGAGGTGCCCGACCAGATCAGCGCTGCGCAGATCGGCCAGGCGCTGAACGTGCCGAACACCGAGTACGCGAGCCTCGCCGCCGAGTGGTACAACATGTTCGGCGCGCTAGGCCAAGGGCTGCCGAAGGCGGAGCTGACGGACGCGGACCGCACTGCGGTGTACGGCGCGCTGGTCAAGGCGAACGTGGCCCCGCCCGGCTGGTCCGCCGACGAGCAGCGGCAGGCCTTCGCCGACCCGTCCATCGCCTCTCAGGTCTCGGCCGTGGTCGGCCTCAGCGAGGCGCTGAAGGCCGAGGTCGACCGGCAAGACGTCCGGATCAACCCGCGCTACCCGTCCCTGGCCGTGCCCGCCCTGTTCCAGCTGCAGAACATCCGCCTGTACGACCTGCCGTACGTGGACGGGGCGGACCAGGTGACCGACGTCTCCACCCCGGAGCCGGAGGTCACCGACTCGACCGAGGCCAACCCGTCGACCGGCCCGGCCACCACCTGAGCATGACCGCACGGATCGTCCTGCTGGTCACCTCGCCCCGGCTGCCGGCCGGCCTGCTGACCGCGGCCGCCTGGGACGTCGTACGCTCCGCGCCGGTGCTGGCCGGCGCGGAGAGCGAGCTGACCGCAGTGGTCCGCACGGCGGGCGCCGAGGTGACCGTGCTGACCGAGGGCGCGACGCAGGCGCTGCTCGACGCGGTCGCGGCGCGCGGCGCGGCGGTCTGGCTGGCCGGGCCGACCGGCGACGAGGCCCTCGCCCGGGAGCTGGGGCTGCGGTTGGCCCGCGAGCCGGGCCTGGCTGAGCTGGAGCTGATGTACGGATCCTGGGACCCGCCGGGCGCCCGGCTGCTCGACGCGGTCGAGGTGATGGACCGGCTCGCCTCTCCCGGGGGCGACCCATGGAAGCGCGCGCAGACGCACCGCAGCCTCGCCGGCTTCCTGCTGGAGGAGTGCTACGAGGCGTACGACGCGATCAGCGCCGACGACACCGACGCGCTCCGCGAGGAGCTGGGTGACGTGCTGCTCCAGGTGCTGCTGCACGCGCGGCTCGCCGAGGAGCTGCCCGAGGGGAAGCGCTGGACCGTCGACGACGTGGCCGGCGGCCTGGTCGACAAGATGGTCCGCCGCAACCCGCACGTCTTCTCCGGGGCCGAGGCCGCGTCGATCGAGGAGATCGAGGCGAACTGGGAGCGGATCAAGCGGGCCGAGAAGACCCGCGAGTCGGTGCTGGACGGCATCGCGATGAGCCAGCCGGCCCTCGCCCTGGCCGCGAAGATCCTCGACCGGGCCGCCCGGATCGGCCTGGCCGTGCCCCCGCCGCTCGCCGAGTCCCAGGTGGACCCGGAGGCCCGCCTCGGCGCCGGCCTGCTGGCCACGGTCGCCGCCGCGCGGCAGGCCGGCATCGACCCGGAGGCCGCTCTCCGCCGCGCCACCCTGGCGTATGCCGAGGCCGTCCGCGCCGCCGAGGCCGCCGCCCGCGCCGCCCACCCCGACCGGCCGAGCTGACCAGGAGGTCTGCGTCGGGAGCCGGACGTCCGCCGACGCGACCTTCTTGATCAAAAGCAGTCGGCCGGGGCGCCGGGCGATCGGTAGGGTCTTCGGCATGGAAGAGTTCGTGCCGCTTGCCGAGCGGATCGTGGAGGCGTTGCTGGAGAGCCGGCCGGGGCTGGCCACGTCGGCCGGGGACCACCGCTACGACGACCGCTTGCCCGACCTCTCCGCCGACGGCCTCGCCGCCGACCAGGCGATGCTCCGGGACGCGGCCGACGCGCTCTCCGAGATCGACCCGGATTCGCTCGACGTCGAGGAGCGGGTCGACCACGCGCTGCTGAGCAGCATGGTCGACCGGGGGCTGTTCGAGGCGACCGAGATCCGCGCCCACGAGTGGGATCCGCTGCGGCACAACCCGGGCCCGTTGCTGCACGCCCTGCTGGCCCGCCCGTTCGCGCCCGCCGAGGTGCGGCTCGAGAGCCTGGCCGGGCGGCTCTCCGCCGTACCGGACGCCCTGGCCACCGCGCGCGCGACGCTGCGCGACATGCCGCGGATCCACGCCGAGACGGCGGTCGGGCAGTTCACCGGCACGGCGGCGCTGATCCGCGACGAGCTGCCGGGGCTGCTGGCCGAGGCGCCGGCGCTGTTCGACCGGGTCGAGCCGACGGCCACGGCGGCGATCGCCGCGCTGGAGGAGTTCGTGGCCTGGCTGCGGATGGGCCTGGCCGCCGACGCCGGCCCGGGGCGCGACCCCCGGCTGGGCCGGCGGCGCTGGGAGGCGCGGCTCTGGCACACCCTCGACACCGAGCTGAGCGCCGCCGAGGTCCAGCGCCGGGCCTGGGACAACCTGGAGCGGGTCACCGCCGAGATCCGCGAGGCAGCCGTCGGGCTGGTCGGCGGCCCGGCCGACGACGAGACGGTACGCCGGGCGCTCGACCTGCTCGCCGCCGAGCACCCCGACGACGCGACCATCGTGGACCTCGCCTCGGTCACCCTCGACGAGACGACCGACTTCGTCCGCACGCACGACCTGGTCAGCCTGGTCGACGACCCGTGCGTGATCCAGGAGATGCCGGAGTTCGCCCGGGGCGTGGCGGTGGCCTACTGCGATTCGCCGGGTCCGCTGGAGACGGCGAACGTGCCGACCTTCTACTGCATCGCGCCCACCCCGGCGGACTGGCCGGCGCAGCGGGTCGAGTCGTTCTACCGCGAGTACAACGACCACATGATCCGGAACCTGACCGTGCACGAGGCGATGCCCGGCCACTTCCTCCAGCTCGCCCACGCCCGGCGGTACGCCGGCCCCACCCGGGTCCGGCCGCTCACCGAGTCGGGGGTGTTCGTCGAGGGCTGGGCGGTCTACACCGAGGAGCTGATGGCCGGCCTGGGCTTCGGCGGCCTGCCGGTCCGGCTCCAGCAGCTGAAGATGCAGCTCCGGATGACCATCAACGCGCTGCTCGACCAGCTGGTGCACTGCGAGGAGCTGCCCGAGGTGGAGGCGATGGCGCTGATGACCGGGCGCGGCTTCCAGGAGGAGGGCGAGGCGGCCGGCAAGTGGCGGCGGGCGCTGCTCACCTCCACCCAGCTCTCCACCTACTTCGTCGGCTACAGCGAGCTGGCCGACATCGCCCGCTCCCGTCCCGACGGGGTGTCGGTACGCGAGTGGCACGACGCGATGCTGGCGCACGACTGCCCGCCACCCCGCCACCTGCGGACGCTGCTGGGGGTGTGAGGAAGGGCCCCCAGTCAAACGGCGACGGCGTCGATCAGCCAGCGTGAGATGGAGTATGCCGGGGGTAGCTCGGCCGGCAGGGCGTCCACCGGGAACCAGCGCGCCTCGGTCAGCTCCCTCGGATCGACCACCGGCTCGGCGTCCGGGCCGGTGACGGTGGCGGTGAAGCCGGCCAGCAGGGTGCCCGGCCCGGACATCGCCCAGGGCTGGCTGTCGACGTAGGCGGGCCGGTCGATGGTCAGCCCGACCTCCTCGCCGACCTCCCGGTGCGCGGCCGCCTCCAGCGACTCGCCGGCCTCGACGAACCCGGCCACCAGCGCCCACAGCTCGGTCGGCCCGTACGCGTGCCGGACCAGGAGCAGCTCGTCGGGGCCGCCGTCCCGGCCGGGGCGGGTGATCGCCACCAGCACGGCGACGGAGAGCGGCACGAACACGGTCAGGTCGCAGCCGGGGCAGCGCCGCGCGGTCTCGCCCGGCACGTCGACCAGCTCGGTCCGGCAGGCCCCGCACCACCGGTGCGTACGCCGCCAGGTGACCACGGCGAGCGCCCGCCCGGCGAGGGTGGCCAGCGGTTCCGGCAGCTCGGCGGCGAGTCCCCGCCAGCCGCGCCAGCGCCCGGGCAGCGCGTCGGCGTCGACCACCTCGGCCGCCCAGGCGGGTGTCCCGTCGAGCGTGCCGACCGGCACCCAGTCGACGTCGGCGGGCAGGTCCTCGATCCGGGGCAGACCCCCGTCGGCCCCGGTCAGCAGCCTGCGCCCGGCCACCGGCAGGGCCAGGTCGCCGGGCGACGGCGGCCGGCTCCGGTCGGCGCCCGGAACGAAGCCGGCCGGGGCGGTGGGCCGGTCGGTCACGACGTGCTGGGCGGGCGGCGGTCGACCACGCCGGCTCCCGCCGGCACGTCGAAGGCGGTCGCCTCGACCGTGTCGGTGTAGCGGCTCAGGGTGACCTCCGCCGGTTTGCCGTCGAGCGTGCCGGTGAAGCTGCCCAGCACTCCCTCGGTGGTGACGCAGGCGTTGAAGTGCTCCCCGGACCGGGTGACGTCGACGCAGGTGGCGTGATGACCGGCCAGTGTGGTGTCGCTCTGGTCGATGACCGCCTCGGGGTCGAGGGCGGCGTCGGTGAGCAGGCGGATCACCGCCGGGGGCGTGACCAGGCCGTGCTTGCGGGCCTCGGTGTAGACGATCACCGACGGCTTGCCGGCGGTCAGCACCGGTGGCGACACCTCGCAGGAGGTACGCCCACCGACGTGCCCGCACCGGGTCACCGCCTCCTGGGTCACCGTGATCTTGCCATCCGGCCAGGTGTACGCGGAGCGCAGCGGGTTGGCGGTCTGCGCGATCGAGGCGCTGCGCCCGCCGGGGAGCTGGTAGTCGGCGGCCCAGGTCTGCTCCAGCGCCCGGTCCATCCGGGCGGCGAGGTCGTTCACCAGGTCGGCGCGCCCGAGTGCGACACCGGCGTCGTCGAGGGCCTGACAGCCGGTGACCGAGAGCGACGTGATGACCGAGGCGGCGAGCACGCGGAGAGTCGTCGAGGCGGCGGGCATGGTGCCCAGCCTTGTCGATCCACGCAACCTCGTGCAAACCCGTTGCCGGTTGAGGCCGGAGAATCCGGGAATGTCCGTCTGAATCGCCGCCGGACTGGGGGTTCGGGTGCGCCCCGAACGCCGTGCGCCCGAGCGGGGACCGATACGCTGCGTTCAACACCTGCCTCAGCCGCACCGTCGCGGCCCATACCGGACCGGAACACACAAACGAGGAGCGACTCAGTGGCAACCATCGAGGGAATCGTCGCCCGGGAGATCCTGGACTCGCGGGGCAACCCGACGGTCGAGGTCGAGGTCGGGCTCGACGACGGCACGATCGCCCGCGCCGCGGTGCCCTCCGGCGCCTCCACCGGCGCCTTCGAGGCGATCGAGCTGCGCGACGGTGACAAGGACCGCTACCAGGGCAAGGGTGTCGAGAACGCGGTCGCCAACATCGAGGACAAGATCGTCGACCAGCTCATCGGGTACGAGGCCAGCGAGCAGCGGCTGATCGACCAGAAGATGATCGACATCGACGGCACCGACAACAAGGCGGAGCTGGGCGCCAACGCCATCCTCGGCGTCTCCCTGGCCGTGGCGAAGGCCGCCGCCGGCAGTGCCGAGCTGAGCCTCTTCCGCTACCTGGGCGGCCCGAACGCGCACCTGCTGCCGGTGCCGATGATGAACATCCTCAACGGCGGCGCGCACGCCGACTCGAACGTCGACATCCAGGAGTTCATGATCGCGCCGATCGGCGCGCCCACCTTCCGCGACGCGCTGCGCTCCGGTGCCGAGGTCTACCACGCGCTCAAGTCGGTGCTGAAGAAGAAGGACCTGTCGACCGGCCTCGGCGACGAGGGCGGCTTCGCCCCGAACCTGCCCACCAACGCCGCCGCGCTGGACCTGATCGCCGAGGCGGTGGAGAAGGCCGGCTACCGGCTCGGCACCGACATCGTCTTCGCCCTGGACGTGGCCGCCACCGAGTTCTTCGACAACGGCACCTACACCTTCGAGAGCAGCGCGAAGACCGCCGAGGAGATGAGCAACTACTACACCAAGCTCGTCGGCGACTACCCGATCGTCTCCATCGAGGACCCGCTCTCCGAGGACGACTGGAGCGGCTGGGCGACCCTGACCGCGGCGCTCGGCGACCGGATCCAGATCGTCGGCGACGACCTCTTCGTCACCAACCCGCAGCGCATCGCGCGGGGCATCACCGAGAAGGCCGCCAACGCGGTGCTGGTGAAGGTCAACCAGATCGGCTCGCTCACCGAGACCCTGGACGCGGTCGACCTGGCCCACCGGGCCGGCTTCACGTGCATGATGAGCCACCGCTCCGGCGAGACCGAGGACACCACCATCGCCGACCTGGCGGTCGCCACCGGCTGCGGCCAGATCAAGACGGGTGCACCGGCCCGGTCCGACCGGGTCGCCAAGTACAACCAGCTCCTGCGGATCGAGGAGGAGCTGGCCGACGCGGCGCGGTACGCCGGCGCCGGCGCGTTCCCGCGCTACCGTTCGGCCTGAGCCGCAAGCTCCGGGGGAGGGGTGTGACGATGCAGCAGCGCCGCACACCGGGTGGTCAGCGTCCCGCCCGTCGGCCGGGTCAGGCCGGCCGACCGGGCGGTGCCCGGGCCCGGTCGTCGGTCCGCGAGGGCGGCGTCCGCGCCGAGCCGCGCGCCGCCGGCCGGTCACCCGCCGCCCGCGCCACCGACGGCGTACGCTCCGCGAGCCGTCCCGCGGCCGCCCGACGTACGGCGGCCGGCGGGGCGGTCAAGCGGCTCACCGCACCCCAACCCCGGCGCTTCACCGGGCGCGCCACCGTGCTCTTCGCGGTGCTGATCGCGCTCGCCCTCGCCTACACCTACCCGGTCCGGGTCTACCTGGACCAGCAGGCGGACATCGCGCGGATGGAGGCGTCCCAGGCCGACCAGCGTGAGCTGATCGAGGGCCTCTCGGCCGAGGCGGCCAAGTGGAAGGACTCGGCCTACATCGAAACACAGGCCCGGGAGCGCTTCTTCATGGTCCGGCCGGGCGAGACCCCGCTGGTGGTGCTCTCCGACCCGGAGGGGGCCGCCCGGGACGCCGGCAAGGGCGCGAAGCCGGGGCCGCCGAAACCGCCCGACCCCTGGTACGACACCCTGTGGTCGAGCGTGCGGGCGGCCAACGCCGAACGCCCCGACAAGTGAGCACCACCCGAGCACCGGGACGAGAGACAGGCACCGTGAGCGCGAGGAGTGAGCCGGGTCTGCGAGCCCCGCAGTCGCGAACGAAAGGCGACACCGTGAGCGTCGTACCACCGCAGGACCCGGCGGCGGATTCCGTACCCCCGCCGGAACGGCAACCGGCCACCGAGGCCGACCTGGCCGCGGTGGCCGCGCAGCTCGGTCGCCCGCCCCGCGGCACCCGCGCGGTGGCCCACCGCTGCCCGTGCGGGCTGCCGGACGTGGTGGAGACGACGCCCCGGCTGGCCGACGGCACGCCCTTCCCGACGTTGTTCTACCTGACCTGCCCGCGGGCGACCGCGGCGTGCAGCCGGCTCGAGTCGGCCGGGTTGATGAAGGAGATGGCCGAGCGGCTTGCCGAGGACCCGGAGCTGGCCGCCCGCTACCGGGCCGCGCACGAGGACTACCTGGCCCGCCGGGAGGCGATCGGCCAGGTGCCGGAGATCGCCGGCATCTCGGCCGGCGGCATGCCGGGGCGGGTGAAGTGCCTGCACGTGCACCTCGGGCACGCGCTCGCCGCCGGGCCGGGGGTCAACCCGTTCGGCGACGAGACCCTGGCGCTGGTGGAGAAGTGGTGGGCCGCCGGCCCGTGCGTGGACGTCCCGCCGGCGGAGTGAGATGACGGCCGCCCGCGAGATCACCGTCCGGCGGGCCCGCACCTCCGACGTGCGCGGCATCCGGCGGCTGGTCGACACCTACACCGACGACCGGCGGCTGCTCAGCAAGGCCACCGTCACCCTCTACGAGGACGTGCAGGAATTCCGGGTGGCGGTGAACCCGGACGGCGCGGTGGTCGGCTGCGGCGCACTGCACGTGATGTGGGAGGACCTCGCCGAGATCCGGACGGTGGCGGTCGACCCGGCCTGCCGGGGACACAAGCTCGGGCACCGGATCGTCGGCGAGCTGATCGACGCGGCCCGCGAGCTGGGCGTGGCCCGGATCTTCGTGCTGACCTTCGAGACCGGGTTCTTCGGCTCGTTCGGTTTCCGCGAGATCGACGGGGCGCCGGTGCCGCAGCCGGTATACGAGCAGCTCCTCCGCTCGTACGACGAGGGTGTCGCCGAGTTCCTCGACCTGGAACGGGTCAAGCCGAACACCCTCGGCAACACCCGGATGCTGCTGCGCCTCTGACGGCCACTGGACCGGCCCGGGCATCCTGACCGGATGCGGATCTTGCGGTGGGCCGGCCGCCTGGTTGTGTTCCGGGCGGACCTCGGCGACGACCGATCCGGCTCACAGCCGTCGCGGATGGGCCGCGAAGAACTCCCAGATCAGGTCGGTGGCCACCAGACCCGCGTCCGGCGCGGCGAGCTGTCCCGACGTCGCTCCCGGCCAGGAGTGCCCCATGTCGGAGAGGCTCCAGACCGTGACGTCGCTACCGTCGGCGCACCGTGCGTCGGCCCGGGTCACCCCGGCTCGGCCCGCCGGGCTCTTTGCCGGCACGGGCCGACATCCGAGCCGTTGCTGCCAGGTCCGCACCCCTTGGCGGAAGGTGTCGGCGAACCGGTCCTGGCCGCCGACGAAGGTGATGACCGAGACCGGGCGCTTCGGCACGTAGTCGTCCGGCTCGGTACGGGGGCCGCTGTACCCGCCACTGACCACGCCGATCGCCGCGAACAGACCAGTGGCCTCCACGGCGGCCCGGAAGCTCATGTCGCCACCGTTGGAGATGCCGGTGAGGTAGACCCGGGCCGGATCCACCCCCCAGGCGTCGATCAGGTGACCGGTGAGCGCGCTGAGGAACCCGACGTCGTCCGTCGACCCGCAGCAGATCAGGGCGTTGAATCCGCCGTCCTTCCCGTCCGGGTAGGCCACCAGGAAGTTCTCCCGGTCCGCCCGGGCGTCGAGGCCGGTCAGTTCCCGCATCGCGGCCCCGCTGCCTGGGTAGAAGTGCAGCGCGATCACCAGCGGTGACGGCAGGCTCGGGTCGTACCCGGGCGGGGCGTGCAGCAGATAGTCCCGATCCAGCTCGCCGTGGCGCAGGGTCAGCCGGTGATCCCCGGCCGCCGGCCGCTCGGCCTGCGGCGCGGAGGACGCCGACCCCGGGCCGGGCTCTCGCTCTCCGCCGCATGCCCCGCCTGAGAACGCCAGAACCAGTCCCGCCAGCACCGCGATCGTCCGCCGCACGCCCCGCCCTCCCCCGTCAAACCGACCTCCACCGTCGGGTCCGGGACACCGGCCGGTCAACCCTTTCGGTCCTCGCCGAAGCCGGGCACGCTGCTCCCATGCTGCGGCTGCACCTGGGACCGGCGGACCTGTGCCGAGTACGGTTCGTCGACCGGCTGCACCCGGTCGGCACGGCGATGCTGGCCTGCCAGGCGTTACACGACCCCACCGTCGCCGTCATGGCACCGGACCTCGCGTCGGCGGCCGATGCGGCGGTTTCCGCACGCGGTCTCCGCGGCGCCGTCTCGTCGCTGCGCCACCTGCTGCCGTCCCGCGGCCGGCTGCCCGACTTCCTCACCCCGTTCGACGGTCTGGACTCGGTGGCTGCGGGTCTGGCGGCGATCCGTGGCGCCCCTATCCGCCGGATACGGGCCGAGGTCACCACGGCGTACGCCGGAGTGGCCGCGACACCCCTACGGCGTGGGTTCGCGGCGGCCGACCCGGACGTGCTCGACCTGTTCGGCCGGGCGATCGACGCCTGGTTCGGGGCGGTGCTGGCGCCGCACTGGGCGGCGTTGACCGCCGTCCACCGTCGGCAGGTGGCGGACGCCGCGCACCGGCTCGCGCTGGGAGGCTTGGCAAGCCTCTTCGACGGTCTGCATCCGGCGATCCGGTGGCGACCCCCTGTGCTGGAGGTGCGCACCTGGTGGAGCGGAAATGTCACCGGCAGCGGGGAGGGGCTGGTGCTGCTCCCCTCGCCGGTGGCCGGTCCGCTTCCGCGGGTCCTGGTGGAACCGGACCGGCCGGTCCTGCTCGTGTACCCCGCCGCGATGCCGGCCGGGGCCGCCGGCCTGGCGGCCGCTCCGCTGGCCGGGGTGCTGGGCACCACCCGGGCGGCGGTGCTGGGTCGCCTCGCCGAGCCCGGCGGGCGCACCACCACGGACCTCGCCCGGGCCGTCGGGATCAGCCTCTCCTCGGCCTCGGAGCACGCCACCGCCCTGCGATCCGCCGGCCTGGTCACCACCGAGCGCGTCGGCGGGGCGGCCCGGCACCGGCTGACCCCGCTCGGCGCGCACCTGCTGGGCTGCCCTCCCGGTGCGGGCGAGCGTTCCGACGGCTGAGCCACCCCGCAGGCGGCAACCGCGTCCGCCCTTCCCGGCCTGCGCGGTCGTACCGTCCGGCGGTGCGGGCATGCTGCCGTAGGGTTGCTGCCGTGACGACGCGCGTGGCCGCCATCGACTGCGGGACCAACTCGATCCGACTGCTGGTCGCCGACCTGCCCGACCCGTCCGCCGGGCCCGAGGCGCCCCTGGCGGACGTGACCCGCCGGATGGAGATCGTCCGGCTGGGTCAGGGCGTCGACAAGACCGGCCGGCTGGCCCCCGAGGCGATCGAGCGGACCCGGGTGGCGCTCGCCGACTACGCGGCGGAGATCGAGAAGCTGGGCGCCGAGCAGGTGCGGATGTGCGCCACCTCGGCGACCCGGGACGCGGCGAACGCGGCCGACTTCCGGGCCATGGTGGAGCAGACCCTCGGCGTGGCGCCCGAGGTGGTCACCGGCGACGAGGAGGCCCGGCTCTCGTTCACCGGCGCGGTGCGCGGGCTGCCGGCCGACGCGCGACCGCCGTACCTGGTGGTCGACATCGGCGGCGGCTCGACCGAGTTCGTGGTCGGCACCCGGGAGGGCGGCGTCCGGGCGGCCGTGTCGATGGACATCGGCTGTGTCCGGATGACCGAGCGGCACCTGCACGGCGACCCGCCCGGCCTCGACGAGGTGGCCGCCGCGCAGGCCGACATCGCCGTCGCGGTGGACCGCGCGCTGGAGGTCGTGCCGGGCCGCGAGGCCGCCACCCTGGTCGGCCTCGCCGGGTCGGTCACCACCGTGGTCGCCATCGCACAGGGGCTCCGGGAGTACGACCCGGCGCGCATCCACCACGCCCGGGTGTCGTACGAGCAGGTCGCCGAGGTCACCGCCGACCTGCTGGCGAAGACCCGCGAGCAGCGGCTGGCCATTCCGGTGATGCACCCCGGCCGGGCCGACGTGATCGGCGCGGGTGCCCTGGTGCTCCGAGTGATCATGGAGCGCGCCGGGATGCCCTCGGTGGTCGCCTCCGAGCACGACATCCTCGACGGCATCGCCTGGTCCCTGGCCTGACGCACCGGCTAGCCGCGTTCGGTGGCGAGGCGGGCGCCGAAGCCGAGCAGCGCCACCCCGGTCAGCCCGTCCAGCCAGCGCCGCACCCGCCGCCGGGACAGCAGGTCACGGGCCCGATTCAGCGCCCCGACCAGCACCAGCAGGTACACCAGGCTGAGCACCGCGTGGCTGAGCGCGAAGGCCAGCAGCGCGCCCAGCGGCGCCGTGGCGCCGACGAACTGCGGGAGCACGGCCAGATAGAAGGCCAGCACCTTCGGGTTGGTGATGTTGGACAGGAACCCCTGCCGGAACCCGGTCAACGCCTGGCCGGGCGTGGCGGCGGCGTCGCCGGCCAGCGGCGGGTACGAGCCGCGCCAGGCGGACCGCCCCGCCTGCACGCCGAGGTACAGCAGGTACGCCACGCCGGCCCAGCGGATCGTCTCGAACAGCGGCTGGGAGCGGACGACGAGGGTGCCCAGCCCGGCCGCCGCGGCTCCGCCCTGCACGGCGTTCGAGCAGGTCACACCGATCGCGCTCCAGCGACCGCGGCGGCGGCCGGCGGCCAGCGTGTTGCGGGTGACCACGGCGAAGTCCGGCCCGGGGATCAGGATCAGCACCGTGGCGAAGACCAGGAAAGACGCGTAGCTGCTCCACGACATGCCTCGACCCTACGACCGGGCCGAGGGGGAAGAGCTACTGTTTTCTTGACGGTACTCTGCAATCCGAAGTACCGTGCGAAGCGTGGATACGACACAGCTCCTCAAGGGCGTGCTCGACCTGGCCGTGCTCGCCGTGCTCAAGGAGGAGGACGGCTACGGTTACGACATCCTCCGGCGGCTGCGCGAGGCCGGCCTGGAGGAGGTCGGTGACGCCTCGGTCTACGGCACCCTGCGCCGGCTCTTCGCCGCCGGCCTGCTGACCACGTACGTGGTGCCGAGCGAGTCCGGCCCGCACCGCAAGTACTACGCACTCAACTCCGCCGGCCGGGACCAGCTCACCCGCTCCGGCAAGACCTGGCGCTCCTTCGCCACCACCATGGACGCTCTGCTCGATGATCGGGGGATGGCGGCATGACCGTCACTGGGCAGGACATTTCGGACTACGTCGACCGGGTGCGGGCCGCCCTGGCCGACCTGCCACCCGCCGTCCGCGACGAATTGACCGAGGACCTGCCGGAGCACCTCGCCGAGGTGGCCGCCGAGACGGACGGCACGCTGGTCGACCGGCTCGGCGAGCCGGAGGCGTACGCGGCCGAGTTGCGGGCCGCCGCCGGCGCGGACGGCACCGCCGGACCGCCCTCCCTCGACCGCCGACTGGCCGCCGCCCGGCACCGGGTCCGCGCCCGGCTGTCCCGGCTCGACGCCCGGCTCGGCCCCATCCTCGGGTACGCCTCGGCGGGCGAATTCCTCCGGTTGCTGCGTCCGGCCTGGTGGGTGCTGCGCGGCTACCTGGCGGCGGCGCTGCTCGGGGCGATGACCGGCGGTGGCCTGACCCTGCTGCCCCGGCCGTTCCAGAGCGAGGTCCTCGGCATCGTCCTGCTGGCGGCCGCCGTGCTGGCCTCGATCGCGCTCGGCCGCAACGCGGACCAGTTGCGCCGCTGGCCGCGTCGGCTGAACCGGCTGGGCACCCTGGTGCTGGTGGTCTTCGGCCTGGTCCTGCTGGTCAACCTGGACGAGCGCTCGCAGCGCCAGGACTTCTACGAAGGGGTCACCGTCGGCAATCCGTACGACTCCGTCCAGGACGTCTTCGTCTACGACGAGCAGGGGCGGCTGGTGACCAACGCCCGGCTCTTCGACCAGAACGGCGTGCCGATCCGCCTCGGTTGGCCCACCTGCGTCGACGGGAGCGGGGCCGTGCCACCGCCCCGCAACGTCTACCCGTACTGCCCGGAGCAGGCGCCCTTCGCGCCACCGCGGCCGTCCGCGCCCCCGCCGGTGCCGACCGTGAGTGCCTCGCCCACCACCGCGACACCGACCGGGAGCGCGCCGCCCGCGCCCGGAGTCCTGCCCACCGTGACCGCGCCGGCCGCGTCGCCGACCGGGCCGGTGCCGGCCCCGACCGCGACCCGCTGAGCCTGCCCGCAGGGGTGCCCGCCGACCGGCGGGCACCCCTTCCTGTGTCCACCGTGGACCACATGCCCGGGGAGGGGCAGCGCGTTGGGATGCCGGCCGCTACGGTGTCGTCTGCTCATCGGCCCGCACGAAAGGACCACCCGTGTCAGAGCAGGCAACCCTGGCGCCCGTACGACCCGAGACCGTCGAGGCGCCGCCGCCCGGGCCGTTCGCCGAGCCGGTCCTCGTGCCGGTCCCGGAGCCGGCCGAACCGTCCCGCGCCGGCGCCGTGCTGGGCGTGGCCGTGCTCCTGCTCGGCATCGCGACGGCGCTGTTGACGGGTCTGCTCATCAAGGTCGGCACGGGCGGCAGCCTGCGCGAGGTGTTCATCGGGGTCGACGGCACCGCCGAGGCGAAGGTCGGCGACTGCGTGGCCGAGCTGCCCCCGGTGGCCGGTACCGAGGCGAGGTCGGCCGACGACGCCCGGGTTGTCCCCTGCACCGCCACCGATGCCGCGTACGCGGTGGTTGGCCGGGTGCAGGACGCGACCGCGGCGCGGGAACGCTCGGCGGACGCGTGCGAGCCACACTTCCGTCCCGACGACGACGGGTACGTGCTCTACCGGGTCGGCGAGGACGGCGACGGTTATCTGCTGTGTCTCGTCCACCGGGCGAACAGGAGGTGAATGCCACTCGTCGCGCGTCTTCCCCGGGCCGTGGCGCGCGTGGCACGCTACCCGCACGTAACACCCACTGGGCGACCAGCCAACGATGACTGACCGCTAGGAGGACGGGTCCATGGGCGAGATGGTGCGCTTCACCGGCAACGGGGGGACGAGCGAGGGGTATCTCGCGATACCCTCCGGCGGTGCGGCCAGCCCGGCAGTCATCGTCATCCAGGACTGGTGGGGCCTGGTGCCCCACGTCCGGGCGGTGGTGGACCGCTTCGCCGAGGCCGGCTTCGTGGCCCTCGCCCCGGACTTCCGACACGGCGGCCCGGCCAGCAAGCCGAGTGAACCCCGGCAGATGCTGAACAGCCCGCAGATGGACGAGGCGGCCACGGACATCGCCGGCGCGGCCGAGTTCCTGGCCGGCCGTCCCGAGGTCGCTGGCAAGATCGGCTGCGCCGGGTTCTGCGCCGGCGCCAGCCTGGCCCTCTGGTCCGGGACGTTCTCCGAGCGGATCGTCGCCACCGCCGGCTTCTACCCGCGGCTGCCCTGGGAGGGCATGCGCACCGACTGGTCGGACTACGCGGGCAAGGCTGCCCTCATCCACTGCTCCGAAGCGGACGGCACCTCCACCGCCGACGGGGTGCAGAGCGTACGCCGGGCCATCGAGACGGCCGGTGGCTCCTGCCAGACGTTCGACTACCCCGGCACCGCCCACGCGTTCTTCAACGAGGACCGGCCGGAGCACTTCGACCAGCGGGCCGCCGCCACGGCCTGGGCCCGCACCCTGGAACTGTTCCGGGCCAGGCTTGGCTGAGCCGCGTACCCCCGCCGAGGTGGTCGCCCGCGCCGCGCGGGCGACCGACCTGGCCGACCTCGATCGCGCGGTGAGCCAATGCTTCGCCTGCCCGCGCCTGGTCTCCTGGCGGGAGGAGGTGGCGCGCACCAAGCGGGCCGCCTTCCGCGACCAGGAGTACTGGGGCCGTCCGGTGCCCGGCTTCGGCGCAGCCGACGCGCGCATCGCCATCCTCGGCCTGGCACCGGCCGCGCACGGCGGCAACCGCACCGGCCGCATCTTCACCGGCGACCGCTCCGGCGACGTGCTCTTCGCCGCGCTGCACCGGGCGGGGCTGGCCAACCAGCCGACCAGCGTCGCCGTCGACGACGGCCTCGCCCTGCGGGAGACCCGCATCTTCGCCGCCGTGCGCTGCGCGCCACCGGACAACAAGCCCACCCCGGCCGAGCGGGACACCTGCGCGCCCTGGCTGCACCGCGAGATCGCGCTGATCCGGCCCACGCTGCGCGTCGTGGTGGCGCTGGGCGCGTTCGCCTGGGCCGCGTGGTGGCCGGTCCTGCACGACGTGTACGGCCAGCGGCCGCCCACTCCGCGCCCCGCCTTCGGCCATGGGGCACACTGGTCCGGCACGTCCGCGCCGGAACTGCTCGGCTGCTACCACGTCAGCCAGCAGAACACCTTCACCGGACGGCTGACACCAGCGATGTTGGACGACGTGTTCGCCCGGGCGAAGCAGTTGGCCGGGGTGGACTGAGGACTGCGTAGGGCGGTGGGATGGACCTCGGCGTGCTGCGCAGGTGGTGGCCGGTCGCGGCGGTGATCGTGCTGCTGGCCGCCGCCGCGCTCGCCGCGGGGCACTCCGCGATCGGTGCCAGCCGCATCCCGCCCGCCGCGGACAACATCCCGTACGTGCCGGATTACCCCTCCGCCGAGCCGCCGCCCTCGATCCCGGCCGAGCCCCGCGACGTGGGCCCGCCCACCTCCGGCGGGATCCCCGGATGGATCGTCTGGGCCGCCGGTGCCCTGCTCGCCCTGGCCGCGCTGGCCGTCGTCGGGTACGTCGTCTGGACGCTGATCGCCGGGGCGCTTCGGCGGACCACCCGGGCCGTCCCGGCGCAGCGGACCCGGCGGACGGCCGCGGGCACCGCCCGGGAGGTGGTGGCCGCCCTCGACGCCGGCCTGGTGGAACTGGACGACCAGGACACCGACCCGCGCACCGCGGTGATCGCCTGCTGGGTGCGGCTGGAGGAGGCCGCCGAGGAGGCCGGGGTGCCCCGGCTCGCCGGCGACACCCCTACCGACCTGGTCAGCCGGCTGCTGCGCGGCGACCCGGCGGCCGGCGTCCCGGCGATCGCCAGCGCCGACGTGCTGGACGGCTTCGCGCACGTCTACCGGGAGTCCCGGTACGCCACGCACACGGTCGACGCGCGGATGCGCGACCAGGCCCGGGCCGCGCTGCGCCGGCTACGCGGCGAGCTGACCAGCCTGGCCCCCGCCGGGGAGGCGGCCGTCCAGTGAGCACCAGCATCGATGACCTGCTGTCGTTCGAGGAGGCACCCGCCGAGGAGCGAACCGAAGCGCGGGGCGGGAGTCGGCTGCGCGCGATGCTGCGGACCCTCGCCGTCACCGCGGCGATCACGGTCGTCGTCGTGGTCGGCCTGCGCGCGGTCGGGCTCCAGGTCTCGCTCTGGATCATCGTGGCCGGCGTGCTCGCCGTGCTCGCGGTCCGCCGGGTGACCGCCGCCCTGTCGCCCCCGCCGCCGCCCCGCGCCGGTGCCCGGGCCCCGGTCGGCGAGGAGCCGGGCACCTGGAACTGGGCCTCCCGGGACGCGCTGCGCGCCGCGATCAACGGCTGGGAACGCCCGCTGGACTGGTGCGCCGGCAACCGCGAACGGTTCACCGAGCGGGTCCTGCCGCGCCTCGGCGAGCTGGCCGACGAGCGGCTGCGCCAGAAGCACGGCCTCACCCGTGAGTCCGACCCGGCCCGCGCCCGCACCCTGCTGGGAGAGCCGCTGTGGACGTTCCTCGGCACCCCCTCCCGCCGCCCCCCGTCGCCGCGCGACCTCGCGGCGATCGTCGCCGAACTGGAGAAGCTGTCATGAACGACGTGGACCGGAGCATGCCCCCGGCCGAGGTGGGCCGGCTGGCCCGGGAGGTGCTGGAGGCGGTCGGCACGGTCGTGGTCGGCAAACGGGAGGCGCTGGAGCTGGTCCTCGCCGGCATCCTGGCCGGCGGCCACGTGCTGCTGGAGGACCTGCCCGGCCTGGGCAAGACGCTCACCGCGCGCTCGTTCGCGCAGGCCCTCGGGCTGGATTTCCGCCGCCTGCAGTTCACCCCGGACCTGCTTCCCGCCGACGTCACCGGCTCCTTCCTCTACGACCAGCGCAGCGGCGATTTCTCGTTCCGCGCCGGGCCGGTCTTCACCAACCTGCTCCTGGCCGACGAGATCAACCGAACCCCGCCGAAGACCCAGTCGGCGCTGCTGGAGGCGATGCAGGAGAAGCAGGTCTCCGTCGAGGGCGTCACCTACCGGCTGGATGAGCCGTTCCACGTGCTCGCCACCGCCAACCCGATCGAGTACGAGGGCACGTACCCGCTGCCGGAGGCGCAGCTCGACCGGTTCCTGCTCCGGGTGTCGTTCGGCTACCCCGACCACGAGGAGGAGTGGGACGTGCTGCGCCGGCGGATCGCCCGCCGCCGCGAGGAGGCCGAGATCAAGCCGGTGGTGGACGCCGCGACACTGCGCGCCATGCAGGCCGCGCTGGAGGACGTGGTCGTCGAGGACTCCATCGGCCGGTACATCGTGGCGCTGACCGCGGCCACCCGGGAGCACCCGTCCGCGCTGGTCGGCGCGTCGCCGCGCGGCTCGTTGGCGCTGCTGCTGCTGTCCCGGGTCCGGGCAGTGTTCGCCAACCGCGACTACGTGGTGCCGGAGGACGTCAAGGCGGTGGCGGTGCCCGCCCTGGCACACCGCATCACCCTGCGCCCGGAGATGTGGCTGCGCCGGGTCGAGCCGTCCTTCGTCGTCGGCGAGGTGCTGGCGTCCACGCCGGCCCCGGCCAGCGGCGCCCTGCCCAGCTACGCCGCCGGACACGCCGGGCGCTGATGACCGACCGTCACGAGCCCGCCGCCGGCTGGGCGCCCACCGGGGCGCTCGGCCGGGCCGTGCTGCTCACCGGGATGCTGCTCGTCGCGGCCGTGCTGCTCGGCCGGATCGACCTGGTGGTGCTGGCCACCCCGTTCGCGGTGGGCACCGCGTACGGGTTGCGCCGCCGGCCCACCACCGCGCCGGAGTTGGAGATCGGCACCGGGGACGCGCACCTGGTCGAGGGCTCCCCGATGGCCGCCACGGTGGCCGTCGCCAACCCGGACACCGTGTCGTACGACGTGGCGGTGGTGCGGACCCGGATGTCGCGGTGGCTGCGGCTGGAGCGGGTCGGCTTCGGCGGGACCGGGGTGGACGTGAGCCGCTCCGGCGGCGCCGACCGCCCCTTCGTCACGTCGGTGCCGTCCGGCGCCGCGGTGGACCTGACGCTGACCGGGACGGCGTTGCGCTGGGGCCGGCACCCGATCGGCCCGGCCGGTGCGCGGGTGGCCACCGCCGACGGGCTGCTGGTCTCCCGCGCGGTGATCACCGAGGCGGTCCGGATGCGCGTCTACCCGATGACCGAGCCGTTCGAGGCGGTCGAGGCGATGCCCCGGGCGGCCGGACTCGTCGGCGCCCACCACTCCCGCCGACCCGGCGAGGGCGGTGAGCTGGCCGGCGTACGGGTCTTCGCGCCGGGGGACCGGCTGCGCCGGATCGACTGGCGGGTCTCGCTGCGAGCCCGGCAGCTGCACGTGGCAGCGACCCTCTCCGACCGGGACGCCGAGGTGGTGGTCCTGCTCGACGTGCTCGCCGAGGCGGGCCGCTCCGGCGGCGTACGTGGACCGGCGTCGGTGCTGGACACCACCGTCCGGGCGGCGGCGGCGATCGCCGAGCACTACCTGCACCGGGGCGACCGGGTGGCGCTGCTGGAGTACGGACCGGCGGCCCGCCGGCTCCGCCCGGCGACCGGGCGCCGGCAGTACCTGACCGTGCTGGAGTGGCTGCTCGACGTCAAGGCGGAGTCCTCCCCGCACGAGCCGTACGACCAGGTCTTCGGCCCGCAGTTGCTCTCCTCGGACGCGCTGGTGGTGGTGCTCACCCCGCTGCTGGACGAGCGATCGGCCCAGATGCTGGCCCGGATGGCCCGGGGCGGGCGGTTCGTGGTCGCGGTGGACACCCTGCCGGCCGACCTGCCCGCGCCCAAAGAGCGGGGCTGGGCCGAGGTGGCGTACCGGCTGTGGCGCCTGGACCGGGACACGATGATCGGCCAGTTGCGGGAGCACGGCGTGCCGGTGGTCCGCTGGGCCGGCGCCGGCAGCCTGGACCAGGTGCTGCGCGACGTGGCCCGGCTGGCCACCGCCCCCCGGACGGGTGCCCGGTGAGCGCGAGGAATGCGGCGGAGCGGAGTCCCGCAGTCGCGACCGAAGGTTGGCCCTGGTGAACGAGCTGATGGAAGGGCTGCACGAGCGGGTCCAAGCGGTACGGTTCCTGGCCAGCCGGATCAGTCTCACCCCGCTGCTGATCCGCGCCGGCATCTTCGTCACGGTGCTGGTCGGCTTCCTGGCCGCGTACCCGGTGGCGGCTTTCACCCCGCGGTCGCTGCTGGCCCTGACCGTGGTGGCGGTGCTGCCGGCGGTCGCGCCGCGCCGGTTCTGGCCGACCTTCGCGGCGCTCGTCACGGTCGCCGGCTGGCTGCTGGCCACGGTCGGCTTCGACCGGCCACCGGCGTTGTGGCGCCTGCTCGCCGTGGCGACCCTGCTCTATCTGGCGCACACCCTCTGCGCGCTCGCCGCGCTGCTGCCGTTCGACGCGGTGGTCGATCCGGACCTGGTGGTCCGGTGGCTGTGCCGGGCCGGCGGGGTGGTGCTGGCGAGCGCGGTGGTCGGCATCGTGCTGGCCTGGCTCGGCGGGGTCGGCGGGGACCGGGGCTTCCAGGCGGCGACGGTGGCCGGGCTGCTGGTGGCGGTGGGGCTCAGCGCCCTGCTCGGCTGGCTCCTGCGTCGCAGATAACGGGACCGCCGAGGACGTTGCGCGGGTCACAGCGGTTGTGCTCCGTCACAGAAGAGGGTCTCGATCGGGATTAGCGGAGCCGGCCGGGGAAAGATAGATGACGTGAACCCGAAGCGGATCCTTGTCGTGGGTGCCGGGCACGTTGGCCTGTACGCCGCTCTGCGCCTGTCCAAGAAGCTGAGCTCCCGTGAGGCCGAGGTCATCGTCGTCGACCCGCAGCCGCACATGACGTACCAGCCGTTCCTTCCGGAGGCCTCGGCGGGCAACATCTCGCCCCGGCACGCCGTGGTGCCGCTGCGACGGGAGTTGCGCAAGTGCACGGTCCTGGCCGGCACGGTCACCCGGATCGACCACGACCGCAAGACCGCCATCGTGCAGCCGATCAGCGGCCCGACCCGAGAGGTGCAGTACGACCACGTCGTGGTCGCCCCCGGCTCGGTCTCCCGCACCCTGCCGATCCCCGGCCTGCACGAGCACGGCATCGGGTTCAAGACCATCGGTGAGGCCATCTTCCTGCGTAACTACGTGCTGGACCGGCTCGACGTGGCGGCCGCCACGACCGACCCGGAGGTCCGTCGGCGCGCGCTGACCTTCGCCTTCGTCGGCGGCGGCTACGCCGGCATCGAGGCGCTGGCCGAGATGGAGGACATGGCTCGGGACGCGCTTCGCTACTACCCGGAGCTCAAGCCGGAGGACATGCGCTGGGTCCTGGTCGAGGCCACCCAGCGGGTGCTGCCCGAGGTCGATCGGGACATGGGCGCCTACACGGTGCAGCAGCTGCTCAAGCGGAACATGGACATCCGCCTGGACACCCGGCTGGAGTCCTGCCTCGACGGCGTCGTGAAGCTCTCCGACGGCGACAGCTTCCCCGCCGACACCATCGTCTGGACGGCCGGCGTCAAGCCGTCGCCGATGCTGGACGCCACCGACTTCCCGCGCGACGAGCGGCGTCGGGTCACCTGCCTGCCCACCCTCCAGATCGTGGACGGCGACCGGGTGGTCGAGGGTGCCTGGAGCGCCGGCGACTGCGCCGCCGTGCCGGACCTGACCAAGGAGCCAGGCAACTTCTGCTCGCCGAGCGCGCAGCACGCGGTCCGGCAGGCCTCCCGGATGGCCGACAACATCGTGAACGTGATCCGCGGGCGCGAGCCGGTCAACTACAAGCACAAGCACGCGGGCAGCGTGGCCAGCCTCGGTCTGCACAAGGGTGTGGCGCAGGTCTACGGCGTGAAGATGACCGGCTGGCCGGCCTGGTTCATGCACCGCACGTACCACATGTCGCGGATCCCGTCGTTCAACCGCAAGGTCCGGGTCGTGGTCGACTGGTCGCTGGCGTTCTTCCTCAAGCGCGAGGTGGTCGCGCTGGGTCAGCTGCACGACCCGCGCGAGGAGTTCGCCGAGGCGTCGGCGCCGGCCGGCCCGGCCCGCGTCTGAGTTCGTCGGAGCAGGGCCCATCCCGTCCGGGATGGGCCCTGCTCCGTGTCCAGGCGGCGCCCCGGGTCAGAACCGCCAGGTCCAGGCGTCGGCGACCCGGGTGCCGGGGCCGAAGAGCTGCTCCAGGGTCCGCCGCAGGGTCTCCGCGTGCGGCGCGTCGTCGGCCAGCGCCACGCAGGAGGCGCCCCAGAAGCGGATGTCCCGGGCGGCCTGCTGGCGCTGCTCGTCCCCGATCGCCGGCGCCACGCCGCGCTTGGCGACGTCGGCCAGTAGCGCCGACGTGGGCTGCTTGTAGGTGCCCATGACCGCCGAGCCGTTCTTGCCGTACGGGCCGATGAAGAAGCCCTCCGGCATGCCGAACGCCGCGCCGGCCGCGGTGCCCCAGCGCATCGGCCAGGGGTCCCTCGGGGTGGCCGTGGGCACCGGCACCAGTACCCCGCCGGGGCGTACGCACTGCCGCCAGTGACCGGCGGTGATGAACTCGGGCAGCGGCGGCCGGTCGGTGGTGGGCAGCGGGGCGGGGAAGACGCTGAGCAGGGCCGCTCCCACGGCCAGCGGGACCAGCCGCCGGGCCCGCCCGGGTTCCCCCAGCGCCCGGTCCAGGGCCAGCGCCAGCACCGTCCCGGCCAGCGGCAGCACGGCCAGGGCGAACCGCATCGGCAGCGCGCCGTCCACCACCGGCAACCCGCCCAGGAGGGCGTACGGCGCGGGCAGCGCGGTCCGCTCGCCGGAGACGACCACCTCGGGGCCGAGCGACAGCACGGCCATCACCAGCGCCCCGGCCACGCAGGCGGTCACCAGCGGGCGGCGGCCCAGCCAGACCGCGCAGGCGGCGGTGACCAGCAGCAGCGGCCAGCCGAGGAAGGTGTTGAACTCGGCCGGCCCGGTGGTGAGCCGGGCCGAGGCGTCGCTGCCCAGCACGGAGAGCGGGGAGAGGCTCGACCAGCTCGTCAGGTCGGCCGAGAAGTAGTCGGGGCTGAACATCCCGTCGGCGATGCCCTGCGGGCCCGCGAACTGGTGCCACAGCGGGTACGCCAGCACGAGCAGCGCCAGGCCGGCGGCGGTCAGCAGCCCGCCGGCGAACGCCGGCAGGGCCCGTCGCAGCAGCGCCCGGTCGGCCAGGCCGTACGCGACGGTCATCACCAGCAGGGTGACGGCGGTGAGGAAGAGCACCTCCTCGCCGATGAAGACCTGCACGGTGACCGCCGCGGCCAGCCCGACCGCCGAGGTGGCCAGCCGGCGCCGGTCCGGCCCGTTCGGACGGCCGGCCGGGTCGGCGGCCCGAAGCAGCCGGACCACCAGCCAGACGATCACCGGGACCAGCCACTGGGCGGTCATGTGCAGGTGGGCGTTGGTCTGCGAGACCATGCCGGGGCCGAAGCCGCAGAGCGCCGCGCCCAGCCCGGCGGCGAGCCGGCGGATCCGCAGCGTCCGGGTGAACAGCAGGTACCAGGCGAGCGCCGTGCCGGCCAGGTTGCCGGCGGCCAGCAGGGCGAAGCTGACCGGCGCCCCGAACACCAGGGTGACCGGGGCGAACAGCGCCCCGAGCGCGATCACCGTGGTGTTGGCCATCAGGTTGACCCCGTCCGGCGCGTTGAGCCGGTCGGTGAGCAGGCTGAAGTCGCCGAGCAGGGCGCGCGAGTCGACGGCCAGGAACCACTCGTAGAGGGTCTGGTCCGCCGGGTTGAGCACGAGCACCCGCTGGCCGGGGGCGGGCCACAACCCGTGGGTGAGCCATCCGGCCAGCAGCGCGAAGAGCAGCCCGGCGACCAGGTCAGCGCGGTGGCGGACGACGGTGGCCAGCAGGCGGGTCGTCCGGGTCGGGCGGACGACCGTCGGGTCGAGGAGGACGGCCTGGTCGGGATCGGGCCCGGGGGCCGTGGGGGCGGCGCTGGTCACGGCCTCGACCATAACGGCGGGGCGCACACGGGGTACGCCGGGTTGCCGAGCAACGGTTACGGTGAGACCTGCACCGCCGCGTGTCGGCGCGTCGGTGTCACCCGCCCGGGTGGTGGAACGGCAGACACGGCCGCCTTAAAAGCGGCTGCCGCAAGGCGTGCGGGTTCGACCCCCGCCCCGGGCACCAGACTCTCAGCTTTCCCACAGCTTCACTCCCGGCGCGGGGGTGCCGGTCCCGTTTACCCTGGAGGCTGCACGTTCACGTGCATCGACCCCCTGAGGGAGGCCTGAGAAGTGAAGACCTCGAACCCGGTGCTCTCCCGGCTCGGTCAGGCGGCCGAGCGGGAGCGGGCGGCCGGTTACGCCCAGCCCGGGCCGTACGGTCAGCCCGGATATCCGCAGCAGTACCAGCCGTACCCGCAGCAGCCGTACCCGACCGGCCACGGCTATCCGGCGGCCCCGCCCACCGTGACCCCGATGACCCTGGACGACGTCGTCGTCAAGACGGTCATGCTGCTCAGCATCCTCGGCGCGTCGGCCGCCGCCGCCTGGGTGCTCGTGCCGGACGCCCTGGTCAGCGTCGCCTGGATCGGCGCCGCCGTGGTCGGCCTGGTGCTCGGCCTGATCATCTCGTTCTCCCGGATGGCCAACCCGGCGCTGGTGGTGGCGTACTCGATCGTCGAGGGCGTCTTCGTCGGTATGGTGAGCAAGGCGTTCGACACCCTCTACGACGGCATCGTGCTGCAAGCCGTGGTGGCGACCTTCGGCGTCTTCTTCCTGATGGCGATGATCTACAAGGCGCGGATCATCCGGGCCACCCCGAAGTTCGCCCGGATCATGGTGGCCGTCATCGCGGGCCTGTTCGGCGTCATGCTGATCAACCTGGTGCTCGCGCTGTTCGGCGTCAACACCCACCTGCGCGACGGCAGTCCGCTGGCCATCGGGTTCAGCCTGGTCTGCATCGTGGTCGCCGCGCTGAGCTTCGTGCTCAACTTCGCGGAAATCGAGGAGGGTGTCCGGATGGGGCTCCCGCAGCGCTACTCCTGGACCGCCGCCTTCGGCATCCTGGTCGGCCTGGTCTGGCTCTACCTGGAGATCCTCCGCCTGCTCAGCTACTTCCAGGGCGACGACTGACGGTCCCGCCCGTCGACCCACGACGCCCGCCCGCCGCGACCGCGGCCGGCGGGCGTCGTCGTTTTCCCGCCGCCGCCGGGCCGCCCGGGGCAGAGTGAAGGCCGGGGTACGTCGGCGAGGAGGTCACGGTGCGGAGTGCCAACCCGGTGCTGGACCGGCTGGACGACGTCGGCCGGACCGAACGCCAGGTGCTGGGCGTCGGGGCGGTCGAGGCGATGACCGTGGCTGACGTGGTCAGCCGCACGGTCGGCCTGCTGCTGCTCACCGGGGTCACGGCGGCGGTCGCCTGGGTGGTCGTCCCGCAGGCGGCGTGGATCTCGGCGGCGCTCGCCGGCAGCGCCCTGGCCAGCCTCGCGCTGGTGCTCTTCATCTCGCTGAAGCAGCTCACCAACCCGCCGCTGATCGCCGGGTACGCGGTGCTCCAGGGTTTGCTGCTCGGGGTGGCGAGCCGGGCCTTCGAGCTGGTCTATCCGGGGATCGTGGCCCAGGCGGTGGTCGGCACCTTCGGCGTCTTCCTCGGCATGGCGCTGCTCTACCGGGCCCGGGTGGTGCGGGCCACCCCGCGGCTGGCCCGGCTGGTCCTCGGCGCGCTCATCGGAATCGTCGCGCTCAGCCTGGTCAACCTGGTCACGTACCTGCTCACCGGGCGGCAGGGGCTGGAGGTCTACAGCCTGACCGCGCAGGTCGGCTGGCTGCCGTACGTCTTCTCGGTGGTGGCGATCATCGCCGGGGCGTTCAGCTTCATCCTCGACTTCGACCTGATCGAGCGCTCCGCCCGCGCCGGCCTGCCCCGGCGGTACGCCTGGTTCTGCGCGTTCGGGCTGGTGGTCGGGTTGATCTTCCTGTACTGGCAGATCCTCCGCCTGCTCAGCTACGTCCGCCGCTGACCGTAGACTCGGCCGGGATGAGCGCAGCGGAACTGGACCGGGCGGTGGAACTGCTGGTCCGTCAGGTCGGGCACTGGGCGCAGCCGCGCTGGTCGGCGCAGGCCGAGGGCGGCAACGTGTCCCGCGCCGACCTGGTGCACAAGCTGGTACAGGAGATCGCCAACCTGGCGGCGGACGTGGCGGGCGAGCCGCGCCGGGACGTACCCCGGCTCGGCAGCGACCTGGTCCTGCCCGACCAGCTCCGGGTGGTCGCCGCCGACCTGGTGACGGCCGGCCCGCCGGAGCCGGTGCTGGCCGAGGCCGCCGCAGCGGTGGCCAGGACCCGCTCCGCGCTCTGACCGATTAACCCTTCAGCCAGCGCCGGATCTTCCGTCGTCGGGCCCGGTCCCGGGCCCGGAGCAGCCCCGACCCGTCCCGCTCGGCCGCCGTGGCCTGCCGCGCGTGCAGCAGGCCGTACGTGAAGGTGTTCTCGCCGGCGGCGTACGCCCGCAGCGCCTGGCGGCGCAGCACCTCGCGGGTCACCACCGAGTCCTGGTGCACGCCGAGGGTGTCCTGGAGTTCCTTGAGCCGCGTCACCAGCCTGGCGGCGGGCTTCCCGACGGCCGGCTCGCGCACCTCCACCGCGTACCGGGCCCGCTTGTACGCCTTCCGCGCCTCGTGCAGCGCCACGTCGTCGGTCCCGCTGGTCAGGGCCCGATCCAACCGGTCATCCGCGCGGGTCACCGCCCGGCGTACCCGGCGGGCCACCCGGCGGGCGTCCACCGTCCGGGCGGGCGGGCCCGCCAGCAACGCGTCCAACCGGCGCAGCAGGTCGGCGTACCGGTCGGAGCAAAGGGCGGTGCGCAGCTCGTCGTGCGCGGCGGCCAGGTCGGCGGCGAACCGCTCGGCGATCCGTGCCGCGACCGGGCCGAGCACCAGCTGGTCCGGCTCCGCGCGGACGGCCTCGGCGAGCCGGGCGGCCATCACCTGGATGTCCCGGACCGGCCCGAGCTGCCCGCCCAGCCAGCGCAGCTCCGCCCGCAGCGGCTCGCTCTCCCCCCGGTCCCACAGCCCCCGGAAGGTACGCAGCGTGGAGCGGAGCCGGCGGGCCGCGACCCGCATGTCGTGCACCGCGTCCTCGTCGCCGCTCCACGCCCCGGGATGGTTCGCGATCAGCGCGTCCCGCTGGGCGGTCGCGTAGTCGAGGACCGGGGCCGCCCCCGGATCGGCGGGAGCCGGGCGGGTGGCGGCGAGCCGGGTGCCGAGGGCACGGTGCGACTTCGACACCGGCACCGGGCGGGCGCCGGCCTCGCGCAGCCGGGCCGCCACCGCGTCGAGCAGGGCCTCGTCGCCGTCGACCAGTTCGACCTCGATCTCGTGCCACGCCCGCCGTTCCCCGCTGACCAGGTCGTGGGCCTCGACGCTGTCCTCGGCGACCTCGGCCAGCGTGCGTCCGGCGTCGTCGAGGAGGCGGCGTTCCCGGCGGCGGGTGACGATCCGCGCGGCCGGGGCGACCGCCTCGCCCCGGGACGCGGCCCGGAAGAGCGCGACCAGCTCGGGTGGCGGTTTGGTGTCGTCCGGCCCGGCCGGGAACTGGTACTCGGTCCGGGCGCCGCCGGCCGGCCCGACCTTGAGGTGCCAGCCCGCGTCGTGCCCGCCGGTACGCCGTCGCAGCGCGAAGCCGCTCCGGGCCAGCCGCAGGTCGGCGGTGTCCAGGTAGACCGCGTCCAGGTCGAGGGCGGTGGCGTCGGACATCGTCACGACGCCACCGCACCCAGTCAGGTCGGGCAGCCGGAATTCCTCGTCACCGGTGAACTTGCGTTCCCGCTCCACCACCGTTGCCATGACGCCTCCGGTACCCGGCTCGATGTCCGGCGAATCGATTGCTCAGTTCAGTCGCTCGAGCACCATGGCCATGCCCTGGCCGCCGCCGACGCACATGGTCTCCAGACCGATGGTCTTGTCGTGCCACTCCAGGGCGTTGAGCAGGGTGCCCGTGATCCGGGCGCCGGTCATGCCGAACGGGTGGCCGACGGCGATCGCGCCGCCCATCACGTTCAGCTTCTCCTCCGGGATGCCGAGCTGTCGATACGACGGGATCACCTGGGCGGCGAACGCCTCGTTGATCTCGACCAGGTCGACGTCGTCGATGGTCATGCCGGCCCGCTTGAGGGCCTGCTTCGACGCCTCGACCGGGCCCAGGCCCATGATCTCCGGCGACAGCGCGGTGACGCCGGTGGAGATGATCCGGGCCAGCGGGGTGAGGCCGAGGTCGCTGGCGCGCCGGGCACTCATGATCACCACGGCGGCGGCGCCGTCGTTGAGCGGGCAGCAGTTGCCGGCGGTGATCCGACCGTCCGGGCGGAAGACCGGCTTCAGGCCGGCGACGGCCTCCCGGGTCACCCCCGGGCGGGGGCCGTCGTCGGTGCTGACCACCGTGCCGTCCGGCGTGGTCACCGGGGTGATCTCGCGGGCCCAGAAGCCGTCCGCGATGGCCTTCTCGGTCAGGTTCTGGCTGCGGACACCGAACGCGTCCATGTCCTCGCGGGTGATGTCGTAGACCTGGGCGAGGTTCTCCGCGGTCTGCCCCATGGCCAGGTAGATGTCGGGGAGTTGGCCGGCCTCGCGCGGGTCGGTCCACACCTCGGCGCCGGCCTGGGCGCGGGCCGCGGAGCGCGAGCGGGCCTCGGCGAAGCGGGGGTTCTCCCAGCCGCCACCGACCAGCGCCCGCGCCTCCGGGGGCAGGGTGTCCGAGTTGCCCCGGGCGTACCGGGAGACCGTCTCGACGCCGGCGGAGATGAAGACGTCACCCTCGCCGGCCTTGATCGCGTGCAGCGCCATCCGGGTGGTCTGCAGCGAGGAGGCGCAGTACCGGGTCAGCGTGGCGCCGGGCAGGCCGTCCAGGCCGAGCAGGGTGGCGACCACCCGGGCCATGTTGAAGCCCTGCTCACCGCCGGGCAGGCCGCAGCCCAGGTAGAGGTCGTCGATCGTGGTGGGGTCGAGCGCGGGGACCTTGTCGAGCGCGGCCTGGACGATGGTGGCGGCGAGGTCGTCCGGGCGGACGTCCCGCAGGGAACCCTTGAACGCCCGGCCGATGGGGGACCGGGCGGTGGCGACGATGACGGCGTCGCGCGGCGACTCAATCGGCATGAACCAACGTTAACCCGCGAGTAACTTGAGGCGGAAGCTGGCGGCCGGGCGGGAAATGTCACCCGCCCGGGGCCCGGGTCAGTGGTGCCGGGACGCAACCGCGGCCGCCGCCTCGACCGCCGGCAGCAGGGCATGCGCCCAGACCCGGTAGCCGTCGGCGGAGGGGTGGTAGCCGTCGTGGCAGAGCGTCCCGGCGTCCGCCCGGAACACCGGGCCGGTCTCGGTGCCCAGGTCCACGACGCTGCCGCCGGCGTTCAGCACGGCCGCGGTCTGGGCCCGGGCGATCCGCCGGCCGGACCAGGCCAGCACCTGGCGCAGCGGGGCGGCGACCGCGCGGACCGCGCCCAGGTCCGGGCAGGTGCCCACGACCACCTCGACGTGCGCCTCGCGCAGCCGGCGCACCGCTGACCCCAGGTACGCCGCCGCGTCCCCCGGGCGGGCCAGCGCGGTGGCGTCGTTCGCCCCGATCAGGATCACCGCCACGTCGGGACGGTCGCCGAGCAGCGCCCGAGCCACCTGGGTGGCCAGGTCGGTGGCGCGGGAGCCGGAGACCCCCACGCTCGACAGGTGCACCCGCCGGCCGGTCGGCCCCTCGGCGAGCAGGTGCGCGAGCAGGCCGCCGACCGTCTCCTCGAAGCGTTCCACCCCGACGCCGAGCGCCGAGGAGTCGCCGAGCAGCACCAGCCGCAGCGGCGGGGCACCCGTCCGGCCCACCGTGGCCCGCAGCGCGAGGCTCAGTTCGGGCTGCGCGTACTGGCGGGCGCGGGCGGCGATGGCCTGACCGGCGAGGACGGCCGCTCCGCCCACCGTGCCGGCAACCAGGGAGAGCGCCGCGGCCCGACCCAGCCGGACCACTAGCTCGTTACGCTGCGTCATGACGACACCTCCCCAGGTCCGACGGTGCGCGGGCCGGTCCGCTCGCGGCGCCGACGGCTGCCGCCGACTCCGCGAACGGCGTCGACGTGAGCGTGACCCGCGTTGTGCCTGCTGATGATGCCCCCGCTGGGCCCGCTCATGCCAGTCCCTCCAGCGTCGGTGACTCCGCGGGACCGGACTGCGGCACCGCGCCGACGCCGAAGAAGGCCCGCCGCCGGAGCTGTGCCCAGCGCCCGCCGGGGCCCCGTTCGCGGCCCCGGAACCGGGTGCCGCTGACCTCGGTGCCGGCGTGCCGGGCCGCCTCGTGGGCCGCCTCCGGGAGTGACCGGACGCCCTCCCGCAGGGCGAGCGAAGGCCTGCGTTCCTGGCCGGCGCCCAGCGCGGACAGCACGGTGGGCAGCAGCGCCGCCGTGGCGACCGCGTACCCCTCGGCGGACGGGTGGAACCGGTCCCAGGCGAACATCCGGGCCGGCTCGGCGGCGAACCGGGGGCCGAGCAGGTCGCCGAGGGAGACCGTCCGGCCGCCCGCCTCGACCACCGCCACCGTCTGGGCAGCGGCGAGCTGACGGCTCCAGCGGCGGGCCAGCCAGCGCAGCGGCGGCTGGATCGGCTGGATCGCGCCCAGGTCGGGGCAGGTGCCGACGACCACCTCGCAGCCGACGGCGCGCAGCGTGCGGACCGCGTCGACCAGGTAACGCACGGCCACCGACGGCGGGGTGCGGTTGGTGACGTCGTTGCCGCCGATCAGCACGACGGCGACGTCCGGCTCGACCTCCAGGGCCGCCTCGACCTGGTGCTTCAGCCCGGCCGACAGGGCGCCGACCACCGCGAACCGGTGCAGCCGAACCGGCCGGTGCAGCCGGCGGGAGAGCCCGGTGGCCAGCAGCGCGCCCGGGGTCTCGCGGCGGCGGTGCACGCCGTAGCCGGCGGCCGAGGAGTCGCCGAGGATCACCATGGTGACCGGCGGGCCGGGGAGCTTCGCGCCGTAGACCCCGTCACAGCGGGGCGGGGGCGCCTCGGCCATCGGGATGGTGCGCCGGGCCTGCCGGGCCTGGCCGAGCAGCACCCCACCCGTCGCGACCGTGGCCGCCACGGTGGCGCCCGTGCCGATCGCCGCCATCCGGGCGATCCGCCGGGCGCGCTGCCAGCCGACCGGTGCGACGGAACCAGCGTCCCCCATGAACCGACATTATCGCGCCACTACGACACCCGCTCTCGTGGTGATCAGGAGGCTGGGAGACAACGGTTCCGGGTACCTGTTCCGCACTGGTACGCCGGGGCTTGCGCCCGGGCCGCACCCTGGTCGAGCGGAAAGGGGCGAGGAGATGGGGAAGACGTTGAAGCGGAGCGCGGCCTTCACCGCGCTGGCCCGGGCCCTGGCGACGGGGGCGCGGGGCGGGCCGTCGCTGGGTGCCCGGCTGGCGGCGCTGCCCCGGATGATCCGGGCCACCGCGAAGGGGGAGTACGACGGCGGTCTCCGGCTGGCACTGATGACCGCGGCTGCGGCGTACATCGTCTCGCCGATCGACCTGCTGCCGGAGATCCCGCTGGCGGTGTTCGGCCTGGCCGACGACGCGGTGATGGTCACCTGGCTGGCCGGCAGCGTGCTCGCCGAGACCGAGCGGTTTCTGGAGTGGGAGGCGCGTCGCAGCTCCGTCATCCCCGGGCATGTGGTGCCCTGACGGCACGTACCCTGGGCGACGGACCGAAGTCTTCCCGGCCGCCGTCGGCGGCGGCGCAACGAAGGGCACAACGAGGTGCAGTACTACGACAACGTCGTCGAGTTGATCGGCAACACCCCGCTGGTACGCCTGCGCAACGTCACCGAGGGCATCCAGGCGACCGTGCTGGCGAAGGTGGAGTACGTCAACCCGGGCGGTTCGGTGAAGGACCGGATCGCGCTGCGGATGGTGGAGGACGCCGAGCGGGCGGGGATCCTCAAGCCGGGTGGCACGATCGTCGAGCCGACCAGCGGCAACACGGGTGTCGGTCTGGCCCTGGTGGCCCAGCTCAAGGGCTACAAGTGCGTCTTCGTCTGCCCGGACAAGGTCAGCCAGGACAAGCAGGACGTGCTGCGCGCGTACGGCGCCGAGGTGGTGGTCTGCCCGACCGCCGTCGCGCCTGAGGACCCGCGCTCCTACTACAACGTCTCCGACCGGCTGGCCCGGGAGATCCCCGGCGCCTGGAAGCCCAACCAGTACAGCAACCCGGCCAACCCGCGCTCGCACTACGAGACCACCGGCCCGGAGATCTGGCAGCAGACCGAGGGGCGGATCACCCACTTCGTCGCGGGTGTCGGCACCGGCGGCACCATCTCCGGCATCGGCCGCTACCTCAAGGAGGCCTCGGAGGGGCGGGTCAAGGTCGTCGGCGCCGACCCGGAGGGGTCGGTCTACTCCGGCGGCACCGGGCGGCCGTACCTGGTCGAGGGCGTCGGTGAGGACTTCTGGCCGGAGACGTACGACCGGACCGTCGCCGACGAGATCGTCGAGGTGTCGGACAAGGAGTCGTTCGAGATGACCCGGCGGCTGGCCCGCGAGGAGGGCCTGCTGGTCGGCGGGTCCTGCGGCATGGCCGTGGTGGGCGCCCTGGAGGTGGCCCGCAAGGCCGGTCCGGACGACGTGATCGTGGTGCTGCTGCCGGACAGCGGCCGGGGCTACCTGTCCAAGATCTTCAACGACAAGTGGATGGCCCGGTACGGCTTCCTGGACGACTCCGGCACCGAGTCCACCGTGGCCGACGCCCTCGCCGGCAAGCCGGGCGGCCTGCCCGAGCTGGTGCACGTGCACCCGACCGAGACGGTCCGCGACGCCATCGACTACATGCGCGAGTACGGCGTCTCCCAGCTCCCGGTGCTCAAGGCCGAGCCGCCGGTGGTCACCGGCGAGGTGGCCGGCTCGATCGCCGAGAAGGACCTGCTCGACGCGCTCTTCACCGGGCAGGCGCACCTGCACGACACGATCGAGCGGCACATGGCCGAGCCGCTGCCGATGATCGGCGGCGGGCAGCCGGTCAGCGAGGCGGTGGCGCTGCTGGAGAAGGCCGACGCCGCGCTGGTGCTGGTCGACGGCAAGCCGAAGGGCGTGCTGACCCGGCAGGACCTGCTCGCCCACCTCGGCGCCCGCTGAGGTCACCGACGAGGGCCGCTCCCGCGGGGAGCGGCCCTCGTCGCGTCAGCGGGTCAGCTCGGTGGGCACCGCGACCACGTCGACGAAGGCACCCCGCCGCAGCACCGTGACCGGCAACCGGGCGCCGATGGCCGGGCCGAGCATGAGTCGTTGCAGCCCCTGCCCGTCCTGCACCGCCCGGCCGCCGGCCGAGACGATCACGTCCCCGAGGTAGATTCCGGCCAGCCCGGCCGGGCTGCCGGGCACCACCTCCACGACCCGCAGGCCGCGCCGCTGTCCGGTGCGTTCGGTGACCTCCGGCGGCAGCGGCGCCGGCACGCCGGCGACCCCCAGCCAGGCCCGTCGGACCCGGCCGTCGGTGGTGAGCTCGGCGATGATCTGCCGGGTGGTGGCGTTCAGCGGTACGGCGAGGCCGAGGCCGTACCCGGCGACCGCCGTGTTCACTCCCACCACTCGGCCGGCCGAGTCGGCCAGCGCGCCGCCGGAGTTGCCCGGGTTCAGCGCCGCGTCGGTCTGGATGACGTCCTCGATCAGCCGGGTGACCCGCCCGTCCCGGGCGGGCAGCGACCGGCCCAGCCCGGAGACCACCCCGGCGGTGACCGAGCCGGCCAGCCCCAGCGGGTTGCCGACCGCGACCACGAGCTGGCCGATCCGCAGACCGTCCGCGTCGCCCAGCTCCACCGGCGGCACGGTCGTCTCCTCCGCCCGCAGCACGGCCAGGTCGGACAGCGGGTCGGCGCCGACCACCCGGAACCGGGTCTCGACGCCGTCGCCGAAGGCGGCCGCCCCGTCCCGGGCGCCCTGCACCACGTGCGCGCTGGTGAGCAGCAGTCCGTCCGGGCCGATCACCACGGCGGAGCCGGCGCCCGCGCCGCGCGCGGTCCGCACCGACAGGGCGGCCACGCTGGGCAGTACCCGGCCGGCCACGGTCGTCACCACCCGGGAGTACGCGTCCAGCGGCGCGTCGGCCGGCCCGGAAGGGCCGTGGTCGGTGTCCATGTTCCTGACAACGCCGGTGGCCCGGGCGGCATGCCCCGGTCAGCTCAGAGCGAACGCCGACCAGCAATCATGCCGACGCCGAAGCTGCGGGATGGCCGTCACAGGGGGCGGGCGTAGCGGACCTGGGTGGTGACCGCCGGGCCGATCAGGTCCTCCCGTTCGGCCCCGGTCGGCGTCCACCCGCCGCGCTCGTAGAAGGCGCGGGCGTGGGCGTTCTCCCGCAGCACCCAGAGCACTGCCCGCGACCAACCGCGGTCCCGCATCGCCCTCAACGCGTCGATCATGAGCTCGCGGCCGGTGCCCCGGCCCAGCTCGTCCGGTTCCAGGTGGATCGCGTTGAGCAGCCCGGTGGCCGGGTCGTGCTGGTCGTCCGGCCCCAGGTAGCTGAAGCCCACCAGAAGGCCGCCGCGCTCGGCGACGGTCATCCGGTGGTCGGCCCGTTCCCAGGTCCACCGCTCCACCCAGTACCGGCCCATCTCCTCCGCCGTCGGCGCGGCCAGCGCCTCCGCCGGCAGGAACGACGAGTACGCCGCCACCCGGGACCGCTGGTGCAGCGCGCCGACCGCCATCAGGTCGGCCTCGGTGGCGGGGCGCAGGGAGACCGTCACCCGGCCGAGGCTACCCGTCGGGGCGGCACCGGGACGGTCAGCAGATCCTCGGCGATCACCAGTTCCCCGGCGAAGTGCTCGCGGGCCTCGTCGGCGAACCGGCGCGGGTCGGCGTACCGCTGGGAGAAGTGGGTGAGCACGAGCGTGCGTACCTCGGACTCGGCCGCCACCCGGGCGGCCTGCGCCGCGGTGAGGTGGCCGACCTCGGCGGCGAGCGCGGCCTCCGGCTCCAGGAACGTCGACTCGATGACCAGCAGGTCGGCCTGCTCGGCCAGCGCCCACACCGCGTCGCAGAGCCCGGTGTCCATCACGAAGGCGAACCGCTGGCCCGGTCGGGTCACGCTCACCTCGTCCCGGCTGACGCGGCGTCCGTCGACGTCCAGGTGGCCATCGCGGAGCAGCTTGCCGACGGCCGGGCCGGCGATGCCGTACGCGGCCAGCTTCTCCGGCAGCATCCGGCAGCCGTCCGGCTCGACCAGCCGGTAGCCGTAGGTCTCGATCGGATGCCGCAGCCGGCGCGCCTCCAGCGTGCCGATGCCCAGTTCGATTCGCTGCCCGTCGGCCTCGATCGGCTCGACGACCAGGTCGGCGGTCTCGTAGAAGCTCGAGGCGTGATGCAGCCGGTGGAAGTAGTCCATGCCGCCGGCCGGGAAGGTCACGGCCACCGGATGCGGCACCCGGTCCAGGGAGAGTCGTTGGATCATGCCGGGCAGGCCCAGGCAGTGGTCGCCGTGGAAGTGGGTGACGCAGATCCGGGTGAGGTCGGTGGCCGAGATCCCGGTATGCAGCATCTGCCGCTGGCTGCCCTCGCCGGGGTCGAAGAGGAGCACCTCGTCGTCCCAGCGCAGCAGGTAGCCGTTGTGGTTGCGCTGTCGGGTCGGGGCCTGGCTGGCCGTACCCAGCACCACCAGCTCGCGCATGGACAAAGCGGCCTCCCGCCGGACATGAAGCGACCCCCGGGGCTTCCGCGCTCGCGCGGGCCGACTGGACTGGGTCGGCACCCCGGGGGTCGGGTGGCTGTCGTGGTTTCGCCGTACCGCTGCCACACGGTCTCGACGATGGTGCCTGTGCCCGCCTCGCGGCGGACGGGATTTCACTGTCGAGGACAGCGGCTAGCGGACAGCCACCTCACGAGTCCGATTGCTATACAAGTCTGGACCACCTCCTTTCCCGTGTACCGCCACGCTATCCACATCCCGGTGAGCCCGGCAACGGATTTGGATCACAGGCGGATCGGGAATCCGGGGCGCCACCCGATCAGTCCAGGCCGATCGGGCCTTCGCGGGGGCCCTCCTCGGAGGCCGGCTGGACGGCCAGCGACGGGAAGTCGACCAGGTCGCCCTCCGGCTCGGCGTCCCACTCCGGGAAGACCAGCGGGTTCTGCAGGTAGAGGCAGAGCAGCTGGGCCAGATGGCGCAGCCCGTCGAGGTGGGTGCGTTCGTGCCCGTGGGTGGCGTCGACGCCGAAGCCGAGCAGCGCCACCCGGGCGTGCGCGCCCGCCTCGACCGCCGCCGCCACGTCGGAGCGGTAGTAGTCGAAGACGTCCCGGACCAGGTCGACGCCGTGCTCCCCGGCGATCGCGGCCAGGTGGCGCGTCAAGTGGTAGTCGAACGGGCCCACCCCGTCGCCCATGGCCAGGGTGGCCGCGTCCTCCCGGGACTGCTGCCCGGGAGCGACCACCGCCGCGTCCACCGAGACGATCTCCGCCACGTCCGGGTCGAGGCCGTGGCTGGCCCCGTGCCCGATCTCCTCGGTGACGGTGACCAGCAGGTGCGCGGTCACCGCCGGGGTGACGCCGGCGTCGACCAGCGCCTTGAACGCGGTCAGCACCGCGGCCACCCCGGCCTTGTCGTCCAGGTGCCGGGACTTGACGTACCCGCTGGGGGTGATCGTCGGGTTGGCCAGCAGCGCGACGAAGTCCCCGGTGTCGATGCCGAGCGCGCGCAGGCCGGCCTCGTCGGTGACCGGCTCGTCGACCCGTACCTCGACCAGCTCCCAGCCGACGCCCTGCAGGTCGACCGCCTCGTTGTAGCGGTGGCCGCTGGCCTTCAGCGGCAGCACCTGGCCGGTGATCACCCGGTCCAGGTCGTCGGTGAAGATCCGCACCTGGGCGCCCTCGGCGAAGCGGGCGCTGTGCGTGCCGATCGGCTTCAGCTCGAGCCGGCCGTTGCCCTTGAGCCGCTTCACCATGCCGCCGATGGTGTCGGTGTGCACCACGATCGCCCGATCGGCGCCGGTCTCCCGGGGGCCGGGCAGGCAGGCGCTGAGCGCCCCGCGCCGGGTCAGCGTCGAGCCGACGCCGAGCGCGGAGAGGCGTTCCCCCACGTACTGCTGGATGTGGTCGGTACGCCCCGACGGGCTGGGGATCTCCAGCAGCTCGACCAGCACCTGACGCAGGTAGTCGAGGTCGATCTCCAGTGGCTTCGGGCTCACGCGGCACCTCCCGTACCGGCCGGCGACCAGAGCCGCTGCGGTGCCCGGGTGCCGGGGAAGAGCAGGTCGACGAAGCGTTCGGCGGTCGGCTGCGGCTCGTGGTTGGCCAGGCCGGGCCGCTCGTTCGCCTCGATGAACACGTGCTCGGGGCGGCCCGGCGCGGGCACCAGCAGGTCCAGCCCGGTGACCGGGATGTCCAGCGCGCGGCTGGCCGCCATGCACGCCTCGGCGACCGCGGGGTGCAGCTCGGCGGTCACGTCGTGGATGGTGCCGCCGGTGTGCAGGTTGGCGGTCCGACGTACGGCCAGCACGTCGCCCTTCGGCAGCACGTCGTGCATCCGGTAGCCGGCCTCGGCGACCACCTCGCGGGTCATGTCGTCGACCGGGATCGTCGACTCGCCGCCCGTGGCGGCGGCCCGCCGGCGGCTCTGCCGCTCGATCAGCTCGGTGACGTCGTGCACACCGTCGCCGGTGACCTGGGCCGGGCGGCGCACGGCGGCGGCCACCACCTCGTGGTCGATGACGATCACCCGTAGGTCCTCGCCGTCGCGCAGCTCCTCGATCAGCACGTCCGGGCAGAATCGGCGGGCCAGTTCGACCGCCGCGGTCAGCGCCTCGGGCGTACGCACCCCGACGGTGATGCCGTTGCCCTGCTCGCCCCGCGCCGGCTTGACCACGACCGGGCCGACGTCGGCCAGGAAGGCCAGGTCGTCCGGGTCGCCGTTGGCCGTCCGGCCGCGCGGCACGCTGAGGCCGGCCTCGGTGAGGATCCGCCGGGTGACCCGCTTGTCGTCGCAGCGGCTCATCGCCACCGCCGAGGTCAGCTCCGACAGCGACTCCCGGGTGTGCACGGCCCGGCCGCCGTTGCTCAGCTTCAGCTCGCCCCAGTGCGGATCGGTGACCTCCACCCGGATGCCGCGCCGCATCGCCTCGTCCGCGATGATCTTCGCGTACGGGTTCAGCTCGTCGTATCCCTCCGGGGCCGCGGGCAGGAACAGCCGCTCGTTGATCGGGTTCTTCCGCTTCACGCAGAGTGTCCCGGTGCGGTGGAAGCCCAGCCGCTCGTAGAGCCGGACCGCCCCGGAGTTCTCGGCCAGCACCGACAGGTCCACGAACGCGCGGCCCCGCTCGTCGAGCCGGTCGGCCAGCGCGGTGAGCAGCACCTGGCCGGTGCCGGGCGGGGCGGTGTTGAAGTCCACGGTCAGGCACCACAGGCTCGCCCCGTTGTCCGGGTCGGCGAAGACCGCGACGTGGTCCACGCCGGTGATCGTCCCGACCACCTCGCCGGTGGTCGCCTCGGCGACCAGGTGCAGGAACCGGTCGGTGCGAGCGTTGTCGACCAGCACCTCGACCGGCGCGGTGACCATGCCGTTGCGGGCGTAGATCCGGTTCACCGCGTCCGCGTCGTCGGCGTCGCGCAGCGGGCGGATGGTCAGGCCGGGGATCTGGCCGCCCTCGGTGGCGGCCGGCCGGCGCTCGCCCAGCGGCAGCCGATAGGTCAGCGACGGGTCGATGAACAGCTCGTCCGGGAGTCGGGACACCAGCACGTGCGGGTCCCGCAGGTAGATGCAGATGTCCCGGGCGCCAACCGCCTCGGAGCGCAGCACGTCGGCGACCTCGACCTGCTCGGTGAAGGTCTGCCCGAAGACCAGCCGGCCCCAGCCGCAGTCCAGCACCACCCCGGCGTCGTCGGACGGCTGTCGTCGAGGTTCCGCGGTGCCGGGGGCGACCGGATCGCCGCCCGGGCCGACCCGTTCCCGGCGTCGGCCCAGCACCCGCTCCCGGTCGGTACGCGCCGTCCCGCTGGCGAGGGTGTCGGTCACGGTCAGTCGATTCCGTGGCTCTGGAGCCACATTTCCAGGAGTCCGAGTTGCCACAGCTTGTTTCCGTTCAACGGGGTCAGTTCGGCGTTCGGGTCGGCGAGCAGCGCGTCGACGTAGTCGGCGCGGAACAGGTCGCGGCGGCGGGCCTCGGGCGCGGAGAGGGCGTCGCGTACCCGGTCGAGGAGCTTGCCCTCGAGGTGGGTGAGGCCCGGCACCGGGAAGTAGCCCTTCGGGCGGTCGATCACCTCGTGCGGGAGGACCCGGCGGCCGATCTCCTTGAGCACGCCCTTGCCGCCCTGGGCGAGCTTCAGCTCCGGTGGGCAACTCGCGGCCAGCTCGACGAACTCGTGGTCGAGGAACGGCACCCGGGCCTCCAGCCCGTGCGCCATGGTCATGTTGTCCACCCGCTTGACCGGGTCGTCGGTCAGCATGACCTGGGTGTCGATCCGCAGGCCGGCGTCGACTGCGGTCTGCGCCCCCGGCCGGGCCAGGTGGGCGGCGACGAACTCCCGCGCCGGGTCGCCGTCGGTCAGCCACGCCGGGTTGAGCACCCGGGCCAGTCCGGCCGCGTCGCGGTCGAAGAAGGCGTTCGCGTACGTCTCGAGCGCCCGCTCCCGGTCGACCCCGGCCAGCGGCGGGTACCAGTGGTAGCCGCCCAGGATCTCGTCCGCGCCCTGGCCGGACTGGACCACCTTGACGTGCCGGGCGACCTCCTGGCTGAGCAGCCAGAACGCCACACAGTCGTGGCTGACCATGGGCTCGCTCATGGCCGCGACGGCGGCTTCCAGCGGCGGCAGCAGGTCGCCGGTGGGCACCTTGATCTGGTGGTGGTCGGTGCCGAACGTCTTCGCCACCAGGTCGGAGTAGACGAACTCGTCGCCCTCCCGGCCGCCCACCGCGTCGAAACCGATGGAGAAGGTGGCCAGGCCGGACTGACCCTCCCCGGCCAGCAGCGCGACCACCAGGCTGGAGTCCAGCCCGCCGGAGAGCAGCACGCCGACCGGCACGTCGGCCACCATCCGGCGGCGTACGGCGGTGGTCAGCGACTCCAGCAGGGCGTCCTGCCAGTCCCGTTCGGACCAGCCGGAGCGCTCGACGGCACGGGTGAAGGACGGGTCCCAGTAGACCCGCTCGTGCGTGGAACCGTCCGCCTCGTACACCCGGACCGTGGCCGGGGGGAGCTTGGTGACGCCGCGCAGGATGGTCCGCGGTGGCGGCACGATGCTGTGGAAGCTCAGGTAGTGGGCGAGCGCCACCGGGTCGATCGAGGTGTCGATCCCGCCGCCGGCCAGCAGCGCCGGCAGGGTGCTGGCGAAGCGCACCACGCCGGGGTTCTCGGCCAGGTAGAGCGGCTTGATGCCGAGCCGGTCCCGGGCCAGCACCAGCCGGCCGGTGTCCCGCTCGCTGATCGCCACGGCGAACATGCCGACCAGGTGGTCGACGAAGTCGAGCCCCCACTCCGCGTACGCCTTGAGCACGACCTCGCTGTCGCCGGAGGAGAAGAAGCGGTGGCCCTTGGCCCGCAGCTCCTCGCGGAGCCCGCGGTAGTTGTAGATGCAGCCGTTGAAGACGCCGGTGAGGCCGGTGGTGGGGTCGACCAGGGGCTGGCCGCTGGCCGCCGAGAGGTCGATGATCTTCAGGCGGCGGTGGCCGAGGGCCACCGGCCCCTGTGACCAGACCCCGCTGTCGTCCGGCCCCCGGTCACTCATGGTGGCCGCCATCCGCTCCACCGCCGCGACGTCGGCGCGCGCGCCGTCCCGACGGAACTCTCCGGCAAGTCCGCACATGCGAGCCCATGCTGCCAGAGGCTTCTGCAGTCCGCCTGTTGAGCTGATGTCCCCGGCCCTACGTTCTGCTAAAATGCGCGCCGCTCGATGTGGAGCTCTGGTCAGCGGCGGCGTTGCTGCCGCCGGGCGGCCGGCTGACCGAAATGAGCCGGGCCCACGGTGTGACAAACACCGCAGGCCCGGGAAACGGACATCCGGCCGGTCAGCCGGCGGTACGCGCCACGCCGACCGGGCAGCTCAGCCCGTTGGGGCCGTGGTTGCAGTACCCGTTCGGGTTCTTCGTCGGGGCCAGGTACTGCTGGTGGTAGTCCTCGGCCAGGTAGTAGTCACCGAGCCGGGCGATCTCCGTGGTGATCTCGCCCTTGCCGGCCCGCGCCACGATCGGCGCGAACGCGTCCCGGGACGCCTGCGCGGTGGCGATCTGCTCGTCGGTGGTGGCGTAGATCGCCGACCGGTACTGCGTACCGACGTCGTTGCCCTGGCGCATGCCCTGGGTCGGGTCGTGGTTCTCCCAGAAGACCTTGAGCAGGTCCTCGTAGCTGATCTTCGTCGGGTCGTAGACGACCTGGACCACCTCGGCGTGCCCGGTCATCCCCGAGCAGACCTCCTCGTACGTCGGGTTCGCGGTGTAGCCACCCGCGTAGCCGGCCGACGTGGTGATCACGCCCGGGAGCGTCCAGAACAGCCGCTCGGCGCCCCAGAAGCAGCCCATCCCGAAGACGGCGACCTGCGAGCCCTCCGGGAACGGGCCCTTCAGCGAGGACGGCAGCACCTCGTGCCGGTCGGCGACGGGCATCGCGATCAGTCGGCCCGGCAGGGCCCGGTCGGGGGAGATCATTTCGGCCTTCATGCGGCGAAGGAACACGGTGGGACTCCTCTCTCGGCTTTCCCAGCCTGTGCAACACCGCCGGTTCCCGCTTCCTTACCCGCGAGGTCAGCCGAGGGCCGCGGCGATCCGGTCGGCGTACTCCCGGGCCTCGGCGTCGTCGGTGTAGCGGGTACGCGGCCAGAAGAAGCCGCGCAGCCCGTCGCCCTTCGTGCGCGGCACCACGTGGGTGTGCAGGTGCGGGACGGACTGGGACACCTTGTTGTTGACCGCCACGAACGTCCCGCCCGAGCCGAGACCGGTCTCCACCGCGACGATGACCCGCTGCACCAGCCGGAAGTAGCCGGGCAGCACCTCGGCCGGCAGCGTGTCGAGGGTGACCAGGTGGGTCCGCGGCACCACCAGCACGTGCCCCTTGAACACCGGTCGCGTGTCCAGGAAGGCCACCCCGTCCGGCTCGTCGACGACGGTGAACGCGGGCACCTCACCCGCCACGATCCCGCAGAACACGCACCCGCTCACCGGGCCAGGCTATGCGCTCCGCCGGGACGCCGCCGTCCTCCGTCGCGCGCCACCTCGGTCCCAGGTCTCGTCGACTCGTCGACGACGGCGGGGTTCCACCCGCTTGGGCGGGAGGGCGGACTAACGTCTCGGGCATGAGTCACGGCTTCGACACGCTCGCCATCCACGCCGGCCAGGACCCGGAGGCCCGCACCGGCGCGGTGATCCCACCGATCTACCAGACCAGCACCTACGCCCAGGACGCCGTCGGCGCGCCCCGGCAGGGCTACGAGTACAGCCGTTCCGGCAACCCGACCCGGGACGCGCTCCAGGAGTGCCTGGCCGCGCTGGAGGGCGGGCCGGTGGGCCTCGCCTTCGCCAGCGGCCTGGCCGCCGAGGACGCCCTGCTGCGGACCGTCTGCAAGCCGGGTGACCACGTGGTCATCCCCGACGACGCGTACGGCGGCACCTACCGGCTCTTCGCCAAGGTCGCCGAGCGCTGGGGGCTGGCGTACACCCCGGCGAAGGTCTCCGACCCGGACGCGGTGCGGGCCGCCATCCGCCCCGGCACCACGAAGATCGTCTGGGTGGAGACGCCGACCAACCCGCTGCTCGGCATCGCCGACCTCGCCGCACTGGCCGCCGTCGCGCACGAGTCCGACGCGCTGCTGGTGGTCGACAACACCTTCGCCTCGCCGTACCTGCAGCAGCCGATCGCGTTCGGCGCCGACGTGGTGGTCCACTCCACGACCAAGTACATCGGCGGACACTCCGACGTGGTCGGTGGCGCGCTGGTCGTCGCCGACCGGGCCCTCGGCGAGGAGTTGCGCTACCACCAGAACGCGATGGGCGCGATCAACGGCCCGTTCGACGCCTGGCTCACCCTGCGTGGCATCAAGACCCTCGGGGTGCGGATGGACCGGCACTGCGACAACGCCGAGCGGATCGCGGCCTACCTGGACGGTCACGCCAAGGTCGGCCAGGTCATCTACCCGGGCCTGCCCTCGCACCCGGGTCACGAGGTGGCCGCCAAGCAGATGCGCCGGTTCGGCGGCATGATCTCGTTCCGCGCCGCGGGCGGCGAGGAGCACGCCGTGGAGATCTGCAACCGGGCCAAGCTCTTCGTGCTCGCCGAGTCCCTCGGTGGGGTCGAGTCCCTGATCGAACACCCGGGACGGATGACACACGCAAGTGCTGCCGGCTCGCCGCTTGAAGTTCCCGGCGATCTCGTGCGACTGTCTGTCGGCATCGAGACGGTCGACGACCTGCTCGCCGATCTGGAGCAGGCGCTGGGCTGACCGCTGGCTGGGGAGGATGGCCGTGCCGGACATCATGCCGACGACCTGGGTGGGGGCGACCGCCAAGCAGATCGCCCGGGGCGTACGCCGGGGCGACGTCTCCGCCACCCAGGTGGTGGCCGACCACCTGGACTACATCGCGCACGCCGACGCCGACCTCGCCGCGTTCCGCACGGTACGCGGCGGGGAGGCGATCACCGAGGCGGAGAAGGTCGACGAGCAGGAGGACCTGGCCAACCTCCCGCTGGCCGGGGTGCCGGTCGCGGTCAAGGAGAACACCCCGGTCGCCGGCCTGCCCACCTGGAACGGCTCGGCAGCCGCGCGGACCCGGGTGGCGGAGGCCGACCACGAGGTGGTCCGCCGGCTGCGCGGCGCCGGCGCGGTGATCCTCGGGGTGACCCGGATGCCGGAACTCGGCCTCTGGGCGGTCACCGACGACGACACCGGGGTGACCCGCAACCCGTGGGACACCCGGCGTACCCCCGGCGGCTCGTCCGGCGGCGCCGCCGCCGCGGTGGCCGCCGGGCTGGTGCCGATGGCGCACGGCAACGACGGCCTCGGCTCGATCCGCATCCCGGCCGCCTGCTGCGGCCTGGTCGGGCTCAAGCCGGGCCGGGGCGTGATCCCCTACCAGCTCGGCGCGGACGACTGGTTCGGCCTCGCCGAGCACGGCATGCTGGCCACCACGGTCGCGGACGCGGCGGTCGGTTTCTCGGTGCTGGCCGGCCGCCGCCCCGAGAAGCTGGTCCCGCCGCAGCGGCTGCGGGTGGGCGTCTCGCTGCGCTCGCCGGTGCGTGGCGTCGCGCCGGACGCCCCCAACCGGGACGCGGTGGCCGCCGCCGGACGGCTGCTGGCCGCCGCCGGGCACGACACCGTCCCCGCCGACCCGGTCTACCCGACCGCGCTCGGCCTCAAGGGTCTGGCCACCTGGTTCGCCGCGGCCGCCGCCGACGTGCAGGCCGCCGGGGTGGAGCGGCGTGGCCTCCAGCGCCGCAGCCGCCGGCACGTGGCCCTCGGCGAGTGGGCGCAGCGCCGGGGGTACGTCCGGGAGGCCGACCGGGCCGCCTGGCGCGAGCGCTCGGTGAACTTCTTCGCCGACCACTCCGTCGACCTGCTGCTCACCCCGGCGCTGGCCGGCCCGCCGCCGGAGGCCGCCGGCTGGTCCGGCCGCTCCTGGCTGGCGAACATGAGGGCCAACATCCGGTACGCCCCGTACGCCGCGCCGTGGAACATCGCCGGGCTGCCGGCGATCGTGGTGCCGGTGGGCCGCCGCCCGGACGGCCTGCCGGTCGCCGTGCAGTTCGTCGGCCCGCCCGGCTCGGAGCTGCTGCTGCTCGGCGTCGCCGGCCAGTTCGAGATGCAGACCCCCTGGCAGCGGCACGCCCCCGGCTACCCCCGGGTCGGTACGGGGTCGCCGGCCACCGCATGATCGTCTAGCGTGTCCGCGAATTCCGCACGCGGACCACGGGGGACGACCATGCGGTGCCAGACCTGCGGGGACGCCACATCCCCGGCCTTCAACGAGTGCCAGCGCTGCGGCACGCCGCTCGGCCAGCCGGCGGTCAGCCCCGGCGTGCCCACGTACGCGGTGCGCGGCCTGGGCACGGCCGCCGCGATCGCGGTCGGCGCGGCCACCCTGCTCTACCTGCCGAGCGCGCTGTTCCCCGTCGTCGGGGTGCGGGTGGCCCGCTCGGCGGCCGAGCAGCTCGACCGCGACCTGCTGATGGGCGCGGCGGTGGCCGAGCTCCTGCTCGTCCTGCCCTACCTGATGGCCTCCCTGGCCGCCGCGGTACTGGTGATCATCTGGACCTGGCGGGTGCGGAAGAACCTCGAGGCGTTCCCCGGTGCCCTGCCGACGATGGGTCCGGGCTGGGCGATCGCCGGCTGGCTGGTGCCGTTCGCCAACTTCGTGGTGCCGGCGCGGGTGGTGGCCAACGCGGCCCGGGACAGCCTGTGGCGCCGGAGCACGCCGGGACTGGTCGGGGTCTGGTGGTCGGCCTGGCTGGTGTTCACCTTCGCCGAACGCATCGTGAGCCGGCTCGACGACCAGCGGTACACCAGGCTGACCGAGTGGCCCCGCAACGACGCGGAGTTCCAGACGTACGTGCGCTACTACCAGGACGCGATCGGCCCGCGACTCGTCCCGCTGCTGGCCTGCCTGGTCGCCGGGGTGTCGTTCATCGTGCTGATCCGGCGGATCTCCGCCGCCCAGCAGGACCGGATCGCCAAGGCGGCACCGGCCTGGACGGCGCGTCCCGGGTGGCCGCTGCCCGGGATGACGGTCCCGGCGCCCGGCTATCCGACGCAGCCCGTGACGGGGCCGTCGCCGCAGGTGGCGAGCGATCCGACCGTGGCGTCGCCGCAGGTTCCCCCGGGGGCGGGTGGCACGATCGGGGCATGACGGAACTGGTCGGTCTCGCCGACGTACAGGCCGCGCGGGAACTGCTCGCCGGCGTCACCCGGACCACCCCGCTGGAGCCTTCCCGGCCGCTCAGTGCCGTGCTGGGCGGGCCGGCGTGGCTGAAGTGCGAGAACATGCAGCGCGCCGGGTCGTACAAGGTGCGCGGGGCGTACGTGCGGATCTCCCGGCTCTCCGCCGAGGAGCGGGAACGCGGCGTGGTCGCGGCGAGCGCCGGCAACCACGCGCAGGGGGTGGCGCTCGCCGCCGGCCTGGTCGGCACCCACGCCACGGTCTTCATGCCGGTCAACGCGCCGCTGCCCAAGGTGTCCGCCACCAAGGGGTACGGCGCCACGGTCGAGCTGGCGGGCAACACGGTGGACGAGTCGCTGGTGGCGGCGCAGACCTTCGCCGAGCGGACCGGGGCGGTGTTCATCCACCCGTTCGACCACGCGGACGTCATCGCCGGCCAGGGCACGGTGGCGCTGGAGATCCTCGAACAGTGCCCGGACGTGAAGACGATCGTCACCGGGGTGGGCGGCGGTGGCCTGATCTCCGGGATGGCGGTGGCCGCCAAGGCGCTGCGTCCCGAGGTACGCGTGATCGGGGTGCAGGCGGCGACCGCCGCCGCCTTTCCACCCTCGCTCAAGGCCGGCGAGCCGGTCCGCCTGCCGTCGTTCTCCACGATCGCCGACGGCATCGCGGTCGGTCGTCCCGGCGAGCTGACCTTCGCCCACGTCCGCAAGCTGGTCGACGAGATCGTCACCGTCTCCGAGGAGGACATCTCCCGGGCGCTGCTGATGCTGCTGGAACGCGGCAAGCAGGTGGTGGAGCCGGCCGGCGCGGTCGGGGTGGCCGCGCTGCTGGCCGGGGCGGTCGAGGTGGAGGCGCCGGTGGTGGCGGTGCTCTCCGGCGGCAACATCGACCCGCTGCTCATGCTCCGGGTGATCGAGCACGGCCTGGCCGCCGCCGGCCGCTACCTGCGGGTCACCGTCCGCTGCACGGACCGACCGGGTCAGCTCGCCTCCCTGCTCACCGAGATCGCCGAGCATCGGGCCAACGTGGTGGACGTGGAGCACCAGCGGGCGAACCCGCACCTGCGCCTCGGTGAGGTGGAGGTGGCGCTCTCGGTGGAGACCCGCGGCGTGGAGCACTCGGACAAGCTGATCAGTGCCCTGCGGGCCAGCGGTTACCAGGTGGTGTTCGCCGCCGAGTCGTGATCCCCGGCCGGGCCCGCGACGACGCGACCGCCCCGGCCGGCGGGCCGGGGCGGTCGGGTGTGGCCCGGGTCCGAGGAGCCTGTCAGCCTCGGTCGGGTTCGGACCCGAGCCGGCCGGCGCGGGTCCGGATGGCTCTCAGCCGGAGAACGGCTCGAACTTGACGACCGTCACCTTGATGTCGGCGCCACTCGGTGCCTTGTAGGTGCAGGTCTGGCCTGACTTGCCGCCCAGGATCGCCTTGCCGAGCGCGGACTCGGGACTGTAGACGGTCAGGTCGGTGGTGGAGGCGATCTCGCGGGAGCCGAGCAGGAAGGTCTCCGTGTCGTCGGCGTCGTCGTCGAAGTAGATCGTCACGACCATGCCCGGCGACACCGCGTCGGCGGCCGGGGCCTCGCCGACCTTGGCCGTGCGGAGCAGCTCCTTCAGGTAGAGGATGCGCCCCTCGGCCTTGCCCTGCTCCTCGCGGGCGGCGTGGTAGCCGCCGTTCTCCCGCAGGTCGCCCTCCTCGCGCCGGGCGTTGATCTCGGCGGCGATGACCGGTCGGTTGGCGATCAGCTCGTCGAGCTCGCCCTGGAGGCGGTCGTAAGCGTCCTGGGACAGCCAGGTGGCGGGCGCCTCGTTGCCATTGGTGGACACAGGCGGTCTCCTCGGTTGGTGCGGACTGGCTGACAGGTGAACTACCAAGTTACCAGTGCCGGACACGTCAGGGTGTCGCCGATCACCCCCGGTGCCGGCGGTGGGACCGGGGGTGCGCGTGGGGCCAGGTGGGCCCGGGTGGGGTCAGCCGGCCGGCCGGCAGCGCAGCACCTCGCCGATGAACGGGCGGGCCGTGGTGGGCACCGCGTGCCGGGCGGTGACGTGCCGCTGGCCGGGGCGGGCGGTCACGGTGGCCTCGGCGTGTCCCACCTCGGCGCCGTCGTGCGACCGGGCCCGCAGCAGGCAGGTCGCCGCACCGCCCGCTGGCACGGTGACCCGGAAGTCGACCACCACCCGGGAGTCGGTGATCCCGGTGTAGGTGATCACCTCGGCCCGGTACTCGGGATCGCCGTACTGGGTGTAGAGCTTGGCGGCGACCAGCCCGAAGGCCGCCAGCAGCACGGCCGCCAGCAGGACCAGCGGGAGCGGACGGCGGCGCCCCGGCTCCCGGCGACGGCCGTAGCGGCCGGGCGGGAAGACCGGCGTGCCCGGTGCGATTGTGGCGTGCGTCTCGCTCACCGGCGGGTATCTCCTGGCGTTGTTGTCGGCGGCATCGGCAAGAATGGCAGAGTCCATCTTCCCAGCCCGGCGCTGAGTCAAGGATGGCAGGTCGGCGAAGCCGCCGACCGGCCAGCACGGGGGCTTTCGCGGGCGCGGGGGGGAGATTTCCGGCAGTCAGCCGGTCCGGCCTCGGCTGGGTCCGGCCGGTCGGCACAGACGAGGAGCGCCGAAGGTGGCCCAGCAGCTGCGTCTCATGGCGGTGCACGCCCATCCCGACGACGAGTCGAGCAAGGGTGCCGCGACCACCGCGAAATACGTCGCCGAGGGGGTCGATGTCCTGGTCGTCACCTGCACGGGTGGCGAGCGGGGGAGCGTGCTCAACCCGAAGATGGACCGCCCGGACGTCTGGGCCAACATCGCCGAGATCCGCCGCGCCGAGATGGACGCCGCCCGGGCGATCCTCGGCATCGAGCAGGCCTGGCTCGGCTTCGTCGACTCCGGGCTGCCGGAGGGCGACCCGCTGCCGCCGCTGCCCGAGGGGTGCTTCGCGCTCCAGGACGTCGAGGTCGCCGCGGCCCCGCTGGTGCGGCTGATGCGCCAGTTCCGCCCGCACGTCGTCACCACGTACGACGAGGAGGGTGGCTACCCGCACCCCGACCACATCATGACCCACAAGGTGACCGTCGCCGCCTTCGAGGCCGCGGGCGACCCGGAGCGCCACCCCGAGCTCGGCGAGCCCTGGCAGCCGCTGAAGCTCTACTACGACATCGGCTTCTCCAAGGGCAAGATCACGGCGCTGCACGAGGCCATGCTCGAGGCCGGCGTGGAGTCGCCGTACGAGGAGTGGCTCAAGCGCTGGGAGGACCGCCCCGACAGGGGCCCCCGGATCACCACCCGGGTGGAGTGCGCCGAATACTTCCCGGTCCGCGACGACGCCCTGCGTGCCCACGCGACCCAGATCGACCCGGACGGCTTCTGGTTCCAGGTGCCGATGGAGCGGCAGCGGCGCGCCTGGCCGACGGAGGACTACCAGCTCGCCCGATCGCTGGTGGACAGCCCGCTGCCCGAGTCCGACCTCTTCGCCGGGGTCCGGGAGACGGCGCATGCCCGCTGATCCGGCGGGGGGCTACCCTGGTGGTCAGTCGCACATCGGAGGAACACCATGCTGACCACCGCCCAGGTGCTCGCGGAGAACAACTTCGGTGACACCCGTACGGGTGGTCTGGCCGGCCCGATGGGCCTCTTCCTCATCGTTGCGCTGGCCACCGTCACCATCCTGCTGATCCGCAACATGAACGCCCGGCTGCGCCGGCTGCCCGACCGGTTCCCGCCGCAGCCCGGTCCGGCCGACCAGGGTCGGACCGACGCGACGGTCGCCGATCCGACAGACGGGACCGCCTCGCAGGAATCACCCTCAGACGCTCCCAACGGCTCCTAGCAGCGCCGTAACGGGTAGTCGGTGCGTGAATCACGTCGAAGCCGGTCGTCGCCCCCTGTTGCGGCCACCGGCTTTGGCTTAGCCTTCCGCCGGGGGACCGAAAGTCCCTGAGCCGTGCGCGGAAGGGGGGCGCCGATGTCCGTGGCAGCCGTGGCCCCCCGCCGTGCCCTCGGACCGGTGCACGGGGTGGGCCCGTGACCTCCGGCAGGGACGGTCAACGCCCGGACCGGCTCGGCCTGCGTGGCACGCCGACCGGGGTCCTCCTGGTGACCGCCGCCGTCGGGGTCACCGCCCTGCTGGCCACCCTGGTCGGGCTCACCGTCCCCGCGTCCCTCCCGCCGGACGACCCGCTGCCGCCGCCCGTCCGGTTCGGCCTCGCGGTCGCCGCGTTCGCCGTGGCCCAGCTCGCCCGCCTGCGGTTCCGGACGGCCGCCGGGATGGTCAGCATCACCTGGGGCGAGGCCGCCCTCATCGTCTGCCTCTATCTCGTACCGGCCGGCTGGCTGCCGGCCGCGGCCCTGCTCGGCGCCGGGGCCGCCTGGACCACGATGTCCCTGCTCGCCGACCGCCGGCCGGTGCTGGAACTGGTCCGGATCATCGCCTCCCTGACCGCCGCCACCGCCCTCGCCGCCGCGGTGGCCAACGCCCTCGGCCGGCCGCTGCTCGCCGCGCCGACCCCGGAACTCGCCCTCGCGCTGATCGCCGGCTCGGTGACCTACCTGCTCACCACCGCCTGGCTGGGCGGTGCGAGCCTCGCGCTGCAGCACGGCATCCCGATCGGTCCGCCGCTGTTCGCCGCGCTCCGCGGCAAGCAGCTCATGTTCGTCGGCAACGTGGCGGTCGGCCTGGTGGTGGTCACGCTGCTGGAGCTGGACGTCCGCTGGCTGCTGCTGCTCCCGCCGCCGCTCTGGCTGCTTCAACAGACCTACCGGCACCGGCTCCGGGCCGACCAGGAGCGACGCACCTGGCGGGCGTTCGCCGAGGCCACCGCCGCACTCAACCAGCTCGACGAGCGTGGTGTCGCGACCGCCGCGGCGACCGGGGCGCTCGCGCTCTTCGGCGCGGAGCTGGTCGAGGTGGACGTCGCCCGGGGCGACGGCCGGTGGCGTCGCTACCGGGCGGACACCGGCGGTCAGGTCCGCGACCGCGAGGTGTCGCCCCCGTCGCCCAGTGGGTCGGGCGACCACGAGCTGGTGCGGTCGCTCACCGTGGGCAGCGCCGAGGTGGGCCAGCTGCGGGTCCACTTCTCCCGGTCCGCCCCGCCGACCAACCGGGAACGGGACGGCGTCGCCGCGTTCGGCGACGCCCTGGCCGCCGCCCTGCACGACGCCGCCACCCACCGCGAGCTGCGGCTGGTCACCGCCCGTTCGTCGTACGACGCGGTGCACGATCAGCTCACCGGTCTGCTCAACCGGGCCGCCATGCTCACCAAGGGCGACCAGGCGCTGCGGCAGCTCGCCCACGACCACCCGGTGGCGCTGCTGCTGCTCGACGTCAACCAGTTCAAGGAGGTCAACGACACCCTGGGCCACGCGGCGGGGGACCAGCTGCTGCGGCTGACGGCGAACCGGCTGGCCGCCCTGGCCCGCCCCGGCGACCTGCTCGGCCGGCTCGGTGGTGACGAGTTCGCCCTGCTGCTGACCACGGTCCCGGTGGTAGACGCCCGGACCGCCCCGATCGCGTACGCGTTGCGGCAGGCCCGGGAGATCGCCGAGCGGCTCGCCGCGCCGACCGAGGTGGCCGGGGTGCGGATGTCCGTCGAGGTGGCGGTCGGGGTGGTGGTCGCCGACGCGGGCACCGCGGACATGACCGAGCTGCTGCGCCGGGCCGACATCGCGATGTACCAGGCGAAGGAGGGTGGCGGCAGCGTCGCCGCGTACGACAGCTCCCGCGACGCGGCGAGCACCGACCACCTGGCGCTCCTCGCCGAGCTGCGGGAGGCGCTGGAGGCCGATGACCAGCTGGTGCTGGCGTTGCAGCCGGCGGTGGACCTCGCCACCGGCGCCCCGACCGGGGTGGAGGCGCTGATCCGCTGGCAGCACCCCCGCCGCGGGTGGCTCGGCCCGGCCGACTTCATCCGGCCCGTGGAGAACAGCGAGCAGCTCGGCGCCTTCACCCGGTACGTGCTGGACAAGGCGCTCGCGGTGGCGGCGAGCTGGGCCCGTGAGGGGCTGGAGGTGCCGATCTCGGTGAACCTCTCGGCGCGCAGCCTGCTCGACCCGCGGCTGCCCGGGGAGATCGGCGACGCGCTGCGCCGGCACCAGGTCCCGCCGAACCGGCTGGTCCTGGAGATCACCGAGACGGTGGTGATGAGCGAGCTGGAGGTCATCGACGAGGTGCTGGCCACCCTACGGTCGATGGGGGTGCAGCTCGCCGTCGACGACTTCGGCACCGGGTTCTCGTCGCTGACCTTCCTGACCCGGATCGCCGTGGACGAGCTGAAGGTCGATCGCTCCTTCGTGATCCGGATGGCCGAGTCCCCGGAGGCGGCGGCGATCGTCCGGACCACCGTCGGGCTCGCCCACGAGCTGGGGCTGCGGGTGGTGGCCGAGGGGGTGGAGACCGCCGAGCAGCGGGCCGCCCTGGCGGAGCTGGGCTGCACCGCCGCGCAGGGCTACCACTTCTTCAAGCCGATGCCGGCGGACAAGATCGGGGCGGTGCTGGGGTCGTTGCGCGACAACGCCCAGGGCAACGTCTTCCCGCTCCGCGTCGACGGCGCCTCCTGAGCGGCCCGCGCCGCCGGATGGTGACCCGGCTGGACGCCGGGGCTGGTTATGGTCGTCGGGTGAACCGACTTGCCGACGCCACCTCGCCGTACCTGCTCCAGCACGCCGACAACCCGGTCGACTGGTGGCCCTGGTGCGACGAGGCGTTCGCCGAGGCGAAACGGCGTGACGTGCCGGTGCTCATCTCGGTCGGGTACGCGGCCTGCCACTGGTGCCACGTGATGGCCCACGAGTCGTTCGAGAACGAGGGCGTCGCCCAGCTCATGAACGACGACTTCGTCTGCGTCAAGGTGGACCGGGAGGAACGGCCGGACGTCGACGCCGTCTACATGACCGCCACCCAGGCGATGACCGGGCAGGGCGGCTGGCCGATGACGGTCTTCGCCACCCCGGACGGCACCCCGTTCTTCTGCGGCACCTACTTCCCCCGGCCCAACTTCATCCGCCTGCTCGGGTCGGTCGCCACCGCCTGGCGGGACCAGCGGGAGGCGGTGCTGCGGCAGGGCGCCGCCGTGGTCGAGGCGATCGGGGGTGCCCAGGCGGTGGGCGGGCTGAGCGCGCCGCTCACCGCCGAGCTGCTCGACGCCGCCGCGGACCAGCTTGCCGGAGAGTACGACGAGACGAACGGCGGGTTCGGCGGGGCGCCGAAGTTCCCGCCGCACATGAACCTGCTCTTCCTGCTCCGGCACCACCAGCGCACCGGATCGGCCCGCAGCCTGGAGATCGTCCGGCACACCTGCGAGGCGATGGCCCGGGGCGGCCTGCACGACCAGCTCGCCGGCGGGTTCGCCCGCTACTCGGTGGACGGCCACTGGACCGTGCCGCACTTCGAGAAGATGCTCTACGACAACGCGCTGCTGCTGCGGGTCTACACCCAGCTCTGGCGGCTCACCGGGGACCGGCTGGCCCGGCGGGTGGCCCGGGACACCGCCCGGTTCCTCGCCGACGAGCTGCACCGGCCCGGCGAGGGCTTCGCCTCCGCGCTGGACGCGGACACCGAGGGCGTCGAGGGGCTCACCTACGTGTGGACCCCGGCGCAGCTGGTCGAGGTGCTGGGGGAGGAGGACGCCCGCTTCGCCGCCGACCTGTTCGCGGTGACCGAGTCCGGCACCTTCGAACACGGCACGAGTGTCTTGCGGCTGGCCCGGGACGTGGACGACGCCGACCCGTCGGTGCGCCGGCGTTGGCAGGACGTGGTGGGCCGGTTGCTCGCGGCCCGGGACACCCGCCCCCAGCCGGCCCGGGACGACAAGGTGGTGGCCGCCTGGAACGGCCTGGCGATCACCGCGATCGCCGAGTTCCAGCAGGTCGCCGCGCTCTACGCGTCCCCCGACGACGAGGACGCCAACCTGATGGAGGGCGTCACCATCGTCGCCGACGGCGCCATGCGGGACGCCGCCGAGCACCTGGCCGCCGGGCACGTCGTGGACGGGCGGCTGCGCCGGGTCTCCCGGGACAAGGTCGTCGGCGAGCCGGCCGGCGTGCTGGAGGACTACGGCTGCGTGGCTGAGGCGTGCTGCGCGCTGCACCAGCTCACCGGGGAGGGACGCTGGCTGGCGCTGGCCGGTCAGCTCCTCGACGTGGCGCTGGCCCGGTTCGCCGCCCCGGACGGCGGCTTCTACGACACCGCCGACGACGCCGAGCGCCTGGTCACCCGGCCGGCCGACCCCACCGACAACGCCACCCCGTCCGGCCGCTCGGCGATCGTCGCGGCGCTGGTCGCGTACGCGGCGCTGAGCGGGGAGACCCGGTACCGGGAGGCGGCCGAGGCCGCCCTGTCGACCGTCGCGCCGATCGTCGGCCGGCATGCCCGGTTCACCGGGTACGCGGCCTCGGCCGGCGAGGCGCTGCTCTCCGGGCCGTACGAGATCGCGGTGGTGACCGACGACCCGGTGGGCGACCCCCTCGTCGCGGCCGCCCACCGGCACGCTCCGCCCGGCGCGGTGGTGGTGGCGGGCCGCACCGACCAGCCGGGGGTGCCGTTGCTGGCCGACCGGCCGTTGGTCGACGGGCGGCCCACCGCGTACGTCTGCCGGGGCTTCGTCTGCGACCGGCCGGTCACCTCCGTGGACGACCTGGTCGCGCAGCTGACCTGACGGTCACGGCCAGAGCAGCTCGCGCTCCCAGCCGTCGGCGGTGCGGCGGTAGCGCAGCCGGACGTGTCGGCGCTGCCGGTCGGCCTGCCAGTACTCCACCGTCTCGGGCCGCGCCAGGTAGACCGTGTGTCCCTCGGCGACGAGATCCGGGTCGGCGGCCACCCGCTCGCTGACCCGGGCGAACTCGGCGTCGAGGGCGGACCGGTCGGTGAGCGGTTCGCTCTGCCGGCCGGCCAGCGTGGCGACCCGGGAGCCGAACGGGCGGGCCAGGAAGTCCCGCCGGGAGACCTCGGGTCGGGCCGGATGCGCGACACCGCGGATCCGGACCTGCCGACCCAGCTCCCGCCAGTGGAAGCTCAGCGCGACCCGCGGGTTGCCGGCGAGCTGTCGGCCCTTGGCGCTGGTCGAGGTGGTGGCGAAGTGCCATCCCTCCTCGTCGAGGTCCTTGAGGATGAGTACCCGCGCGTCCGGCGCGCCGTCGGCGTCCACGGTCGAGACGGTCATCGCGTGCGGCTCGTCCACCCCGGCGGTGACCGCAGCGGCGAACCAGGACGCGAAGAGGTCCAGCGGTGTGCCGGGCACGTCGACGGGGTCGAAGGAGGGCATGTCGTGCGCCAGCACCGGGAGCCCGCGCAGCATCTCACGGATCGTCATGACGTGATCATGCCTGGTCGGCGCCCTCGGTCCCCGGCCGCAACGGATCCGGAAGGGCGTCGAACCAGTCCAGCACCGCCTGCTCGTACGCCAGCCCGAAGCGCAGGGTCGCCACCGAGTACGGGTCGACGGCGTCCGCCTCCTCGGGCAGCCCCGCCGCGGCCGCCTGGTAGCCGGCGAGCCGGGCGGCGTGGGCGGCCCGGTGCGCGGCGAGGAATCCGGCCAGCCGGTCCGGCGGCAGGTGGCGACCGAAGAGCACGGTCAACAGCAGCGGGAATCGGATCGTCTCGTCGGCCGGTGGCTTCCGCGCCCACTCGGCGAACGCCGCCCGTCCGGCTTCGGTGATCTCGTACGGCTGCCGGTCGCGGCGGCCCCGCTCGCCGGCCCGGACCAGTCCGGCCGCCGCCATCGCGGTCAGTTCCCGGTAGACCTGGCTCTGGGTCAGCGACCAGAACGCCCCGATCCGCTGCTGTGCGACCGTGACCAGGTCCCAACCGGTCATCGGCCCGTCGTGCAGGAAGCCGAGCAGGGAGGCGGCGGTGGCGTTCAGCGGCCGATCCGGCATCGATGTGCTCCTTCACGCTTTCGCTTGACATCCCATTGTGTCAGGTTCGACGATTGCTCCAGCGACCTCCCACAGTGGGAGGTTAGGAGGAGGACGTCATGCACACCGTTCTCGTCGTGATCCACGCCGTCTGCGGCACCACCGGCCTGCTGCTCGCCCTGCCCGTGCTGCTCGCGCCGAAACGCCGCGGCCGGCACACCCTGCTCGGGCGGGTCTACGCGGGCGCCGCGGTCGGGCTCAGTCTGAGCGCCCTCGGGCTCTTCTCCCTCGATCCGGCCCGGCTCTGGGGACTGGCCCTGCTCGGCGCGCTCACCCTCGGCTGGCTGCTCGGCGGGCTCTGGTTCGCCCGCCGCCGCCCGCGCGGGCTGGGCGGCCGGGGCTGGCGGATCTGGCACCTCAACCTGATGGGCAGCACCGTGATCGCCTTCGTCACCGGGTTCGCCGTGCAGATGACCGACGGCAACCTGGTCGCCTGGCTCGCGCCCACGGCGATCGGCTCGATCCTGATCGCCCGGCGGACCGCCCGCGAGCTGGCCCGCGCCCCCCGCCGGATCGTGGTGACCCCGGCGAGCTGAGCCGGCCCTCCGGGCCGGTAGCGCCGACCGCCCCGATAGGCTGGCGGCGCTATGGATTCCCGTACCGGCCTCCCCGTCGTCGGCATGGTGGGCGGTGGCCAGTTGGCCCGGATGACCCACCAGGCCGCCATCGCCCTCGGCCAGTCGCTGCGCGTGCTGGCGCTCGCCCCGGACGACGGCGCCGCCCTGGTCGCGGCCGACGTCCAGTACGGCGACCACACCGATCTCGCCGCGCTCCGCACCTTCGCCAAGGGCTGCGACGTGGTCACCTTCGACCACGAGCACGTGCCCAGCGGGCACATCCGCACCCTCGCCGAGGAGGGGGTCAAGCTCTTCCCGCCGGCCGAGGCGCTGGTGCACGCGCAGGACAAGCGGGTGATGCGCGAGCGGCTCGGTGAGCTGGGCGCGCCCAACCCGGCCTGGCGTCCGGTCGAGCAGCCCGCGGACCTGGTCGCCTTCGGTGCGGAGGTCGGCTGGCCGGTGGTGCTCAAGGCGGCCCAGGGCGGCTACGACGGCCGGGGTGTCTGGATGGTGGACGACGCGACCCAGGCGGCCGAGCTGGCCGCGACCCTGCTCGCCGGTGGCACCCCACTGCTCGTCGAGGAGCGGGTCGCGCTGCGCCGGGAGCTGGCCGTGCAGGTGGCCCGCTCGCCGTTCGGGCAGGTTGCCGCGTACCCGGTGGTGGAGACCGTGCAGCGGGACGGCATCTGCGTCGAGGTGCTCGCCCCCGCGCCCGACCTGCCGGAGGAGCTGGCGGTCGGCGCCCAGCAGCTCGCCATCGACCTGGCCACCGCGCTCGGCGTGGTCGGCCTGCTGGCGGTCGAGCTCTTCGAGACGCCAGCCGGCCTGGTGGTCAACGAGCTGGCCATGCGGCCGCACAACTCCGGGCACTGGACCATCGAGGGGGCGCGGACCTCCCAGTTCGAGCAGCACCTGCGGGCGGTGCTCGACTACCCGATGGGGGACACCTCGCTCACCGCGCCGGTCGTGGTGATGGCGAACGTGCTCGGCGGCGAGCCGGGCGGGATGTCCATCGACGAGCGGCTGCACCACCTCCTCGCGGCCGAGCCCGGGGCCAAGGTCCACCTGTACGGCAAGCAGGTGCGCCCCGGCCGCAAGATCGGGCACGTCACCGTGCTCGGCAACGACCTGGACGACGTACGGGCCCGGGCGGCGCGGGCCGCCCGCTGGTTGCGCGAGGGGCACGAGTGAGCACGGTCGGGCTGATCATGGGCAGCGACTCGGACTGGCCGACCATGAAGGCCGCCGCCGAGGCGCTGGACGAGTTCGAGGTGCCGTACGAGGTCCAGGTGATCTCCGCGCACCGGACCCCGGTCAAGATGATCGAGTACGGCCGCGACGCCGCCGGCCGGGGCGTGCAGGTGATCATCGCCGGGGCCGGCGGTGCGGCCGCCCTGCCGGGCATGGTCGCCTCGGTCACCCCGCTGCCGGTGATCGGCGTGCCGGTGCCGCTCAAGCACCTGGACGGGATGGACTCGCTGCTGTCCATCGTGCAGATGCCGGCCGGCGTGCCGGTGGCCACGGTGTCGATCGGCAACGCCCGTAATGCCGGCCTGCTCGCGGTGCGCATCCTGGCCGCCTCCGACCTTGCCCTGCGCGACCGGATGGTCGCCTACCAGGCGAGCCTGGAGGACCTGGTCGCCGAGAAGGACGCCACCCTCCGCGCCTCCCTCCCCTGACGCCCCGGGCACCTCCCGCCGGATCCGCCGACCGGGCACCCCGGCCGACACCATCCGCACGAACCGGCACCCCGGCCGGCACCGTCCGCGCGAACCGGCACCCTCAGCCCGCCCCCGACGAAGGGTGCCCACCCCGCCGCTTTCATCTCATGCCGCGGAGGGCGGTCTGGAGGCGCTCCTGGGCGCGACGGCGGCGTTCGTTGTTGGCACCGAGCACCAGCAGGATGAAGCCGACCGGGATCAGCACCAGCCACGGCCCGAGGCTGATCAGCGCGTGGATCGCGGCCACCGCGGTGACCGTGGCGCCCACGATCACCGGCGCCTGCTGCCGGGTCATCGAGCCGAAGATCAGCACCGCCACGGCACCGAGCAGCAGCGACACCTGGCGCAACATGCTGGAGTCGGTGGCCACCACGATCGCCAGCGTGGGCAGGAACGCGGCGACCAGGGCCGGCCCGTACGCCACCCAACTCGACAGGTCCGCCCGGTGGCGCAGCTCCAGCACGCCCACCAGCAGGGCGAGCGCGGCGAACGGCAGGGTGTACGCCTCGGGCAGCGCGACGTCGGCCACCCGCATCAGGATCCACCAGGCGCTGATCTCACAGGCCACCACCGACCAGAACAGGATCCGCCGTTCCACCGGCCGGCGACCGGGGCGGTTGGCGGCCACCCCGAGCACGGCACCCCAGGCGGCCAGCAGCGCGGCGATGTGCCGGGGCGAGTCGTACGCCAGGGCCAGCGCGATGAGCGCGGCCGCGTATCCGCTCCACTCCACGGTGGCCGCCTCCCGGTACGCCTCCGGGCGGCGCAGCCGGGGGAGGGCGGCGGCGAACACCAGGAGCGCCGCCCCGACGGCCAGCACCCCGAACGCCGACCAGACCGCGGCGAGCCCGGCGACCAGGCCGAGGGTGAGCACGAACAGTTCGGCCATCAGCGAGGCGAACAGCCAGCCCAGGATCCGGGCGTGCTGGGTGGTGCCGAAGAGCGCGGCGACCACCCCGACGCCGACCGCCCCGCCCAGCGTGAAGAGGGTCAGGTCCCGGGTGGCGAGGCTGCCGGCCAGGCCGGCGCCCCCGGCGGCCAGCCCGATCGCGAAGACCAGCACCCGGGCGACCCGCAGCGAGCGGGCCGGCTCGGCCAGCGCCGGGGGCAGCGTCAGCGCCAGCCCGAGCATGGAGATCGTGAAGACGGTCAGCCCGGCCAGCGCGGTCTCCGGCCAGCCCCGGCCCAGCGCCACCGGCGTGATCAGCAGGGTGACGGCCGCGCCCGGCAGCACCACCGGCACCGCGCGGGAGCGCCGGCCACCGCTGAACCCGGTGGCGGCGAGCGCCGCCGTCGCGGTGAGCAGCAGCGCGGTCAGCACGTGGGTGGGGTCCACCGCCTCGGCGGGCGGGGTGAGCAGTGCGGGCGGCGGTCCCTGCCAGATCCGGGACAGCACCCGCATCGGCTCGACCAGCGCCACGACCAGCGGCGATGCCAGGGTCACCAGGGCCAGCGCGGTCGGCAGCACCGCCGCGGCGAGCGCCCCGGCGGCCGGGCTGACCCGCCAGCGCAGCTCGGTGCCGTCGTCGGGCAGCCGGCGCAGCGCCCCGTTCAGGAGCACCGACCAGCGGCGTACCGGCTGGGCGGAGCCGGCCGGCGGGACGGTGGCGGCCCGGACCAGTTCGGCGAGCACGCCGAGCAGGGCCGCGGCGGCGGCGTACACGCCGGACGGCAGGTGGGTGACCACGGCGGCGATCGCGCATATCGTCGCGCCGCCGGCCACGGCCACACTCGCGTAGGACAGGTACTGCGGGACCTGCCGGCGGACCGCCGCCACCGCGGCCAGCCCGATGCTGGACGCGGCCAGCGCGGCGGTCAGCACGACCTGCGGTGAATGTCCGAACTCGGCGGCGAGGGCGGCCACCGCCCCGGGCAGCGCGAGCACGGCGGCGCCCAACGCCGCGCCGCCCACCTGCACCAGGTGCAGCGGCATCCCCTCGGTACGCACGTCCTCGACCAACGACGGCGCGAGCACCCGGGCCAGGGCCGCCACCACCACCCCGATCAGCGCGATGCTGCCCAGGGCCAGCGCGGTGGTCCACGGCCGGACCAACCCGGCGCCGGCGGCGTGCAGGGCGACCACCCCGGCCACGGTGGCCCGGGACAGCGCGGCCCGCGGGTCGACCGTCGCCACCGCCGCCATCCCGAAGACCGTGGCGACCATGGCGCCCACCAGCACCGGCGACCACCAGGGCAGGTCGAAGGCGGCCGGGGCGCCGATGGTGGCGAGCACGGCGGCCGCCCCGGAGATGTCGTACCTCCAGGGGGTCGGCAGCAGGATCCCGGCGGCCACCGCCAGCAGCGCCAGCGCGACGGGTGCCTGCCAGGTCGACCCGCCGGTCGGCGCGGCCGGCCACCCGCTCAGGTCGCCGGCCCAGATCGGCCCGGGCGTGGCCAGGACGCCCACCCCGCCGCGCAGCGCGCTCCAGCCGGCGATCAGACCGATCAGCGTGCCACCGATCGCGATGCCGAGGATCGGGCCGCGCCGCCACTCCTCGGGCATGGCCCGGGCGGCGACGGCGACCACCAGCACCAGCGCGGCGGCGACCACGAGCTGACCGCCGGGCGCGAGCACGGCGGCGATCCGGACCAGGGTGGCGATCAGCGCCGCCGTGGTGGCCGCGAGGGCCAGGTCCGAGCCGTCCAGCGTCAGGTCGGAGCGGCGGCCGGCGTCGATCCGTGGAGCCAGCGCCAGCAGCGCGGCGGCGAGCAGCAGCAGGCCGCCAACCCAGGCGTCGGCGGTGGTGGAACCGGGTGCCCCGAACGCGGCCGCGGCGACCGCCACCGAGCCCAGCACGGTGCCGATCGCGTGCGGCGCGCTGAGGTGCCGCTGGGCGACCTGGACGAGGGCGGCGTGGCCGAGGGTGACGCAGACGCCGAGGAAACTCGCCGCGAGGATCGGGACGGTGACCTCGCGCAGGCTGGCCGGGCTGAGGGTCGGCGGGGTCGGTTCGGTGGCGGCGACGAACGCGGCCACCGCACCGGGCAGCGCGAACGCCGCCCCGCCCGCCGCCCAGCCGCGCAGCGTGTCGGCCGCGGCGGCGGTCCGAACCCGGGGCGCCAGGGACACCAGCGCGCCGGCCAGGAAGAGGAGGGTCAGCGCGGCGGCGGTGAGCGCGGGCCGGGCGAGCGCGGCACCGGCGCCGATCAGGCCCAGCCCGGCGGCGGTCACCGCGTGCACCACCGCGGCGCGCCGGGTGCCGGCGACGAGCCCCAGCACGCCGATGGCCACGGCGGTCAGCAGCATCGGCCAGCAGGCGGTGGCCCAGCCCAGGTTGACGGAGGCCGGCACGGCGAGCGCGGTCAGCGCCGCCCCGACCACCGCGAACTCGCGCCGGATCTCCGGCGGCAGGGCGATCACCGCGGCGATGGTGAGCAGCAGGGCGCTCGCCGCGAGCTGCCAGCCGGTCGGTCCCACCGCCGCCGCCAGTTCGGCATGCCACCCGCCCAGGTCGGCCGACCAGGCGGGCAGCGACGCGCGGACCGGTGCCAGCCCGGCGCGGAGGGCGCCGCCGGCCACCACCAGGCCGCTGACGGTCAGCGCCACCGCCGAGGCGAGCTGCGGTCCGCGGCGGGCCGCCCCCGGTACGGCCCGGACGGCGAACCCGGTCAGCGCGATGACCGCGGCGATCAGCAGCAGTGACCGGCCGGGGAAGGCGACCGAGGCGACCCGGCCCAGCGCGCCGATCACCGCGAGCGTGACGAGGCCGGCGCCCACGTCCGGCAGCGGTGGGCGGCGCAGCACCAGCGCGCCGGCCAGCCCCACCAGCGCGGCGAGCAGCAGCACCGCCCCGGCCCCGGCGGCGGCCGGCACCGTGGCGGCGCGCAGCAGCGCGGTGACCGCGTACGCCAGGGCGACGGCGACCGCCGCGCCGTGCAGCAGCCAGGTCAGCTCGCGTAGCCAGGGCACCGGGCGAGCCGGCGGGACGGCCCGGTCGACCTCGGGCGGCTCCGCGCCGAGCACCTCGGCCGACTCCTCCGGGGCCGCCTCCGGGCGCTCGTCGGCGGAACGCTGCCGGGGCGGGGCGGGTGCCGGCTCCGGGGCGGGCAGGTCCCGCCGGACCGGCCGCTCGACGACCACCGCCGAGCGGGCCAGGGCGAGGTCGACGACGGCCACCACGGTCAGCACCAGCGCCCAGCCGGCCGGCCCGGTGATCCGCTCGTACGCCAGCAGCGGCAGCACCGGTTGGGCGGCGAGGACGGTGGCGAAGCGGGGCGCGCGGAGCCCCGTCGCGTACGCGTAGCTGACGGAGATCAGGGCGGTGACCAGGAAGATCGACCCGGCGAAGGCCGGCCCGGAAACGGCGCCGTTGATCCGGTCCACGGCCCAGAGCGCGTACCCCGCCAGCGGCAGCAGCAGCAGGCCCACCGCGGCGATCGTCTCGGCGGTCGAGGTGAGCCCCCGGCGGGCCAGCACCGGCGGCGCGAGCAGCATGAGCACCGTCGCGACGAGCAGCACGCCGAGCCGGGCCAGCGCGTCCATCGAGCTGGTGGCGACCGCGGCGAAGACCACCGCGGCGACGCCGAGCAGCAGCGCGCCGAGCCCGAGGGGGATGTTCTGCACCTCTCGGGAGGACGCCTCCGGCGGATGCTCCGGGTCGTCCACGTCGAGCCACTGCGCCCTGGCTCGCGGCGGGAGGTCGTCCGGACCGGGCGGCGGGGTGCCCTGGCGGGGCACCCGGGGCGGCGCGCCGGTGGTGGCCGTGGGCGGGCGGCGGCCGGCCCGGCGGCGCAGGACTCGGCGGGGCCGGCTGGTCTGCTTGATCCGCTCCTCACCGGCGTGCGCGAGGATGTCCCGCTGGAAGAGGGCCGCCTGCATCTTTGCCGCGATCTGCCGCTGCTCGCGGGCGATCTCGGCGTCGCGGGCCTTCATCTCCGCGATCGAGCGTTCGATGTCCGCCAGGTGCTCGGCCCACTGTGGCTGGTCCGCCCCGCAGTGCGGGCAGATCACGGCGGGCTTGATCTCCTGCCCGCACGAGGCGCACCTGAAGGTCTGCACGACGTCCCTCCGTCCGGCCGGCCCGTGGTGTGGACCCCCACTGTCGCAGCATGCCTTGACCGGGCGCGGATTTCGACAATTGCCGGCGCGTTCGGGACAACAAAAAGGATCGGCCGTGGCGGTTTGCCACGGCCGATCCAGGTGCGGAGCGGTCAGGGGCGGCCCAGGCCGCGGTACTCCCAACCCGCCTGCGTCCACAGTGTGGAGTCCAGGCAGTTGCGGCCGTCGACCACCTTGCGGCCGTTGACCAGCTCGCCCAGGGCGACCGGGTCGGCGTTGCGGAACTCAGCCCACTCGGTGAGCACGCAGACCAGGTCGGCGTCGCGGACCGCGTCGGTCATGCTCGCCTCGTACGTCAGCTCGGGCACCGCGCGGCGGGCGTTCTCCGTGCCCTGCGGGTCGAACACGTGCACGTCGGCGCCGGCCTTGCCGAGCAGCGCGGCGACGGCGAGGGCCGGGGCGTCCCGGACGTCGTCGGTGTTCGGCTTGAAGGTCGCGCCGAGCACGGCGATCCGGGTGCCGGAGAGGTCCGGACCGGCCGGGCCGGAGCGGCGGCCGAGCAGGTCGGCGGCGAGCTGGACCACCCGGGTGCGCCGGCGCAGGTTGATCAGGTCGACCTCGTGCAGGAAGCGCAGCGCCTCGCCGGCGCCGAGCTCCTGGGCCCGGGCCTGGAACGCCCGGATGTCCTTGGGCAGGCAGGCGCCGCCGAAGCCGAGGCCGGCCTGGAGGAAGCGGTTGCCGATCCGGGGGTCGTACCCGATGGAGCGGGCCAGCTGGGTCACGTCGCCGCCGGCGGCCTCGCAGACCTCGGCCATCGCGTTGATGAAGGAGATCTTGGTGGCCAGGAAGGCGTTCGCGGCGACCTTGACCAGCTCGGCGGTGGCGAAGTCGGTGACCACCAGCGGCACCTCGCGGTCCTCGGTGGCGGCCAGGTCGAAGACGCCCTTGTGGGCGGCGTAGAGCATGCCGTTGGCCCACTCGCTCTTGACCCCGACCACGATCCGGTTGGGGCGCAGCACGTCGTCGACGGCGAAGCCCTCCTGGAGGAACTCGGGGCTCCACGCCACCTCGACGCCCAGGTCGGCCGGGCTGTGCTTGCCGACCAGTTGCTCCACCCACTCGGCGGTGCCGACCGGCACGGTCGACTTGCCGACGATCAGCGCCTTGCGGGTCAGGTGCTGGGCCAGGCTGGTCACCGACGCCTCGACGTACGACAGGTCGGCGCCCATGCTGTCGGCCCGCTGGGGGGTGCCGACGCAGATGAAGTGCACGTCGCCGAAGTCGGCGGTCTCCTGGATGTCGGTGCTGAACCGCAGCCGGCCGGCGGCCAGGTTGCGCCGGAGCAGCTCGTCCAGGCCGGGCTCGTGGATCGGCACCTCGCCGGCGTTCAGCTTGGCGATCTTGTCCGCGTCGACGTCGAAGCCGAGCACCTCGTAGCCCAGTTCGGCGTAGCAGATGGCGTACGTCGCGCCGAGGTAGCCGGTGCCGAGGAAGGTCACCCGGGGCCGGGCCGCGCCGGAGGGCGGGGTCACCGCGGCGATGGCCGGCATCGGCTGGGTGTTCGGGTACGGGATCGTCACGCCTGTCTTCTCCGCTCGCACTGGCGGCGCTTCGTTGCGTCGCAATCGGCTGGGCGCCATGCCGGGGCACCGAGGGAACCTGTCGTCTTGTGTGAGGGTAGTTGTGCCGTGTCGACGCCTGTCGTGCGCGAGCCTACCCGCCGGTAAGGCCCGGCTGAAGCCTGGTGGCTATCCTTCAGTCTGCGTCAGTCGGCGGCCTCCGGGCGTCACAGATTGCGCATCTTAGCGGTGAAGGGGAGGGGCGGACATGCCCGCAGAGCAGTCGTTCGACGTCTACCGGTTGCCCGAGGAGCACGAGGCGATCCGGGAGGCGGTCCGTGAGGTCTGTGTGGCGAAGGTGGCTCCGCACGCCGCTGAGGCGGATGAGACGGGTGAGTTCCCGAAGGCGTCCTACGACGCGCTGCGGGCGGCCGACTTCCACGCCCCGCACGTCCCCGTCGAGTACGGCGGCGCCGGCGCGGACGCGCTGGCCACGGCGATCGTGATCGAGGAGGTGGCCCGCGCCTGCGCCTCGTCGTCGCTGATCCCCGCGGTGAACAAGCTGGGCACCATGCCGCTGCTGCTGGCCGGGTCCGAGGAGCTGAAGCGGAAGTACCTGACCCCCGTCGCCGCGGGTGACGCGATGTTCTCGTACTGCCTCTCCGAGCCGGAAGCGGGCAGCGACGCCGCCTCGATGACCACCAAGGCGGTCCGGGACGGTGACCACTGGGTGCTCAACGGCGTGAAGCGGTGGATCACCAACGCGGGCGTCTCGGAGTACTACACGGTCTTCGCTGTGACCGATCCCGCAGCCCGCTCCAGGGGCATCTCGGCCTTCGTGGTGGAGAAGTCCGACGCCGGGGTCAGCTTCGGCGCGCCAGAGAAGAAGCTCGGCATCAAGGGCTCGCCCACCCGCGAGGTCTATCTCGACAACGTGCGGATCCCGGCGGACCGCATGATCGGCGCCGAGGGTACCGGATTCGCCACCGCGATGCGGACCCTCGACCACACCCGGGTGACCATCGCCGCCCAGGCGGTCGGCATCGCCCAGGGCGCCCTGGACTACGCCAAGGGGTACATCCAGGAGCGCAAGCAGTTCGGCAAGCCGGTCGCCGACTTCCAGGGCATCCAGTTCATGCTCGCCGACATGGGCATGAAGCTGGAGGCGGCCCGCCAGCTCACCTACGCCGCCGCCGGCAAGTCCGAGCGGGGCGACGCGGACCTGACCTACTTCGGCGCCGCCGCGAAGTGCTTCGCCTCGGACGCCGCCATGGAGATCACCACCGACGCGGTGCAGCTCCTCGGCGGCTACGGCTACACCCGCGACTACCCGGTCGAGCGGATGATGCGGGACGCCAAGATCACCCAGATCTACGAGGGCACCAACCAGGTGCAGCGCATCGTCATGGCCCGCCAGCTGCTCAAGTAGGCGCTGACCAGCAGAACCCCGTCTCCCGGCTCGGGAGGCGGGGTTCGCTGTATGCGGCAGGTCCACGTTGGCATCAACCAAACGGTGGATTTTCCGGTCAACAGTATCCCCGGATGGGTATGGCTGGCAGATCGATTCGTGCCGAGAGCAGGCAAAAGATGCTTGAGCCATGGCAGTCATCGAAGTCAACGACCTCCGCAAGAGGTACGCGGACCTGACCGTTCTGGACGGGGTGTCGTTCTCCGTGGCGGAGGGCGAGATCTTCGGGATACTCGGGCCGAACGGCAGCGGCAAGACCACCACCGTGGAGTGCGTGGAGGGACTGAGGCGGCCCGACGGCGGGTCGATCAGGGTGCTCGGGCTCGAGCCGGTCAAGGACGGGCGCGAGCTACGCGAACAGATCGGGGTGCAGCTCCAGCACACCCAGTTGCCGGAGAACATCAAGGTCTGGGAAGCGCTCGATCTGTATGCGTCCTTCTATGCCCGGCCCCGCGACTGGCGTGAGCTGCTTGAGGAGTGGGGGCTGACGGACAAGCGCAACGCCCGCTTCGGGAAGCTGTCCGGTGGCCAGAAGCAACGGCTGTTCATCGCGCTGGCGCTGGTGGGCAATCCGCGGGTGGCGATCCTCGACGAGCTGACCACGGGGCTCGACCCCCAGGCTCGTCGTACCACCTGGGAGCTGATCAAGCGGGTCCGGGCGAGCGGCGTGACGGTGGTGCTGGTCAGCCACTTCATGGACGAGGTGGAGGAGCTCTGCGACCGCGTCGCCGTCTTCGACCATGGCAAGGTCGTCGCGATAGACACCCCCTCCGGGCTGGTCGACGGGATCGACGCCGAACACCAGATGCGGTTCACGCTGATGGCGGGGGACCTGATCGAGCTGGGTGGGCTGCCCGGGGTTACCGGCGTGACCAGGACCGGAAACCGGGTGGTCGTCACGGGCACGGGTGACTTCGCCACCGCCGTCACCGCTCAGCTCGCCCGCCACCACGTCCTGGTCAGCGATCTACGCATCGACAAGCGCACCCTCGACGACGCGTTCGTCGCCCTCACCGGCCGCTCCTTCGACTCTGCCCACTGACGGAGAAAATCATGACCAAGCTCGCCATCGTCGAACTGAAGCTGCTGACCCGGGAACCCGGGGCGATGTTCTCCCTGCTCATCCCGCTGTTCATTCTGGTGGTCTTCGGCAGCTCGATCGAGCAGGGCGACACCGTGCTCCTGCCGATGGCACTGGCGATCGCCGTGGGGCTCGTCGGCCTGTACCTGCTGCCCACCACCATGGCCACCTATCGCGAGCGGGGCATCCTGCGCCGGCTCGCCACCACGCCGGTACGTCCGGGGAACCTGCTGCTGGTGCAGGTGCTCCTGCAGTTCGTCCTGGCGCTGACCGCGTGCGCGCTGCTGCTGGCGGTCGCCGGCACCGTCCTTGGCGCCCACCTGCCCACCCGGGCGCTGCCCGGTTTGCTGACCTTCCTGTTCGGCACGGCGGCCATGTTCGCCGTCGGCCTGCTCATCGCCGCCGTCGCGCCGAACGGCCGAGCCGCCAATGGGATCGGTGTCCTGCTGTACTTCCCGATGGCCTACCTCGCCGGCCTCATTCAGCCCACCGATCAGATGCCCGTTATCGTGGCCCGCATCGGGGAGTACACCCCGCTGGGCGCCTTCCGGCAGAGCCTGCAGGCCGTCTGGGCGGATGGCGCTCCCAGCCCCCTGCTGGTCGGTGTGCTGGCCGCGTACGCCGTGGTCGTCAGCACCGCTGCGGCGAAGTTCTTCCGCTGGGAGTGAGGTATGACCGCGCGGCTCGACCGGTGGGAGCGGCTGCTGGAGCGCCAGCTGGCGGCCGCGCCGTACGTCTTGCTGGCGACCTCCACGGTGCTCACCCTGCTGACCGATGGCCGGTCGTGGCTCACGCTCGGCCTGGCGGCGTTCGCCGCCGCCTGGATCTGGCTGGTGCCGCGGGGCGCGGTCTACGTCGCGGGGTTGGTGGTGCTGATTGGGGCGCTCTGTACGCAAGGGATGTGGTTTGCCAGCTTCTTCGGCTTCACCGGATACCTCCATTCCTGGCAGTATCTGAGGGGAAATTGGCGGTTCGTCGGGGTGACCGCCACGGCGGCGATCAGCGTCGCGGCCTATCGGGGCGGTTTGCCCGATCCAACCCCTTCCGGGGTGCTCGTCTATCTGTTCTTCATCGCCGCCATCGTGGCAGTGGTCGGCCTGTTCAGCTTCGTCGGCGAGGTCACGGCCGAGCGGAGCGCGGAACGCAAGCGGATGGTGGTGCAGCTCGAGGAGGCACTGCGGGAGAACGCGGGTTTGCACGCTCAGTTGCTGGTTCAGGCCCGCGAGGGGGGCGTGCTCGACGAACGGCAGCGGATGGCGGCGGAAATCCACGACACCCTCGCCCAGGGCCTGACCGGCATCATCACCCAGCTCCAGGCGGCGCAGCAGGCCGAGGACTGGCGGCGTCATGTGGACAACGCGGTCCGGCTGGCGCGGGACAGCCTTGCCGAGGCCCGGCGCTCCGTGCGCGCGGTGGGCCCCGGCCAGTTGGCGGCGGCACCGCTGCCCGAGGCGCTGAAGGATGTCGTCACCCAGTGGGGCGAGCTCAACACGGTACGGGTGGATTTCGCCATCACAGGCACGGTCCGTCCCATGCATCCGGAGGTTGAGGAGACGCTGCTCCGCACCGCGCAGGAGGCCCTGGCCAACGCGGCCAAGCACGCCGGTGCGTCCCGGGTCGGGCTGACCCTGTCGTACATGGAGGACGTGGTCACCCTGGACGTGCGCGACGACGGCGCTGGGTTCGACCCCGAGCGCGCGCCCGACGGCGGGGGCTTCGGCCTGACCTCGATGCGCAAGCGGGTGAGCCGCCTGGCAGGCACGTTGGCGATCGAGTCGGAACCCGGTTTCGGCACGGCGATCTCCGCGAGTGTTCCGGCGGTGACACGTGGCTGAGCCCCTGATCCGACTGCTGATCGCCGACGACCATCCCGTCGTCCGGGACGGCATCCGCGGCATGTTCGCCGGCGACCCGGAATTCGAGGTGCTCGGCGAGGCGGGAGACGGCGCCCAGGCCGTCGCACTCGCGCGGGTGCTGAATCCCGACGTGATCCTCATGGACCTCCGCATGCCCCGGATGGACGGCGTCGCCGCCATCAAGGAACTCGCCAGGCTTGGCATCGCGGCCCGCGTTCTCGTCCTCACCACCTACGACACCGACCGGGACGTCGTACCCGCCATCGAGGCCGGGGCCACCGGCTACGTCCTCAAGGACACCGGCCGCGAGGAACTCATCCATGCCGTTCGTACGGCGGCGCGGGGCGAAGCCGTGCTCTCCCCGTCGGTCGCCACCCGCCTACTCGGCCAGGTCCGCGCCCCCGCCGACCCGTTGAGCGCCCGGGAACTGGAGGTCCTCCGCCTCATCGCCGACGGCGCCACCAACCGCGAGGCCGCCGCGCGCCTGTTCATCAGCGAGGCCACGGTGAAGAGCCACGTGCTGCACATCTACACAAAACTCGGCGTCAACGACCGCGCAGCTGCCGTTGCCGTCGCCTTCCGACGCGGCCTGCTCACTCCCGAGCACGACTGACCGGGCCGGCCGACGGTCGGGCGGGCGGGCCGGTTCCCCGGCCCGCCCGCGGCCGTCATCGGATCTCGGTGGTGCCCTCCGGTCGGCTGGTCGCGCGCGGAGGCGCGGACCACGGCGACTCGCTGCCGGTGCGGCGGGGCAGGGGGTCGGTTGGGGTGGGCTCGGGGTAGCCCACGGTGAGCGGGGCGGTGTCCTTCGCCGAGTCGGACGGGGGCCAGTCGCCGAGCGCGGCGCTGTGCTCGATCGGCTTGTCGGCCGCGGTCAGCTCCGCCCCGGCCGCCGGCTCTCCGGGCCACCGCCGCCAGCGCTGCCCGCTGAACACGGCCATCAGGAGCAGCACGCCGATCAGGAACAGCGTGCCGTTCTCCAGCGGTTGGCGCAGTGGCAGCGGGTCCTCGAACAGCTTCCAGCCCTCGGGGACCTGGTCACGGACGGTGAACGGCGCGACGAACATCCCGATGTACGGGACGGCCAGCAGCAGTCCGGCCACCAGCGGGCCGAACGGCGAGAAGCGCAGCGTGGCGAGCAGGCCGAGCAGGATGCCGGCGACGCCGAGGTAGACGGCCGGCTCGATCAGGTTGGGGGTGCTGTACGTACCGAGTTCCACCCAGCGGTGGATGGTGCGTCCAGATCCGTCCTGACCGAGCGTGACGAGCACCCAGGTGACGGGCGCCACCACCAACCCGGCGAGGAAGCTCCAGAGATGTCGCATCCGCGCACCGTACCGTTTCTGGCATGACAGATCACCCCTCCACCGGGCCGGCGGGCAAGCCGACCTCGTACTCGCGGGTCACGCTGAGCCGGATCATGACCGCAGTTGACGTCAATCTGTACGGGACCGTGCACGGTGGGGTACTGATGAAGTTCGTCGACGATGTCGCCGGGGCGGCCGCCGCCCGGCACAGCGGGGGCACCGCGGTCACCGCGTCGATCGACGAGATCGTGTTCTCCGAGCCGGTCCGGGTGGGCGATCTGGTGCACGCGCACGCCCAGGTCAACTGGACCGGCCACACCTCGATGGAGGTCGGGGTGAAGGTGGTCGCCGAGCGCTGGGACTCGGCCGAGGACGAGCCGGTCCCGGTGGCCACCGCCTACCTGGTCTTCGTGGGGGTGGACGTGGGCGGCGCGCCGCGCCCGGTCCGGCCGGTGCTGCCGGAGACCCCGGAGGACGAGCGGCGCTGCCGGGAGGCGGAGATCCGCCGGGCGCACCGGCTGGCCCGGCGGCGGGCGATCCAGGCGCACCGCGCCGGCTGAGGTGTCAGGAGGGGCCCGCTACAACGCCAGGCGCCAACCAGCGCCCCTCCTTACCGCCCATCCACACAGCCGGCGGTCGGGGGGTGTGGGCAGGGCACGCCCCCTGACCGGCACCGGGTGCGGAGAATGGCATCTCGAGGTAGGGCAAGATGGCGGCACGGCCCATGCACAGTGTCGTGACCGGGCCCAGGGAGGGTGGAGCAGTGGGTGACGTGCTGTGGACGCCGCCGGCCGACGTGCGTGAGCGGTCCCGGATCGGCGACTACCTGCGCTGGCTGGCCGAGCACCGGGGGCTGGAGTTCGCCGACTACGACGCGCTGTGGCGCTGGTCGGTGACCGACCTGGACGCCTTCTGGCGGTCGATCTGGGACTACTTCGAGGTGGTCGCGCACACCCCGCCGACCGGCACGCTCACCGACCGGGCCATGCCCGGCACCCGGTGGTTCCCCGGCGCCACGCTCAACTACGCCGAGAACGTGCTGCGGATGCCCGGCCGGGGCGACGACGACCCGGTGGTGATCGCGCACGGGCAGACCCGCGCGCCGGAGACGCTGACCGCGGCCGGGCTGCGCGAGCAGGTCCGCCGGGTGGCGGCCGGGCTGCGCCGGCTCGGCGTCGGCCGGGGCGACCGGGTGGCCGCGTACGCGCCGAACATCCCGGAGACCTTCGTGCTGCTGCTGGCCACCAGCAGCCTCGGCGCGATCTTCTCCTCCTGCGCCCCCGAGTTCGGCACCCGCAGCGTCACCGACCGGTGGCAGCAGATCGAGCCGAAGGTCCTGGTCGCTGTGGACGGCTACCGGTACGGCGACAAGCCGGTCGACCGGCGGGGCGAGGTGGCCGCCATCCGGGCCGCGCTGCCGTCGCTGGAGCACACCGTCGGCATCGCGTACCTCGACCCGGCCGGCGCGCCGCCGCCCGGCGCGATCTCCTGGGCCGAGCTGGCGGCGGAGACCGACGAGCCGCTGGCCTTCACCCCGGTCGAGTTCGACCACCCGCTCTACGTGCTCTACTCCTCCGGCACCACCGGCCTGCCCAAGCCGATCGTGCACGGTCACGGGGGCATCCTGCTGGAGCACCTGAAGATGCTGGCCCTGCACCACGACCTGGGTCCGGCGGACCGGTTCTTCTGGTTCACCACCACCGGCTGGATGATGTGGAACTTCCTGGTCTCCGGGCCGGCGGTGGGCGCCACGATCGTGCTCTTCGACGGCAACCCGGGGCACCCGGACCTGGGCGCCCTCTGGCGGCTGGCCGCGGAGACCGGCACCACGTACTTCGGCACCTCGGCGCCGTTCCTGCTGGCCTGCCGCAAGGCCGGCCTGGTGCCGAAGGAACTCGCCGACCTTGCCGCGCTGCGCGGGGTCGGCTCGACCGGCGCGCCGCTGCCCGCCGAGGGCTTCACCTGGGTGTACGAGAACGTCGGCGACCGGCTCCAGCTCCAGTCGCTCTCCGGCGGCACGGACGTCTGCACCGGCTTCGTCGGCGGGGTGCCGCTGCTGCCCGTGCACGCCGGGGAGATCACCTGCCGGGCGCTCGGCGCCAAGGTGGAGGCCCGCTCGGCCGACGGCACCCCGGTCATCGGTCAGCTCGGTGAGCTGGTGATCACCGAGCCGATGCCGAGCATGCCGGTCGGCTTCTGGAACGACCCGGAGGGCACCCGCTACCGGGAGGCGTACTTCGAGGTCTACCCGGGCGTCTGGCGGCACGGCGACTGGATCACGATCAACGACCGGGGCGGCTGCGTGATCACCGGCCGTTCGGACGCCACCCTGAACCGGGGCGGCGTCCGGCTCGGCACCGCCGAGTTCTACTCGGTGGTGGAGGGGCTGGACGAGGTCGTCGACTCGGTGGTGGTGCACCTGGAGGACGACCAGGGCGGCGCCGGGGAGCTGCTGCTCTTCGTGGTGCTCGCCGAGGGGCTGGAGCTGGACGACGAGCTGCGGAAGAAGATCTGCCGGGAGCTGCGTACCGCCCTCTCGCCGCGGCACGTCCCCGACGAGATCCACCAGGTCCGGGCCGTCCCGCGGACCCTCTCGGCGAAGAAGCTGGAGGTGCCGGTGAAGAAGATCCTGACCGGCACCCCGGTGGACAACGCGGCGGCCAGGGGCGCCCTGGCGAACCCGGAGTCGCTGACCGCCTTCGCCGCCTTCGCCCAGCGCCGCGCCCACACCGACGAGTCCACGCCCGCCTGACCCAGCGGGTGCCGGTCCGGGCGCCCGGGCCGGCACCCGGTCAGGCGAGGGTGCGGGTGACCTTCTCCGTGGCGGTGCGGGCGTCGAGGCGGGACTGGTCGAGGTTGCCGCAGAGGACGATGCTGGCACCCGCCGTGAGCGGGGCGAGGAGCCAGTCGGTCGGATCGGGATGCCGTGCCGCGTCGACCAGGACGCGGTCGCCGGCGGCGAGGCAGAGCTCCGCGGCCCGGTCGGTCGCGCGGGCCAGCAGCTCGGCGTCCCCCTCGCCGCCCTGCGGGTACGGAGTGAAGTGGTCGCCGTGACCGCGGACCGCCGAGACGAAGTCGGCGAAGCCGGGCGGCACCTCCCGCATCGGCAGGGCGAACGGGTCGAGCGCGAGGAGGTACCGCTCGCCGGCCGACCACTCGCCCGCCTCCGCGACCCGCCCGGCGGCGGCGAAGAGCACGTCCACGTCGCCCGGCGTGTCGACCACGGTCAGCTTCGCCGACCAGCAGCCGAGCAGTACGGCAGCGGTCTGCCAGTGCGGGGGCAGCAGCACGCCGGCCGGGTCGCCGGGAGCCAGGGCGACCTCGTCGACGAGCAGGTTGGCGGTCTTGGCCACCCAGTTGGCGAGGGTCGCGCCGGACAGTTCGGTGCGCTCGCCGGTGGCATCGTCGTACCAGGTCAGCAGTGGTCGGGTGGGGTCGGTCGCGATCGCGTCGGCGAAGACCCGGGCAATGTTGTCGGCCATCGGCGCGAACGATACGCGCCGGTGACCCGTACTCGATGGCAAGGACAACTCGGCGTACCGTCGGGTCGCGGTCACCGCCGGGACCCGGGCCCGGCGTAGGCTTGCCGACAGTGTTGTTCCCCACAGACCGCCTGCCTGAGGAGTCGCCCCGTGACCGCCGGTCGCCCGCCCCGCGTGCTCATCGACGCCACGAGTGTCCCCGCCGACCGTGGCGGCGTCGGTAGATACGTCGACGGCCTGCTCGGCGCCCTCGGCAGGGTCTGCGGCTCCGCCGTGGACCTGGTCGTGGTGAGCCTCCGCACCGATCTGGAGCGCTACACCCGGATGCTGCCGGCGGCCGAGGTGATCCCCGCCCCGGCGGCGGTCGCGCACCGCCCGGCCCGGCTCGCCTGGGAGCAGACCGGCCTGCCGCTGCTGGCCCAGCAGGTGAGCGCCGAGGTGCTGCACTCGCCCTTCTACACCTGCCCGCTGCGGGCCGGCTGCCCGGTGACGGTCACCGTGCACGACGCGACGTTCTTCACCGAGCCGGAGCACTACGACAAGTCCCGCCGGACGTTCTTCCGCAGCGCGATCAAGACCTCGCTGCGCCGGGCCGACCGGGTGATCGTGCCGAGCAAGGCCACCCGGGACGAGTTGATCCGCCTGCTGGACGCCGACCCGACCCGGATCGACGTCGCCTACCACGGGGTCGACCACGCCGCCTTCCATGCCCCGAGCGAGGAGGAGAAGGCCCGGGTCCGGGCCCGCCTCGGGTTGGGCAGCAGCAGCTACATCGCCTTCCTCGGGGCCAAGGAGCCGCGCAAGAACGTCCCCAACCTGATCCGTGGCTGGGCTCGCGCGGTGGCCGACCGGGAGAACCCGCCCGCCCTGGTGATCGCCGGTGGGCAGGGGCACGACGACGACATCGACCGGGCGGTGGCCGAGGTGCCGTCGCACCTGCGGCTGCTCCGCCCGGGCTACCTCCGCTACGCCGACCTGCCCGGCTTCCTCGGCGGTGCGCTGGTCGCCGCCTACCCGTCGTACGGCGAGGGGTTCGGCCTGCCGATCCTGGAGGCGATGGCCTGCGCGGCGCCGGTGCTGACCACGCCGCGCCTCTCCCTGCCCGAGGTGGGCGGCGACGCGGTGGCGTACACCAGCGAGGACCCGGACCAGATCGCCACCGACCTGGCGGCCCTGCTGGACGACGAGCAGCGCCGGCTCGCCCTGGCCAAGGCCGGCTTCGACCGGGCCAAGGAGTTCACCTGGGAGTCCAGCGCGGAGGTGCACATCGCCGCCTGGAGCCGGGCCCGTTCCTGAGTGTTGAATGCCGTCCCACGGACCGCGCGTCCTTAGCATGACGGTTTCGGGCATGATGTGCTGATGTTCTACGCCGTCATCCCGGCGGGTGGCAGCGGCACGAGGTTGTGGCCGCTGTCCCGCGCCGGCCATCCCAAGTTCCTCCACCCGCTGACCGGTACCCCGGCCTCGCTGCTGCAGGCGACGGTGGACCGGCTCTCACCGCTGACCACCCCCGAGCGCACGCTGGTGGTCACCGGGGCCGCGCACGTCGCGGCGGTGGCCCGGCAACTGGCTGGCCTGCCGGAGGAGAACATCCTGGTCGAGCCCTCGCCCCGCGACTCCTGCGCGGCCATCGCGCTGGCCGCCGCGGTGATCGCGGAGCGCCACCCGGCGGCGGTGATGGGCTCGTTCGCCGCCGACCATCTGATCGGTGACCCGGCGCGCTGGGCCGAGGTGGTACGCCAGGCGATCCGGGGCGCCGAGCAGGGGCTGCTCATGACGGTGGGCATCACCCCGACCCGGCCCGAGACCGGCTACGGCTACCTGGAGACCGGCGAGCCGGTGAGCGGCGGTCCGCTGCGCCCGGTGATCGAGTTCAAGGAGAAGCCCGCCGCCGAGGTGGCCGAGGTCTACGTCCACTCCGGCCGGCACCTCTGGAACGCCAGCATGTTCGTCTGGCGGGTGGACGTCTTCCTCGCCGAGTTGGCCCGGCAGCAGCCGGCGATGCACGCCGGGATCACCGCGATCGCGGCGGCGTGGGGCACCCCCGAGCAGGACGACGTGCTGGGCACCGTCTGGCCGACCCTGCCGAAGATCTCCGTCGACTATGCGGTGATGGAGGGCGCGGCGACCGCCGGCCGGGTGGCCACCGTGCCCGGCGACTTCGGCTGGAACGACGTCGGCGACTTCCACACCCTCGGCGAGGTGCTCCCCGCCGACGCCGACGGCAACGTGGTGCTGGGCACCGACGCCAAGCCGGGCGTGCTGTTGCGGGACACCGCCGACCTGGTGGTGGTGCCGCAGTCGGGCCGGCTGGTGGCCGCCGTCGGCGTCCGCGACCTGATCGTGGTGGACACCCCGGACGCGCTGCTGGTCTGCCCGCGGGACCGGGCGCAGGACGTGAAGAAGCTGGTCGACGAGCTCAAGGAGCGCGGCGAGGAGGGCCTGGTCTGACCGCGCCGCCGGCTCAGCCGGCGGCCCGGCGAGCCAGCGCGGCGAGAGCCGGCGCGACGAGTTGGACGGTCCCGTCGGCCAGCGGCTCGGGCAGCCGGTCCGGCGGGAACCAGCCCAGCGCCTCGGACTCGTCGCTGACCCGCTCGGTCGCCCCCGGCGGGGCGAGCACGGCGAACCGGACGTCGTAGTGCAGTGAGCCACCCTGGCAGGAGACCGGGTGGATGTCGACGTCGATCGGAGTCGGGTCGACCACCAGCCCGGCGATCCCGGACTCCTCGCCGGCCTCGCGCAGCGCGGCGGCCGCCAGGGTCCGGTCGCCGGGCTCGCAGTGCCCGCCGAGCTGCACCCACCTGCGGAACTTGCCGTGCAGGCAGAGCAGCACCCGCTCACCGGTGGCGTCGAGCACCAGCGCGCTGGCGGTGACGTGCCCGGGCCGGTGGCCGCGGCTCATCGCCACCGGCCCGGCCGCCAGCAGCTCCAGGGTCCGGTCCCGGTTCGCGGCGGCCGCCGGGCTGGTCGCCGGCCAGCCGCTCAGCACCGCGGTGGCGTCGGCGTGCAGGTCGGCGTACGTCCGGAGGTCGGTGTCCACCCGGACACTCTACGAGCGGGGCCTCCGTACCCTGGCCGGGTGACCCTGCGACTCGTGGAGTTCGTCGTGTCCGGCAACGAGGCGAGCGACCTGCTGCCGGTGCGGTCCCGGGCGCTGCTGCGCGCCCATGGCGCCCGTCGGGGCTTCTGGACGGTGCTGGACGAGGGGCCGGTGGAACGCTGCCTGGCCCTGCTGCTGGAGCGGGACGACGGCGAGTGGGTCGCGCGCCACGTGGCGGCCGACGCCGGCCGGGAGAACGGCCGCACCGAGGACGGCGAGGCGCTCGCCCACCACGACGGCTGGGTGTACGTCTTCGGCTCGCATTTCGGCTCGAAAGCGGGCCCGCTGCGGCCCCGCCGCGCGTTCGTGGCCCGGTTCCGCGAGGAGGATGCCGCCGCCGGGGTGCTGCCGGTGCACGTGGTGCGCAACCGGTTCCGGCTGCACCGGGCGATCAACGACGCGCTCGCGGCGGCGCCGCTGACCCCGCTGCCGCCGGGTGACCGGGTCCGGGACCGGTTCATCGTGGAGACCGTGGCCCGGGGCACCGCCCGGGCGAAGAGCTGGGTGAACCGGCTGGCCGAGGACGACCTGCCGATCAATGTCGAGGCGGCCGCGTTCACCCCGACCGGGACGGTGCTGCTCGGGCTGCGGTTCCCGGTGACCGCCGAGGGCGAGCCGATCCTGGTCGAGCTGGCCGGGGTGGCGGAGATGTTCGCCGCCGACCCGGGATGGCCCGCCGCCGTCGGGGCGTACGCCCTGACCGGGGTGACCCCGCCGGGCGCGCTGGCCGGCTTCCGGGCCGTCGCCCCCACCGCCGACGGCGGGTACGCGGCGGTGATCGGCTCGATCGACGCGCTGGGCAAGGGCTCGGTGCTGCTGGACGACCATCCGCACGGTGGTGAGGTGACCTCGCGGCACGTCGCCTTCCGGTGGGAGGTCGGCCCGGACGCCCGGCTGGCGGGGAAGCTGATGGCCGAGCTGGCCCCGTTCCACCACGTGGAGGGGCTGGCCGAGCTGGATGGGTCCTGCTACTACGTCACGGACGAGGACCACCGGGTGGCGCTCTGGATCGCCTGAGGCGGCCGGACGGGGTGGGACGACCGGATGGCACCTCTGCGGAGTGTCGCCGCAGACCCTCGTGGTGCTGTCCGGTCGTCCGTCTCCCCCGACCCCCCCCCGGTGCTCGCCGGTCGGTGGTGACACGTCCGGCCCGGCAGGCAAGGGAAGTGTGCCCAACCCGCGCGCTCGGCGTCGAGGTTTTTCAGTCCTCGCTTAAAAATGGAGATTTGTTCCAGCGGGTACAGTGCCTGTGGTGGCGGGCACTCCCTCGGTCCGCCCGGGAGAGCGCTCCATGCTGAAGATCCACTTCTCGCGCGAGGACATCCTGCGGACCAGGGTGGCATCCGCCGCGGACCCGGTCTGGGAACTGGTCCTCAGCCTGCACCTGCTCCAGGGCCGCGGGCCTGAGCCACTGATGCTCGAGTGGCGCCGCGCCGTGGCCCGCACCCTGCGGACGGACACCGCCACCGAACGGTTCCGCCTGCTCCTTGCCCTCAACCCGCCGCGCGGCTACTTCCCCGACTTCCTCACCCCGTACGCCAGCCGGGAAGGCCTCGAGGCGGGGCTGGAAGCCGTCCGGGGCACTCCGGTCGGCATGCTGCGCCGTGACCTGGCTGTGCTGGCCGAGGAGAACCATCTGCCCGCCCCGGCCGCCGCGCTGGCCCGGGGCGAGCCCGAGGTGGTGCGCCACCTCACCGACTCGATGGCGCACTACCAGACGTTCGCCATCACCCCGTACTGGCCTCGGATCCAGGCCGCGGTGGAGGCCGACCGGGCGCGGCGGGCCCGCGCCATGCTCGCCGACGGGCCCGAGGGGCTGCTCGCCAGCCTCCGCCCAGCCATGCGCTGGGCGGACGGGGTGCTCGAGGTGCTCGACTACCCGGACACCCGCGAGCTGCGCCTGGACGGCCGGGGCCTGCTGCTGGTCCCGGCCTTCTTCTGCGCCCGGACCCCGGTCGCGCTCCTCGACCCCGCGCTGCCCCCGGTGCTGGTCTACCCCGTCGACCGGCTCGGCGGGCTCGCGCCCGGGCCGGGCTCCGCTGCCGCCGCAGATCCGGACGGCGGCCGGGAGGCCCTCGCCGCCCTGCTCGGCCGCACCCGGGCCGCCGTCCTGGCGGCCGCCGAGGACGGCTGCACCACCGGGGAGATGGCCCGCCGGCTGCACATCTCTCCCGCCGCGGCCAGCCAGCACGCCAGCGTGCTGCGCAACGCCGGACTGCTGGTCAGCCATCGGGACCGCAACACCGTGCTGCACATCCTGACCCCGCTCGGCCGCGCCGTCCTCGACGCCTGACCGCCCAAGTCTCCGCCGCCTGGCCCTCGCCCCCCCGCCCAAGATCCGCGCAGATTCACGGAAAGAGTGGCTATGGCGCGCGGCCTGGCCACTCTTTCCGTGAATTTGTGGCCACACCTCGCCGGCGCTGGCGGGGCCTGCCGTGTGGTGGGGCGGGGGTGCGGCGGGCGGGTCAGACGGCCAGAGCGGCGCTGGCGGTGCTGCCCGTCGGGGGCGGCAGCAGGGCCGAGGAGACGCCCTCGGCGGCCAGCGCGGTCCGCAGTCGTTGCAGGTCGGCGCCGAAGCGCACCAGGTCAGCCTGGTCGACCGGGGCCGGCGGGACACCCAGCACCAGGCCGCTGGCGTGCTCGGGCCAGCCCGGCACACTCGCGGCCAGGCCGGCGCGTACCTCGGCATCGGTGACGTGGGTGAAGACGGTGCCGGGCGCGACCACCTCGGCGACCGCGGCGATCGCCCGGTCGACGGCGGCCGGGTCGGCCGGCGTCGGCCCTGGGCCGTCGGCCAGGGTGGCAGCCTCCCGGAGCCCGGCCGTCCTCGCCTCGGCGGTGCCCAGCGAGAAGAGGTCCAGCTCGGCGTCCCGGACCAGCGCCCGGGCCCCCGCGCCGTCGTCGTCCCGCCCCACACCCAGGTAACCCCGGACGACCGCCACCGGCACCTGGTCGCACTTGCCCTTGATCAGCTCACCGGCGCCGGCCAGCTCGTCCACCACCGCCATCTGGGTCAGCTGGAGCTCGTTGCCGTAGGGGTCGATCTCGCCGCGGTGGTCGCGGATCGCGGGCATCCCGGCCACCCCGAGCGCCACGTCGGTCAGGCCGTTGCGCCACGGCCGGCCCATGGTGTCGCTGATGATCACCGCGACGTCCAGGTGGTACCGGTCGCGCAGGGCGGCCCGCAGCGCCCGGGCGGACGCGTCCGGGTCCTTCGGCAGCAGCACCAGGCGGGTCTTGTCCACATTCGAGGCGTCGATGCCGGCGGAGGCCATCACGAAGCCGTGGTGGGTCTGCACGATCCGGGTGGCCCCGCGGGTGGCCACCACCCGGGCCGTCTCCCCGGCCAGCACGTCGTCCCGGGCGGCGAGCCGGTCCGGCCCGTCCGCCGGCACGTCGACCAGCCGACCCTCCGCCTTCGACACGATCTTGCTGGTCACCACCAGCACGTCGCCGTCGCGCAGCCACGGCGCCGCGGTGGCGATCAGCGCCGCCAGGTCGTCGCCCTCGGTCACGTCGCCGATGCCCGGCACCGGCAGGATCTCCAGTCTCACGCCAGCTCCAACGCGGCCCGGACCATCGTCGCCGTCGCCGCCTCGTCCGTCATCCGCAGTGGTACCGACCGTACGGTCACCTCCGGCACCAGCGTCCCCTCGTCCTCGGGCGCGACCAGCCAGCCGTCGAGCAGACCGCCGGCCGACCCGGCACCGTAGAGACCACCCACCCCGGCCGCACTGCACTCCACGCCGACCACGGCGAGACAGCGGTCGGCCATGCCGCGGACCGGCGCGCCGCCGATGATCGGGGACACCCCGACCACCGGGGCCCGACCGTCGGCCACCGCGTCGCGCAGCCCCGGCACGGCCAGGATCGGGGCGATGCTCACCACCGGGTTGCTCGGCGCGATCAGCACCACGTCGGCCGCCCCGATCGCCTCCAGCACGCCCGGCGCCGGCTTCGCCGTCTCGGCACCGACGAAGACGAACCGGTGGGTCGGGACGTCCGCCCGGTAGCGCACCCACCACTCCTGGAAGTGGATCGCCCGCTGCCCCTGGTCGCCGTCGACCACCACGTGGGTCTCCAGGCGGTCGTCGGTGGCCGGCAGCAGGCTCAGGCCCGGCTCCCACCGGGTGGCCAGCGCCTGCGTGACGGCGGAGAGCGGGTAGCCGGCGTTGAGCATCGTCGTCCGCACCAGGTGGGTGGCGATGTCCTTGTCGCCCAGGCCGAACCAGGTCGGCTCGGCGCCGTACGCGGCCAGCTCGGACTTGACCGTCCAGGTCTCGCCGACCCGGCCCCAGCCCCGCTCCGGGTCGGCGCCGCCGCCCAGCGTGTACATCACACTGTCCAGGTCGGGGCAGACCTTCAGCCCGTGCAGCAGCAGATCGTCGCCGACGTTGACCACGGCGGTCACCTCGGCCCCCACCTCCCGGGCGTACGCCCGGACGCCGAGCAGGAACCGGGCGCCGCCGATCCCGCCGGTCAGAACCACGATGCGCATGGCGTCCATCCTTCCGCACGCGCCGCCGCCGGTCCGCCCGTGGCCGGAGAGACTAGGCTCACGTCGGCAACTGTCCGTTTTCGTCCCCAGGGGGAGTTCGTGATCAGCCCCGCCGAGCCCGCGTCCGGCGACGCGACGCAGGCCAGCCAGGTGACCAAGCCACTGCGCGAACTGGCCGCGCTCGTCCTGCTCGGCGCCACCGCCGTGCTGCTCTTCGTCGGCCTGCTCCGCCTGCTGGTGCCGACGCACGACTACAGCACCATCACCGGCCGGGCGGGGAACACCTTCTTCATCTTCATCGGCTTCGAGTCGGCCGTGCTGCCGCTGCTGGCCGCGCTGCTCGCCACCCACGTGCACCCGGTGCTGCCGCGCGCGAAGGTGATCACCCAGGTGGCCCTCGGCGAGTACGCCTTCGCCCTCCTGTTCGGTGCGCTGACCTTCCTGATCTCGCTGGTCGGCCGGCTCACCAACGGCGATGTGTTGGACGCCTTCTTCGGCCTGCTCACCCAGCTGGCCTGGCTGGCGATCTTCGGGGTCGCCGCGTTCGTGGTGTTCCGCATCTGGCGCAGCCTCTACTACGTGCCGAAGCCCAAGCCGCAGCCCGGCGTGTACGGGCAGCCGCAGCCGGGCTGGCCGCAGCAGCCGGGCGGCTACCCGGTCCCCGGCCACGGCGGCTACGCCCCCGGTGGCCAGCCCGGCGGCTATCCGGTACCCGGCCAGTACGGCTCGCCGCAGTCGGCGCCGCCGTTCAACGCCGCCCCGCCGCCCGCGCCCCCGTACGGTGCCCCGCACCCGGCGCCGCCGTTCGGTCAGCCGCCGTCGGCCGACCCGACCCAGGCCATCCCGCGCCAGCCGGTCGACCCGGGTCAGCCGTCCTCGCCGGACAGCGACCGTACCCAGCGCTTCGACCGGGACGATCCGAACAACTCGCGCTGACCTCTCGCGCCTCCGTGCGGATTTCCGGAAAGAGTGGCTTCCCGACGCCGGGCGGCCACTCTTTCCGGGAAACCGGCCCCGCCGCGCGGGGCGGCGCGGCGTCCGCACTCCGCCGGGGGAGGCAGGGGCGGGTCGTCCAGCGCCTAGGCTGGACGGATGGTTGATCGCACCGAGTCCGTCCCGACCGCGGCGAGTGTGGGGCGGGCGCTGCGCCGGGCCGCCACCGGGCGGGCGTTGGACGTCGACGAGGCGAGCGCCCTGCTGGCCGCACGCGGCGCCGCGCTGGACGAGCTGCTCCGGATCGCCGGCGAGGTGCGCGACGCCGGGCTGCGCGAGGCCGGCCGTCCGGGCGTGGTCACCTTCTCCAAGAAAGTCTTCATCCCGCTGACCCGGCTCTGCCGGGACCGCTGCCACTACTGCACCTTCGCCACGGTGCCGCACCGGCTGCCCGCCGCGTACCTGGAGAAGGACGAGGTGCTCGCCATCGCCCGGGAGGGCGCCGCCCAGGGCTGCAAGGAGGCGCTGTTCACCCTCGGCGACCGCCCCGAGGAGCGCTGGCCGGCGGCCCGGCGGTGGTTGGACGAGCGCGGCTATGACTCCACCCTCGACTACCTGCGCGCCTGCGCGGTGGCGGTGCTGGAGGAGACCGGCCTGCTGCCCCACCTCAACCCGGGCGTGCTGTCCTGGTCGGAGCTGCAACGGCTGAAGCCGGTCGCGCCGAGCATGGGCATGATGCTGGAGACCACCGCCACCCGGCTCTGGTCCGAGCCGGGTGGGCCGCACCACGGCTCGCCGGACAAGGAACCCGCCGTCCGGCTCCGGGTGCTCGACGACGCCGGCCGGGTCGGGGTGCCGTTCACCACCGGGATCCTGATCGGCATCGGGGAGACCCCGGCCGAGCGGGTCGACGCGCTCTTCGCGATCCGCCGGCGGATGCGGGAGTACGGCCACCTCCAGGAGGTGATCGTGCAGAACTTCCGCGCCAAGCCGGACACCGCGATGCGGGGGATGCCCGACGCCGAGCTGCACGACCTGGCCGCCACCGTGGCGGTGGCCCGGGTGGTGCTCGGTCCGCGGGCCCGGATCCAGGCCCCGCCGAACCTCATCGAGGGCGAGTACGACCTGCTGCTGCGCGCCGGCATCGACGACTGGGGCGGCGTCTCGCCGGTGACCCCGGACCACGTCAACCCGGAGCGCCCCTGGCCGCAGCTCGACGAGCTGGCCCGGCACACCGCCGAGGCGGGCTTCACCCTGCGCGAACGGCTCACCATCTACCCGGAGTACGTCCGGGCCGGCGACCCGTGGCTGGACCCGCGCCTGCTGCCGCACGTCACCGCCCTCGCCGACCCGGAGACCGGCCTCGCCGTCGAGGCGGCCCGCCCCGTTGGCCGGCCCTGGCAGGAGCCGGAGGAGGTCTTCGGCGGGCGTATCGACCTGTACACCACCATCGACACCACCGGGCGGACCGGGGACCGGCGCGGTGACTTCGACAGCGTCTACGGCGACTGGTCGGAGGTGGCCGGCAAGGTGACCGTCCCGGTGGCCGGGTCGAGCGACCCCGACCTGCGGGCCGGCCTGCGACTGGCCGCCGACGACCCGGCCGCGTTGCTGGAACCGAGGCACCAGGCCGAGGCGCTGGCGCTGTTCGGCGCCGACGGGCCGGCGCTGGACGAGCTGTGCCGGATCGCCGACGACGTGCGCCGGGACGCGGTCGGCGACGACGTGACGTACGTGGTCAACCGCAACATCAACTTCAGCAACGTCTGCTACGTCGGCTGCCGGTTCTGCGCCTTCGCCCAGCGGGAGTCCGACGCCGACGCGTACCGGCTCTCGGTGGAGCAGGTCGCCGACCGGGCCGAGGAGGCCTGGGCGGCCGGTGCCAGCGAGGTCTGCCTCCAGGGCGGGATCGACCCGAAGATGCCGGTCACCGGCTACGCCGACATCGTCCGGGCGATCAAGGCCCGGGTGCCGGGGATGCACGTGCACGCGTTCTCGCCGATGGAGATCGTCACCGCCGCGGCGAAGGCGGGCGTGCCGGTGAAGGAGTGGTTGCTCCAGCTCCGCGACGCCGGCCTGGACACCATTCCGGGCACCGCGGCGGAGATCCTCGACGACGAGGTGCGCTGGGTGCTCACCAAGGGCAAGCTGCCGGCCGCCGCCTGGGTCGAGGTGGTCAGCACGGCCCACGAGCTGGGCATCCGGTCCAGCTCCACGATGATGTACGGCCACGTCGACCACCCCGGACAGTGGCTCGCCCATTTCCGGGTGCTGGCCGGCGTGCAGGACCGGACCAGCGGCTTCACCGAGTTCGTGGCGCTGCCCTTCGTGCACACCAACGCGCCGATCTACCTCGCCGGGATCGCCCGGCCGGGGCCGACCTGGCGGGAGAACCGGGCGGTGCACGCGATGGCCCGGCTGCTGCTGCACGGCCGGATCGCCAACATCCAGTGCTCCTGGGTGAAGCTCGGCGACGAGGGCACCGTGGCGATGCTCCGGGCCGGCTGCAACGACCTGGGCGGCACGCTGATGGAGGAGACGATCTCCCGGATGGCCGGCTCGGGCAACGGCTCGGCCCGCACCGAGGAGCAGCTGAAGGCGATCGCGGCGGCGGCCGGTCGACCGGCCCGCAAGCGGACGACCGCGTACGGTCACGCCGGCGCGTAGCGTCGAACCTTTCCCCGCCGCCGCCCGTACCAGTGCATGCCGGCGGCGGTCGCGGCGAGGGTCGCCGCCGGTGACCCCTCACGGGGGACCCGGCGGCGTCCGCCTCGGCGGACCCCCGGGTCTCCCGCCACCGCGGGCGCTGCGGCGTCGGCCCGGAGAGGTTGCCCATGACCAGTGATCAGCGGAAGCGGCCCTGGCCGCGACTGACCCGCCGGCAGACGTTGACCGCCGCCGCGAGCGCCACCCTGGGCGCCGCCGCCCTCACCGTGCCGGGCCTGTCGGCCGCACAGAACACGCCCTCCTCGGGCCGCCGCGACGAGCCGATCGTGGTGCACCTCCGCGACGCGGCCTCCGGCGCGCTGGACGTCTTCGTCGGCACGAAGCGGATCCAGGTACGCGACCGCGGCCTGGCGGACCGGCTGGTGCGCGCCGCCGGCCGGCGCTGACCGGTACGCGTCGCCGTCGGCGGCGCGACCCGCTCCCGGCGCGGGCTCTCGACGCCGGTCGTCCCCTCGACTTCATTTCGACGAAGGTGTGGTCCGCCATGTCCTCTCACCGCGAAGCCCCCGAGATAGCCAAGGATCCGGTCGCCGACAGCTCTGACCTGTACGCGTTCGTCAGCCCCGACCGGCCGGACACGGTCACGCTGATCGCCAACTACGTGCCGGTGCAGCTTCCCTCCGGCGGCCCGAACTTCTTCGAGTTCGGCGACGACGTCCGGTACGAGATTCACCTCGACAACGACGGCGACGGTTATCCCGATGTCACCTATCGCTTCGAATTCACCACCGAGATCACGAATCCGAACAGCTTTCTTTACAACACCGGACCGATCGAGTCGCTGGACAGCAAGAACTGGAACCGGCGGCAGTTCTACCGGTTGACCCGGGTGGCGGACGGCCGGGCGCACGTGCTGGCGCACAAACTGCCCTGCCCGCCGTGCAACGTCGGTCCGCTCTCCACGCCGAAATACCACGATCTCGTCCGGCAGGCCACGTACCGGCTGTCGACCGGGGAGAAGGTCTTCGCCGGGCAGCGGGCGGACGGGTTCTTCGTCGACCTGGGCGCCATCTTCGACCTCGGTACGCTCCGCCCGTTCCAGCAGCTCCACGTCGCCGGCAAGAAGCTCTTCAAGACCGAGGGCCAGCCGGTCAACGCGCTGGACCGGACGAACGTGCACAGCATCGCGGTGCAGGTGCCGTTGAGCCTGGTACGCCGCAGGGCCAGCCGCTACGGCTACGCCGACCGCGCCTCGACGATCGGCGTGTGGACGACCGCGTCCCGCCAGCAGGTCCGGGTGCTCGGCGACCGGCTGGCCGCGGACACCGCCGCCGGCCCCTTAACCCAGGTCTCCCGGCTGGGTAACCCGCTGTTCAACGAGGTCATCGTGCCGATGTCCAAGAAGGACCTGTGGAACACGCTGCCGCCCGCGGAGGACAAGCGGTTCGCCGAGTTGGTCGAGCGCCCCGAGCTGGCCGCCCTGCTGCCCGCGCTCTACCCGGGCGTCTTTCCCAACCTGGACGCGCTGAACAAGTCCGAGAAGCCCCGGGCCGACCTGGTGGCGATCCTGCTCACCGGCATCCCGGCCGGACTGGTCGACGGTTTCGCCAACACCACCGGCGACGTCCAAGCCGACATGCTGCGGCTGAACACCGCCATCCGGCCCAATCGCAAGCCGGACCGCTTCGGCTTGCTCGGCGGCGACCTGGCCGGCTTCCCGAACGGCCGGCGGGTCGGTGACGACGTGGTCAGCATCGCGCTGCGGGCGATCGCCGGGGTCACCGTGCCGCTGGTGGACAAGACGTTCAAGCCGGACGCGGCGGCGGCCGCGGTGACCCCGGGACTGAGCGCCGCCGACGTGACCGCGCCGTTCCTCGGCGACTTCCCGTTCCTCGGCACGCCGTACGACGGGTTCAGCAACCCACCGACGAAGAAGCCCTGAGGAGCGGGCCGTGCACCAGCACCAGCACACCCTCGGGCCGTCGGAGAGCGGCAGCGTCGTGCTCGACCTGGGCGGCACCTCCGGAGCGCTGATCATCTACACCGGACGCGAGCTGCACGGACGGGAGATCGAGATCAGCCGCGCCGACCGGGAGGGGCCGCGCACCCACTCGGCGGTACGGGAGCGCCACGTCCGCGACGGGGTGTTCCACAGTGCCGTCTACCCGGATCTGGAGGCGGGCCGCTATACCGTCTGGTGGGACGAGCGCACTGCGGCCGGCGCGATTTCCGTCACCGGTGGCGCGATCGCCGAGTTCGTCTGGCCGACCAGCTCACCTCCGGGGGCGAGCTGACCGTACCCACCCTGCCCGCCGTCGCGCCCCGTCCATCAGGTGGACGGGGCGCTGTCGGCGGGTCCGGGCTCGACGGGCGGTTGTGCGCCGGGCGGGTTAACCTTTGCCCCACGACAATGCTGATCTTGAACGGTGTCGCGAAGGCCGCCCGGGTACGGCCCGCCGAAGCCTCCCGCGGGGGCCTCCGGCGGTGTCCGCACCGGGTGCGCCACGGCGAAAATCTTGGGCAACTCGCCGGAGAGGGCGTTACTCGTCCGGGGTCTGAATCGATAGGGCAGGTTGCGAGGCTCGGGCGGCTCGGATGGTCGTCCGGCACGTGTCGGGAGGGCGACTCCATTATCAAGTTCGGCTTGACGGCGCACGCATTACACGCGTGTAATTTGAATGGGGTTGTTCGTTCGGAACACAACAAATTGGGCCCGGACGGACAAGCACGCCTTTCGCGTGGGGGGTTGCAGCGGCGATGACGCCGGTGCGCGACAAGGAGGCAACTGATGGACGGCCAGCTCGAGGTGGCCGACCTGCTCGGAAACGCGCCGGAGTGGCAGGAGCGGGCGCTCTGCTCGCAGACCGATCCGGAGGCGTTCTTTCCCGAGAAGGGCGGCTCGACCCGCGAGGCGAAGCGCATCTGCTCGCGGTGTGAAGTCAAGACGGAATGCCTGGAATACGCCTTGGGCCACGACGAGCGGTTCGGGATCTGGGGCGGGCTCTCGGAGCGGGAGCGGCGCAAGCTGAAGCGGCGGGTCGCCGCCTGACGTACCGGGCCGGGGCGGTGGGGGCCGCCCGGCTCGGGCCGACAGCTCGGCCGGTGGGGGCCGGCCGGGATCTGTGGGCGCAGCCGGACCGGTGACCGGTCAGGCCAGCTCGTCGGGGTCGACCCCGAGCAGGTTCGCCACCTGCTCGATGATGACGTCGTGCACGAGATCCGCGAGGTCCTCGCGGTCCATCGCGCGGAACTCCAGCGGTCGGCGGTAGAGCACGATCCGCGGGGGCACCTCCTGCCGTCCCGGGCGTCCGGGCAGCAGCCGGGCGAGCGGCACCTCGCCGTCCTCCAGCACGTCCGAGTCGTAGACGTTCAGGTCCGGCGGGACGTCCTCGACGGCGAACTCGACCCCGGCCAGTTCCTTGGCGAAGCGGCGTTCCAGGGTCTCGACCGTGTCCAGCACCAGGTCGTCGAAGACCTCGGCCTTGGTCCGGGCCAGCGGTACGGTGGCCGGCACCAGCCGCCCCCGCAACCCCCGCCCGTGACGGTCGCGGTGAGTGCGCCGGCCGGAGCCGGGGCGGCGGTTATCCGGGCTCGTCATGACGCAAAGGGTAGCCCGTGCGACCTGGCTGCTCGCCGTTGCGCCGTCGGGACGGCGCGCCAGTGCTCCGATCGGATGATGTGTGATCACCATGACGGGCGTGTCGCAGCGCGAAGCGATGCGCCAGACCCGGTAAGGGAGATACCCTGCCGCCGTGAGGTCACCACGGCGCTGCTCCCGTAACGGCTGCCCCCGGCAAGCGGTCGCCACATTGACCTATGTCTACAACGAGTCCACCGCCGTGGTGGGCCCGCTGGCGGCCTTCGCCGAGCCGCACACGTACGACCTCTGCGAGCCGCACGCCCGTAGCCTCACCGCGCCGCGCGGCTGGGACGTGGTCCGGCACGAGGGCGAGTTCGAGCCGCCGCCGCCCACCACCGACGACCTGGTCGCCCTGGCCGAGGCCGTCCGCGAGGCCGCCCGCCCCGCTCCACCCCGCCCCCCGGAGGACGACCACGCCCTCCCCCAGGCCCCGCAGCAGGGCCGCCGCGGCCACCTCCGCGTCATCCCCCCCACCCACTGACCCCCCCGCAGCCCGCACGCCGCGCCCGACGCTTCCGTCGATCATGAAGTTGGCGGCGTTTTGATCTCCCTCGCTGCCGCAAACCTCATGATCAACGAGGCGGGGTATGAGGCGGTCAATGGCCGAGGAGGCGGGAGAAGGCGGCGGCGCGGCGGGAGGGGCGGCCGGTGCGCAGTTCGGCCTCGTCGGCGGAGAACATCACCCTCAGGCCGGCGTTGACCGCGAGCCAGCGCAGGGGTTCCGGCTCCCAGCGCGGGGAGCGGTGGTTGACCCAGGGGAGCGCGGTCAGGTCGCTCGCCTCGCCCCGGATCAGGTCGGCGAGCGTACGGCCGGCCAGGTTGCTGGTGCCGACGCCGTCGCCGACGTACCCGCCGGCCCAGGCGAGACCGGTGGTGCGGTCCAGGCCCACCGAGGCGGCCCAGTCCCGGGTGACTCCGAGCGGCCCGCCCCAGGCGTGGCTGACCGGCACCTCCGGCCCGAGCACCGGGAAGAGCTCGCCGAGGACCCGGCGCAGAGCGGCGAAGACCCGTGGTTCCCGGTCGTAGTCGGGGCGGACCCGGGAGCCGAAGTGGTAGGGGGCACCCCGCCCGCCGAAGGCGAGCCGGCCGTCGGCGGTGCGCTGGCCGTAGATGATGACGTGCCGGTAGTCGGAGAAGGTCTCCCGCTCGGCCAGCCCGATCTCCGCCCAGGTCGCCTCGGGCAGCGGCTCGGTGGCCACCATCAGCGAGTACACCGGCGCGACGGCTCGCCGCTGCCCGGGCAGGGCGGGCGTGAAGCCCTCGGTCGCCCGGACCACCACCGGCGCGCGGACCACCCCGGCCGGGGTCACCGCCGCGCCGGGGCGTACCGCCGTCACCGGGGTCCGCTCGAAGATCCGTACGCCCCGGCGTTCCACCGCCCGGGCCAGGCCGCGGACCAGTTTCGCCGGGTGCACCGCGGCGCAGTGCGGGGTGTACGTGCCGCCGCGTACCTCGTCGGCGTGGCAGCGGGCGGCGGCCTCGGCGGCGTCGAGCAGCACCAGGTCCTCGTCGGCGAGCCCGTACTCCCGGGCCTCGGCGACGGCGGCCCGGGCCCGGCCGAGCTGGACCTCGGTGCGGGCCAGCACCACCGTCCCACCGGCCCGCCAGTCGCAGTCGATGTCCTCGGCGGCGACCACCCGGCCTACCTCGCGGACGGTCTCCTGCATGGCCCGCTGCATGGCGAGCGCCCGGTCCCGGCCGTGCCGGCGGGCCAGCGCGGGCAGCGACGTGGGGAAGAGGGCCGAGCACCAGCCGCCGTTGCGCCCGGACGCGCCGTACCCGGCGATCTCCTTCTCCAGCACCACGATCCGCAGCGACGGGTCCGCTGCGGCGAGGTAGTAGGCCGTCCACAGGCCGGTGTAGCCGGCCCCGACGACCACCACGTCGGCGTCGATGTCGCCGGGCAGCCCGGGGCGCGGGGCCAGCGGCTCGTCCATGCTGGACAGCCAGTACGACAGCTCCTGGTAGCGCATCACCACTCCGGTGGGGGCAGGTCGTGGCGCAGCCGCGGGTCGGGCTGCGGGGTGCCGTACGTCTCGACGACCGGCACCACCCCGGCCCAGACCGGCCGGTCGAGGTCGTCCTCGGGGTCGTCGGGCGGGCCGGCGCTGACCTTCACCGAGCACTCGTCCAGCGGCAGCGCGAGCACCAGCGTGGCGGCCAGCTCCTTGACTGACGGCGGCCGGATCTCCGCCCAGCGCCCGGGGAGCAGGTGTTCGGAGAGGCGTTCCAGGGCGGCCAGCTTCTCGTCGCCGTCGAGCGTGACGAGGTGGCCGAGCACCATCGCGCAGCGGTAGTTCATTGAGGACGCGAAGGCGCTGCGGGCCAGCACCAGCCCGTCGAGCAGGGTCACGGTGAGGCAGGCCGACGCGCCGGCGGCGAGCTGCCGGAACAGCCGGCTGCCGGTGGAGCCGTGCACCAGCACCCGCTCGCCGTCCCGGGCGTACGCGACGGGCAGCGCGTACGGCTGGTCGCTGTCGGCGATGGCCAGGTGGCCGACCCGGCCGGCGTCGAGCACGGCGTGCAGCACCGACCGGTCGTGGACGGCGAGGTCGGGCAGGCGGCGTACCCGGGTCCGGTCGGTGCCCCCGACGGCGCCATCCCCGGCGGCCGGGTCGGTGGCGCGGGGCCGGGACCCGTCGCGGGTCCCGGCCCCGTCCGGCCCTGGGCCGCCGGTCAGAGGCGCGACCATGCCTCGGTCAGCACGGCGCGCAGGATCTGCTCGATCTCGTCGAACTGCTGCTGTCCGGCGATCAGCGGCGGGGCGAGCTGCACCACCGGGTCGCCGCGGTCGTCGGCGCGGCAGTAGAGCCCGGCCTGGAAGAGCGCGGTGGAGAGGAAGCCGCGCAGCAGCCGCTCGGACTCGGCCTCGTCGAAGGTCTCCCGGGTCGCCTTGTCCTTGACCAGCTCGATGCCGTAGAAGTAGCCGTCGCCCCGGACGTCGCCGACGATCGGCAGGTCGTTGAGCTTCTCCAGGGTGGACCGGAACGCGGCCTCGTTGGCGCGCACGTGCCCGACCAGGTCCTCGCGGGCGAACACCTCCAGGTTGGCCAGGGCGACCGCGCAGGAGACCGGGTGGCCGCCGAAGGTCACCCCGTGGGCGAACATGCCGGTCTCGGTGAGGAACGGCTCCATCAGCCGGTCGCTGGCGATCATCGCCCCGAGCGGGGCGTAGCCGGAGGTGATCCCCTTGGCGGTGGTGATGATGTCGGGCTGGTAGCCGTACCGGGTGGCGCCGAAGTATTCACCGAGCCGGCCCCAGGAGCAGATCACCTCGTCACTCACGAGCAGCACGTCGTACGCGTCGCAGATCTCGCGGACCCGCTCGAAGTAGCCGGGCGGCGGCGGGAAGCAGCCGCCGGAGTTCTGCACCGGCTCCAGGAAGACCGCGGCGACCGTGTCCGGCCCCTCCCGCTCGATGGCCCGGCCGATCTCCTCGGCGGCCCAGCGGCCGAACGCCTCCGGGTCGTCGCCGTGCTCGGGGGCCCGGTAGAAGTTGGTGTTCGGCACCTTGATGCCGCCGGGCACCAGCGGCTCGAAGTCGCTCTTGATGCCGGGCAGGCCAGTGATCGACAGCGCCCCCATCGAGGTGCCGTGGTACGCGATGTACCGGCTGACCACCTTGTACTTGTTCGGCTGGCCGGTGCGCTTGAAGTAGGCCCGGGCCAGCTTCCACGCCGCCTCGACGGCCTCGGAGCCGCCGGTGGTGAAGAAGACCCGGTTCAGGTCGCCGGGGGCCAGCGAGGCGACCTTCTCGGCCAGTTCGACGGCCGTCGGGTGGGCGTACGACCACAGTGGGAAGAAGGCCAGTTCGGCGGCCTGCTTGGCGGCCGCCTCGGCGAGTTCGGTCCGGCCGTGGCCGGCGTTGACGACGAAGAGCCCGGCGAGTCCGTCCAGGTAGCGGCGGCCCTGCGAGTCCCAGACGTACGCGCCCTCGCCGCGCACGATCGTCGGTACCTCGCCGGCGGAGTAGCTGGCCATCCGGGTGAAGTGCATCCAGAGGTGGTCGGTGGCGTTGGCCATGTCAGCCCCATCGGGTCTCGGGCCGGTCAGGGGTGACACCGGCCGCTCTGCTGACGGTTATCGCACAGCCGATGCTGATAAGGCAAGTCCCGATGGCGTTCGGCAACGGATTCAGCGAGCGCAACTGACCGATGCAACGGATTCCGTATCAGGCGGTGCCCCAGCTGTAGGTCTGCTTGCGCAGCTTGAGGTAGACGAACGCCTCGGTCGACAGCACGCCGGAGACGCCGCGCAGCTTCTGCAGGATCTCCAGCAGGTGCTCGTCGTTGCGGCAGACCACCTCGGCCAGCAGGTCGAACGAGCCGGCGGTGATCACCACGTAGTCGATCTCCTCGAACTCGGCGAGCCGGTCGGCCACGGCCTCCAGGTCACCGTCGGTCCGCAGGCCGATCATGGCCTGGCGCGGGAAGCCGAGCTGGAGCGGATCGGTCACCGCGACGATCTGCATGACCCCGGCGTCGAGCAGCCGCTGCACCCGCTGCCGGACCGCCGCTTCGGAGAGGCCGACCGCCTTGCCGATGGTCGCGTACGGGCGCCGGCCGTCCTCCTGGAGCTGCTCGATGATCTGCTTGGCCACGTCGTCGAGCAGGGCGTGACTGGCCCCTTCGCGCACCGTGATCCGGCGTGCGCCGTTGCCAGTCTCCAACTGCCGGTTGACCATCCGTTCGCTCCCCATGTCCGATTCCTTGCGGATGAGCGTAGTGCCCGCGCGTAGTCTGGCGTATTTCGTCGTCCCAGGCTATTCCCGCAACGGAATCCCTTGTAAGGAAGGTCACCTCATGTCAGGATCAGTCGTCCATCGCCATTGACCCTCCCGCCGGCGTGCGACCCCCCGTCCTGCCGCCGACGATGACCCCCATAGGAGTCGTCATGCGTAGTCCCCTCCGGCCCCTTACCCGGCGTGGTCTGCTCACCGGCACCCTCGGCTCGGCCGCTCTGCTCGCCACGGCGGGCACGCTGGCCGGCTGCGGCACCAAGGGTGCACAGCAGACCGAGGCCGGCTGCAAGAGTGATGACCTCTCCGCGACGGAGAAGAAGCTGGCGTTCTCGAACTGGCCGCAGTACATGGACGTGGACGAGAAGGATGAGTCCAAGCGGCCCACCCTGGACGCCTTCATCGCCAAGTCCGGCATCCAGGTGACATACACCGAGGACGTCAACGACAACAACGAGTTCTTCGGCAAGGTGCAGAACCAGCTCGCCGGCTGCCAGCCCACCGGGCGGGACATCATGGTCCTCACCGACTGGATGGCGGCCCGGATGATCCGGCTCGGCTGGATCCAGAAGCTGGACAAGGCGAAGCTCCCCAACGTCGAGGCCAATCTGCTGCCCTCGCTGCGCGGCCGCTCCTTCGACCGGGACGGCCAGCTGGCCGTCCCGTGGCAGTCCGGCCTCGCCGGCATCGCCTACAACGGCAAGGTGACGAAGGAGATCCGTACGGTCGACGAGCTGCTCACCCGCCCGGACCTGAAGGGCAAGGTGACCGCGCTGTCGGAGATGCGCGACACCATGGGCCTGCTGCTGCAGTCCAACGGTCACGACCCGGCGAACTTCACCGCCGCCCAGTTCGACGACGCGCTGAACAAGCTGCAGAAGGCCGTCGACTCCGGGCAGATCCGCAAGTTCACCGGCAACGACTACTCCCAGGACCTCAACAAGGGCGACATCGCCGCCTGCATCGCCTGGTCCGGCGACGTGATCCAGCTCGGCTTCGACAACGACAAGATCAAGTTCGTGGTGCCGGACTCCGGCGTCATGCTCTGGTCGGACAACATGCTGGTCCCGAACAAGGCCGGCCACAAGGCGAACGCCGAAGAGCTGATCAACTACTACTACGACCCGGCCGTGGCCGCGAAGCTCGCCGCCTACGTCAACTACATCTGCCCGGTCAAGGGCGCGCAGGCCGAGATGGAGAAGATCGACCCGGACCTGGCCAAGAACCCGCTCATCTTCCCCGACGAGGCGATCCTGTCGAAGTCCAAGGTCTTCATGGCCTTGGACGAGAAGCAGGAGAAGGACTACGAGGCCAAGTTCCAGAAGGTCATCGGGGCGTGAGAACGATGGGACACGAGACACCGGCCGGCGACCTGCGGCTGGCCAACCTGACCAAGCGGTTCGGCGCCTTCACCGCCGTGGACGACCTCAGCCTGACCATCCCGCAGGGCTCGTTCTTCGCCCTGCTCGGGGCGTCCGGCTGCGGCAAGACCACCACGCTGCGGATGATCGCCGGGCTGGAGGAGCCGACCAGCGGGCAGGTGCTGCTCGGCGACCGGGACATCGCCGGGCTGCGGCCGTACAAGCGGCCGGTGAACACCGTGTTCCAGAGTTACGCGCTCTTCCCGCACCTCGACATCAACGAGAACGTGGCCTTCGGGCTGCGGCGGCGCGGCATCCGCAAGGTGACCGACCAGGTCGAGCGGATGCTGGCGCTGGTGCAGCTCGAAGGGTACGGCCCGCGCAAGCCCGCCCAGCTCTCCGGCGGGCAGCAGCAGCGGGTCGCGCTGGCCCGCGCGCTGATCAACCACCCGCAGGTGCTGCTGCTGGACGAGCCGCTCGGCGCGCTCGACCTGAAGCTGCGCCGGCAGATGCAGATCGAGCTGAAGCGGATCCAGATCGAGGTCGGCGTCACCTTCGTGCACGTCACCCACGACCAGGAGGAGGCCATGACCATGGCCGACACCGTCGCGGTGATGAACGCCGGCCGGATCGAGCAGCTCGGCGCCCCGGCCGACCTGTACGAGTACCCGGCCACCGCGTTCGTGGCGAACTTCCTCGGCCAGTCCAACCTGCTCGCCGGCGAGGCGGCCGGGCGCAGCGGGGACGACGTGCTCGTCAGCGCGCACGGCTCGCGCTTCTCGGTGCCCGCGGCCCGGGCCCGCATCGACCACGGGCCGGTCTTCCTCGGGGTACGCCCCGAGAAGCTGCACCTGGTCGACGACCCCGGCGACGTGCCGGTCGGGCACCAGCACGTCGGCGGCGTGGTCACCGACGCCTCGTACGTCGGGGTGAGCACGCAGTACCTGGTGAAGACGGCGTGGGGCAGCGAGCTGTCGGTGTTCGCCGCGAACAGCGGGGCCGGCGGGCGGCTGTCCCTCGCCGCCCCGGTGACCGCCCACTGGGACCCCCGGCACGCCTTCGTGCTGCCCCGTGAGCCCGGTGAGGACGACCAGACCAACCCGCTGCTGGACGAGCCGCCGGTCGGTGTCGGGTCATGAGCGAGCGGAGCGAGCGAATCAGCCGGCGCAGCCCATTGCCCGGTCATGGCGACGCCGAGCGGAGCGAGGTGGCGTCATGACCGCGCTGGCCCACGTACCGACCTCGTCGGGGGAGCCGGCCGCGCCGTCGGCACCCCGCCGGGGACGCTACAAGCTGCTGCCATACCTGCTGCTGCTGCCGGGCGCGGCCTGGCTGCTGGTCTTCTTCGCCCTGCCGCTGCTCCAGCTCGCCGCCGCCAGCCTCTACGACCCGAGCGGATCCCTCTCCACCGGGTACGCGATGACCTGGGCGTTCGGCAACTACCCGGACGCGTTGCAGGCGTACTGGCCGCAGTTCGTCCGGTCGTTCGCCTACTCGGCGATCGCGCTGGTGCTGGCCCTGCTGATGGGCTACCCGCTGGCGTACGCGATCGCGCAGAAGGCCGGACGGTGGAAGAACCTGCTGCTGGTCGCGGTGGTCGCGCCGCAGTTCACCAGCTTCCTGGTCCGCACATTGGCCTGGAAGACCATCCTGTCGGACAACGGCTGGCTGGTCGGGCTGCTGCGCGACGTGCACCTGCTCGGGCCGGACGGCCGGCTGCTGGCCACCCCGTTCGCGGTGGTGCTCGGCCTGACGTACAACTTCCTCCCCTTCCTGGTGCTGCCGCTGTACGCGAGCCTGGAGCGGCTCGACTACCGGCTGCTGGAGGCGGCGAGCGACCTGTACGCGAGCCCGCTGCGGGCCTTCCAGAAGGTCACCCTGCCGCTGTCGATGCCCGGCCTGATCGCCGGCACGCTGCTCTTCTTCATCCCGGCCACCGGTGACTACATCAACGCCGAACTGCTCGGCACCCCGAACGAATACATGATCGGCAACGTCATCGACTCGGCGTTCCTGGTCCGGCTGGACTATCCGCAGGGCGCGGCCCTGTCGTTCCTGCTGATGGCGGCGATCCTCGCGATCGTCTTCGTCTACCTGCGCAAGGCCGGCACAGAGGAGGTGTTGTGATGCGGCGCTGGATCGCCGACCGGTGGGTGATGGGCGTGGCCCTGCTCGTCCTCGGCTACCTCTCGCTCCCCATCGTCGTGGTGGCCGGCCTCTCCTTCAACCGGCCCTCCAGCCGGCTGTCCTACGACTTCAACGAGTTCACCCTGGACAACTGGACGCAGCCGTGCGCCACCGCCGACATGTGCGACGCGGTGGTCCGCAGCATGGAGATCGGCCTGATCGCCACGGTGGTCTCCACCATCCTCGGCACGCTGATGGCGTTCGCCCTGGTCCGGCACGGCTTCCGCGGCCGGTCCGGGATCAACGGACTGATCTTCCTGCCGATGGCCACCCCGGAGCTGGTGATGGGCACCTCGCTGCTCGCCCTCTTCGTCGCCGCCGGGGTGCCGCAGGGCTTCTGGACCATCGTGATCGCGCACGTGATGTTCTGCGTGTCGTTCGTGGTGGTCACGGTGAAGGCCCGGCTGTCCGGCATGGACCGGCGGCTGGAGGAGGCCGCCATGGACCTGTACGCCAGCGAGTGGCAGACGTTCCGGCGGATCACCCTGCCCCTGGTGCTGCCCGGCATCGTGGCCGCCGCGCTGCTGGCCTTCTCACTCAGCTTCGACGACTTCATCATCACGAACTTCAACGCCGGCACCACCGTCACCTTCCCGATGTACGTCTGGGGCGCCGCCCAGCGCGGCATCCCGCCGCAGGTCAACGTCATCGGCACGGCGATGTTCGTGATCGCGCTGCTGCTGGTCGGCGCCAGCTCACTGCGCGGACGGCAGGCCCGGCGGGCCGCCCTCGTCGCCCCCGTCGCGTCCGCGTCGACGGCGAAGAGCGGATCATGAAACTCCCGCATACCGGCCGGGCGCTGGCCGACGCCGCGCCCGTCCCGTACTGGCTCGACCGACCGGAACGCCCCGACCCGCTGCCGCCGCTGACCGGTACCCACGACGCCGACCTGCTGGTGGTCGGCGGCGGCTACTCGGGACTCTGGGCCGCGCTGCTGGCCAAGGAGGCCGACCCCGACCGGGACGTGCTCCTGGTCGAGGCCGGCACCTGCGGCTGGGCGGCTTCGGGGCGCAACGGCGGCTTCTGCGCCGCCTCGCTCACCCATGGCCTGGCCAACGGCGTCGACCGGTTCCCCGGCGAGATCGCCGACCTGGAACGGCTCGGCCGGGAGAACCTGGACGCCTTCGCCGGCACCGTCGCGAAGCACGGCATCGACTGCGACTTCGAGCGGACCGGTGAGCTGGCGGTGGCCGTCGAGCCGTACCAGCTCGCCGGGCTCACCGAGGACGCCGAGTTGGCCCGCCGGTACGGCCACGACGTCCGGCTGCTCGACCGCGACGAAGTACGCGCCGAGGTGGACTCGCCGACGTACCTCGGCGGGATGTGGGACCGGGACCGGGTGGCCATGCTGGACCCGGCGAAGCTGGCCTGGGGGCTGCGCCGCGCCGGCCGCGACCTCGGCGTACGGATCCACGAGCACACCCGGGTCACCGGGCTGGCCCGCGACGGCGGCGCGCTGCGCGCGGCCACGGCCGGCGGCCCGGACGGGGCGCCCGGTGCGGTCCGGGCCCGGCAGGTCGTGCTGGCCACCAACGCGTTCCCGCCGCTGCTGCGCCGGCTGCGCGCCTGGCTGGTGCCGGTCTACGACTACGCACTGATGACCGAGCCGCTCACGCCTTCCCAGCGCGAGGCGGTGGGCTGGGCGAACCGGCAGGGGCTGGCCGACGTCGGCAACCAGTTCCACTACTACCGGATCACCGTCGACGGCCGGATCCTCTTCGGCGGCTACGACGCGGTCTACCACTACGGCAACCGGATGGCCCCCGAGCTGGCGCAGCGGCAGGCCACCTTCACCGCGCTGGCCGCGCACTTCTTCGCCACCTTTCCCCAGCTGGCGGGCCTCCGGTTCAGCCACCGCTGGGGCGGGGTCATCGACACCTGCACCCGGTTCTGCGCGTTCTTCGGCACCGCCTACGAGGGTCGGCTGGCGTATGCCGGCGGCTTCACCGGGCTCGGCGTGGGCGCGACCCGGTTCGGCGCGCAGGTGATGCTCGACCTGCTCGGTGCCGAGGAGACCCCGCTGACCCGGCTCGACCTGGTCCGCAGCAAGCCGCTGCCGTTCCCGCCGGAGCCGTTCCGGGCCGCCGGCATCAATCTCACCCGCTGGTCGCTGGCCCGCGCCGACGCGCGCGAAGGCCGGCGCAACCTCTGGCTCCGTACGCTCGATCGTCTTGGACTGGGGTTCGATTCCTGATGCGCATCCTCCTCGTCGGCGCCGGCGGCGTCGGCTCCGCCGCCGTCGCCATCGCCGCCCGCCGCTCCTTCTTCGAGACCCTGGTGGTGGCCGACTACGACCTCGGCCGCGCGTCGCGGGCGATCGCCGACCATGACTCCCGCTTCGTCGCCGCCCATCTCGACGCCTCGTCCGCGGACGCGGTGGCCGCGCTCTGCCGGGAGCACCGGATCACCCACATGCTCAACGCGGTCGACCCGCGCTTCGTCATGCCGATCTTCGACGGCGCGTTCGCCGCCGGGGCCGACTACCTGGACATGGCGATGTCGCTGTCCCACCCGCACCCGACGGCGCCCTACGCCGAGGCCGGGGTCAAGCTCGGCGACGACCAGTTCGCTGTCGCCGGTCGGTGGACCGAGGCCGGCCGCCTGGCGCTCTGCGGGATCGGCATCGAGCCGGGCCTGTCGGACATCTTCGCCCGCTACGCCGCCGACGAACTCTTCGCCGAGATCGACGAGATCGGGGTACGCGACGGGGCGAACCTCACCGTCGACGGCTACGACTTCGCGCCCTCGTTCTCCATCTGGACCACCATCGAGGAGTGCCTCAATCCACCGGTGATCTGGGAGGCCGGCCGCGGCTGGTACACCACCCCGCCGTTCTCCGAGCCGGAGGTTTTCGAGTTCCCGGCGGGGATCGGCCCGGTGGAGTGCGTCAACGTGGAGCACGAGGAGGTGCTGCTGATCCCGCGCTGGGTGAAGGCGAAGCGGGTGACCTTCAAGTACGGCCTCGGCGACGAGTTCATCGAGGTGCTGAAGACCCTGCACAAGCTCGGCCTCGACTCGACGCGCCCGGTGTCGGTGCGCGGCGTCGAGGTCTCGCCGCGCGACGTGGTGGCCGCCTGCCTGCCCGACCCGGCCACGCTCGGCGACCGGATGCGCGGCAAGACCTGCGCCGGGACGTACGTGACGGGCACCGGGGTGGACGGCCGGCCGCGCAAGGTCTACCTCTACCACGTGGTCGACAACGAGTGGTCGATGAAGGAGTACGGCCACCAGGCGGTGGTCTGGCAGACCGCGGTCAACCCGGTCGTGGCGCTGGAACTGCTCGCCACCGGCGCCTGGTCCGGCACCGGCGTGCTCGGTCCCGAGGCGCTGCCCCCGGTGCCCTTCCTCGACCTGCTGACCCGCTACGGCTCGCCGTGGGGGATGGAGGAGCGGTGACCCGTTACGGCCCGATGTTCGGACCCGACATCACCTTCCTCGGGGTGCCGCCGTGCACTCTCGAGGAGCCCGTCACCTATGCCGACGCGGACGTGGTGATCGTGGGGGCGCCGTTCGACGGCGGCACCTCGCACCGGCCGGGCACCCGGTTCGGCCCGTCCGCCATCCGCCAGGCCTGCTACCTGCCGCACGACGGCTCCCGCCCGTCGCTCGCCCTGCGGGTCGACGGGCTGCAGGACCTTCGCGTCTACGACGCCGGTGACGTGGAGATGTTCTCCGGCGACATCGAGCGGTCGCTGTCGTCGCTCGAGACGGCGGTGCACGCGGTGGCGCGGGCCGGAGCCATCCCGATCGTGCTGGGCGGGGACCACTCCATCGCCCTGCCCGACGCCACCGGGGTGGCCCGGCAGCACGGGTTCGGCCGGGTGTCGCTGGTGCACTTCGACGCGCACGCCGACACCGGAGACATCGAGTTCGGCTCGCTGCACGGGCACGGCCAGCCGATGCGTCGGCTCATCGAGTCCGGCGCGGTACGCGGCGACCGCTTCCTCCAGATCGGCCTGCGCGGCTACTGGCCCGGCCCTTCGACGTTGGCGTGGATGGCCGAGCAGCGGATGCGGTCGTACGAGATGACCGAGGTGGTGGCCCGTGGCCTGGATGAGTGTCTGACCGAGGCGTTCGAGATCGCGGTGGACGAGTGCGAGGGGGTGTTCCTCTCCGTCGACGTGGACGTGGTCGACCCGGGCATGGCCCCCGGCACCGGCACCCCGGAGCCCGGCGGCCTGACCTCCCGGCAACTGCTCGACGCGGTCCGCCGCTGCTGCTACGAACTGCCGATCGTCGGGGTGGACGTGGTCGAGGTGGCCCCGCCGTACGACCACGCCGACATCACCGCGTACCTGGGCAACCGGGTCGTCCTGGAGGCGCTGTCCGCGATCGCCCGCCGCCGCCGCGACGCCGCCGGCGGCCCCCCCTGGAACCCCCGCCAACCCCTCCTCGACGCCCGCTAACCCCCCTCCCTGCCGATCATGGACTTGTCGGGCATCCGAGGCACCACAACTCCATGATCGGCGGGGGCAAGGAGGGGTGCGGCGTAGAGTGCGGCGGGTGGCGGACGGGCTGGAGGAGATCGACTGGGCGGGGCTTAGCCACGCTTACGGGACGGCGGAGGATATCCCCGACTTGCTGCGGGCGCTCGCCTCTGAGGACGAGGACGAGGTCGGCGAGGCCTTTGACGAGATCGTCGGCAGCATCTTCCACCAGGGCGATGTCTACCCCGCGACGGTGCCGGCCGTGCCGTTCCTCGTCGAGTTGGCGTCGACCGCGCAGCACCGGCGGGGCTGGTTCCTCGCCACCGTCGGGATGCTGGCCGACCCGCACCACGCGTGGGGCGAGGAGGCGGAGGAGGTCTGCGAGGCGGTACGCGCGCAGGCGGACCGCTTCCCGCCGCTGCTCGACGATCCCGATCCAGAGATCCGGGCGGCCGCGGCGTACACGGTGGCGCAGTGCGGCGACCGGCTCCCGGTGACCCTGCTGCGGGACCGGTGGGCCACCGAGGACGATCCCACCGTCCGGGCCGCGCTCGCGCTGGCGCTCGGGCTGCGGGACCCGGCCGGGGCCGCCGGTCTGCTGGCCGCCGCTCTGCACGAGGAGGACCCTTCGGTACGCGTCGCCGCCGCCGTCGCGATCAAGCGGGCTGGGCTGCCCTGGCCGGCGGGTGCGGCGGAGGCGCTGGCCGCCGCGTTCGACCCGGCGGTGGAATTGGACTACGCCTGGCAGCGCCAGGGTGGGGCGCTGGACGAGCTGGTGAGCGAGGCCGACGAGCGGTTCGTGCGGGACCTGCTCGGCCGCCTGCTGACCGCCGCACCGCAGGCCCGGAAGGCCGCCGCGTACGCGATCGGTGAGCGGTGCCGGCAGCTGCGTTCCGCCCCGGCCCTGCTGCTGCCCCTGCTCGGGCAGGCGCTGCACGACCCGGACGAGAGCGTCCGGGCCGAGGCGGTGGGGGTGCTGCGTACCGCCGGTCCGGCCGCGGCTGCCCACGCCGACGAGCTGGCACGCGTCGCCGCCGGTTGGCCGGCGGTGGTGGAAGCCACCGGCTTCACGCCGCAGCAACGAGCGGTGGAGACCCTCGCCATGTTGGCCGACCCGCGCTGGGTCGACGTGATCTGCGCGGTCTGGGCCGGCGGGCACGAGGTGCGACTGCCGGTCGACCAGCCACCCTTTAACGAAGCCGTGCTCACTGCGGCCCGGCGTCACCTGGCCGGCGCGGACAACCTGACGTTGGTCACCGGGCTGGCCACCCTGCTCGAACGGTGGGGGCCGACCGCCTCCGCCGCCGTACCGGAGCTGGTGGCCGCGCTGCCGATCGCCCCGGCGCGGGCGGCGGCCGCGCTCGCCGCGATCGGGGCGGCGCCCGAGCCGGCGGTGCCGGAGCTGCGGATGGCGGCCGCCCGGGGCGACGTCCGTGCCGGGGTGACGCTGTGGCGGGTCACGGGTGCGGTCGAGCCGGTGGTGACCGCGGTCGCCCGGCAGCTCGACGCCGGGCCGAACGGCGACGACTGGCGGCTCCGGCAGGCCTTCGACGCGGTCCCGGCGCTCGGCGCGCTGCTGCCGACGCTGCGGTCGTACCTGACCGGGGTCGCGCTGGAGACGGAGGCGGAGCGGTACGCGCAGCTGCTGGCCGCCCGGGTGGTGGGCGAGTTGACCGGGGACGGTGACGCGGTTTCGCCCACCGTCCAGGCGGTGCTCGGCACCGGCTGGTGGGCCGCGTCCGCCGCCGCCGACCTGGTGGCCCGGTTCCCCGAGCCGGGGTACGAGCCGGCCCTGTGGAAGCTGCTCGGCGAGCGGGTGGGCCCGGTGGCGCCGGTACGGGCGCTCTGGCGGATCGGCGGGTCCCCGGACGACCTTGCGCCGCTCCTGGTGCGCCTCATCGAGGAGGGACGGACGCGCGACGTGCTCCCGCTGCTGGTGGAGATGGAAGCTCGGAGTGTGCTGCCGGCGCTGCGGGACTTGGCCGAGCGGGACGCGCGGGTGATCACCGGCGGGGTCTACGTGGACACCGCCTGGGAGGACGAGCGGCTCCGGCGCGACCTGCGCGAGGCGGTGGCCGTCCTCGACCGGTAACCGCCGGCAGCCGGGGCCGCCCGGCGGTCGGGCGGCCCTGGCTGGTCAGGCGAGTCGGGAGCGGATGAGGAAGCGGACGCCCTCGGGGGCTTCCAGGGAGAAGCCGCTACCTCGACCCGGCACCACGTCAACCGTGAGCCTGGTGTGCTTCCACAGCTCCCACTGAGCGGTGGACATCCAGAACTCGACGGGCTCGGGGACGCCGTCGACGTCGAGCGACGCCAGCAGGATGTCCGACCCGCCGGTGCGGAACTCGCCGGCCGGGTAGCACATCGGGGCGCTGCCGTCGCAGCAGCCGCCGGACTGGTGGAACATGATCGGGCCGTGTGCCGCCCGCAGCGACCGGATCAGCCCGGCCGCCGCGGGGGTGAGGGTGACCGGGTCACCCATCAGAAAAAGCCCAGCTTCTTCGGGGAGTAGCTGACCAGCAGGTTCTTGGTCTGCTGGTAGTGCTCCAGCATCATCTTGTGGTTCTCCCGGCCGATGCCGGACTGCTTGTACCCGCCGAACGCGGCGTGCGCCGGGTACGCGTGGTAGCAGTTGGTCCAGACCCGGCCGGCCTGGATGGACCGCCCGGCCCGGTACGCGGTGTTGATGTCCCGGGTCCAGACGCCCGCGCCCAGGCCGTACAGGGTGTCGTTGGCGATCTTGACGGCGTCGTCCAGGTCGGCGAAGGAGGCCACCGAGACCACCGGGCCGAAGATCTCCTCCTGGAAGATCCGCATCGAGTTGTCGCCCTCGAAGACGGTCGGCTGCACGTAGTACCCGCCGGACAGTTCGCCGCCGAGGTCGGCCCGCTCGCCGCCGGTGAGCACCTTCGCGCCCTCCTGCCGGCCGATGTCCAGGTAGGACAGGATCTTCTCGAGCTGATCGTTCGACGCCTGGGCCCCGATCATCGTCTCGGTGTCGAGCGGATGGCCCTGGCGTACCTGACCGGTCCGCTCGACGGCGGCGGCGAGGAAGTCGGAGTAGTGGCCCTGCTGGATGAGCGCCCGGGACGGGCAGGTGCACACCTCGCCCTGGTTGAGGGCGAACATGGTGAAGCCTTCGAGGGCCTTGTCGAAGAAGTCGTCGCGGGCGGCGCTGACGTCGTCGAAGAAGATGTTCGGGCTCTTGCCGCCCAGCTCCAGCGTGACGGGTTTGATGTTCTCGCTGGCGTACTGCATGATCAGCCGCCCGGTGGTGGTCTCGCCGGTGAACGCCACCTTCGCCACCCGGGATGAGGACGCGAGGGGCTTGCCCGCCTCGACGCCGAAGCCGTTGACCACGTTCACCACGCCCGGCGGGAGCAGGTCGGCGATGAGCGAGAGCAGGTAGTGGATGGATGCCGGGGTCTGCTCGGCGGGCTTGAGCACCACCGCATTGCCGGCGGCGAGCGCCGGGGCGAGCTTCCAGGTCGCCATGAGCAGCGGGAAGTTCCACGGGATGATCTGCCCGACCACGCCGAGCGGCTCGTGGAAGTGGTACGCCACGGTGTCGTCGTCGATCTCGCCGAGCGAGCCCTCCTGGGCCCGGACCGCCCCGGCGAAGTAGCGGAAGTGGTCGATGGCCAGGGGGATGTCGGCGGCCAGGGTCTCGCGTACGGGCTTGCCGTTCTCCCAGGTCTCGGCGATGGCCAGGGACTCGAGGTTCTCCTGCATCCGGTCGGCGATCTGGTTGAGGATGAGCGCCCGCTCGGCGACCGAGGTGCGGCCCCACGCGTCGGCGGCGCCGTGCGCCGCGTCGAGGGCCTTCTCGACGTCCTCGGCGGTGCCCCGGGCAACCTCGCAGAAGGTCTGCCCGGTGACCGGGGTGGGGTTCTCGAAGTATCGGCCGCCGTGCGGCTTCACGTACTCGCCGCCGATGAAGTGGTCGTAGCGGGACTGCCAGTGGGTGGGGGCGTCGTAGCGCGTCATGGGTACCTCCGCCGTCCGTCAGGGCTGGATGGCGGGGGACCTTAGTTTCACCGACGTTGCAGGGACGTTGCATGTGGTAGGTCGTACTCCTCGGCGAGCTGGCGGGCCCGGGCGACGGCGAGTGGCCGGCGGGGTGCGCCCGGCGGCAACGCCCGCGCCAGGGCCTGCCAGGCGGTGAGGTCGTCGGCGCCGACGGGCGTCGCGGTCCAGGCCGCGAGGAGCGCCGGGTCCGCGGTGGCCAGCACGGCCGCGCGGAGTTGGCCGTCGACCAGCCGGCGCAGTCGCGCCACTCCCGGCGCGTCCGACCCGGGCAGCAGCGGCCCCGGGTACGCCTGGAGCGCCCCTGCCGGGTCGCCGCGTTCCAGCAGCTCACTGACGGTACGGAAGTCCGCGCGCACGGTCGGCCGCAGCCGGTACGGGCGGGAGTCGAGCAGCTCCTCGCCGAGCGCCCGGCGCAGCCGGGACAGTTCGGCGCGCAGGGTCACCGGATGCAGCCGCTCGTCGCCGTAGAGGTCCAGCCCGAGTTGCTCGCCGGTCCGCCCCTCGGGGTGGTCGATCAGGAGCACCAGCAGCTCGCTGTGCCGGCGGCCGAGCCGGATCCGTCGGCCGGCGATCCGCAGTTCCGCCTCGTCGCGGCCGAGCGCGGCGACGTGCAGCACGTCGGGCTCGGCAGGCACGGCACCGGCCAGGAACGCCTCGGCGGCCCGGGCGGTGGCCCGGACCAGGGCGAGGCTCTGCGGGTTGGCCAGGTGGTCGCCGCCGGTGATGTCGACGGCCCCGAGCAGCCGGCCGGTGCTCGGGTCGTGGATCGGGGCGGCGGCGCAGGTCCAGCGCTGCACCGGCCGGACGAAGTGCTCGGTGGCGAAGATCTGGACACTGTGGTCGACGGCGAGGGCGGTGCCGGGGGCGTTGGTGCCCGCGTGTGTCTCGTCCCAGCGGGCGCCGGGCACGAAGTTCATCCGCTCGGCGTGCCGGAGCACCCCGGGATGGCCCTCCACCCAGAGCAGCCGCCCGTACGCGTCGCAGACCGCCATCAGGTGCGCGCCGTCCAAGGCGATCCCGCCGAGCAGGTCGCGGAAGAGCGGCAGCACCCGGGCGAGGGGGTGCGCGGCCCGGTAGCTCTCCAGGGCGTCGTCGGTGAGGTCGACCGGGGCGGTGGCCTCGGGGTCGAGCAGCGCGGACCGCTCCCACGACCGCCGGACCACCTCGCGGACGCGGTCCGGCGCGGTACCGCCGGTGAGGAAAGCTTCGTGGGCGGCGCCGACCTGCGCGATCCGCTCCGCCGGATCGGCGCCGAATTCCAGGGCGAGCCACGGGTCAGCCATCGGCGACCTCCTCGCGCCCATGGTGACCCAGCTCACCCGGGATCGCCAAACGCCTCCTCATCTTGTCGTTGACAAGTTCCGATGACGGGCCGCAAACTTGACAACGACAAGATGAGGTCGGGGAGGTCGACATGGAACTGGCGATGGTCCGGAAGATGTGGCAGCTGATCGAGCCCGTGCACGCACTGGTCTACTACGCGCCCGAGCTGACCGAGGAGGCCGCCGCGCTCGGCCTGCCGACCGACGAGCGGTGGCCGGGCTACTTCGCCCTGCGGTCCGCCCCGCTCGGCGCTGCCGGCCTCGCGCTGGTCACCGCCACCTACTACAGCTTCAGCCCGCGGATGGTCGCCGAGTACGTGCCGGCCGTCTGGTCGACCGCCGAGCCGGCGAAAGTGCTCGACGCCCGACTGTCCGGCGTGGACCGCGTGCTGCGTGCCCTGCTCGGCGACCGGGTCGACTCGCCCGAGCTGGCCGAGGCCGCCGTGCTGGCCCGGCGCGCCGTGCAGGCCGCCGACCTGGCTGGCCGTCCGCTCGCCGCCGCCAACGCCGACCTCCCCTGGCCGGACGCGCCGCACCTCGCCCTCTGGCAGGCAGCCACGATCCTGCGCGAGCACCGCGGTGACGGGCACGTGGCGGCACTGCTGGCCGCCGGGCTCGACCCGACCGAGGCGCTGGTCTCCTTCGCCGCCGTCGGCGCCGCCCCGGTCGAGGTGTTCGCCAGCCGGCGCTGGACCCCGGAGGAGTGGGCTGCCGCCCGCGACCGGCTCGCCGCGCGCGGCCTGGTCGACGCCGACGGCGCCGCCACCGACGCCGGCCGGCGGCTCCGTGACGAGGTGGAGCGGCGTACGGACGAACTGGCCGCCGCGCCGTGGCGGGCGCTCGGCCCCGCGGTCGGCCGGTTCGCTCAGCTCGTCGCCCCGGTTACCCAGGCGGTGGTGGCCTCGGGGATGCTGCCGGCCCAGAGCACCCTGGGCATCCGGCGCGGCTGAGCGTCGACCCGGTCCGGGTGGATGCACGCTCACTACCCGGACCGGTCCGAGTGGTGGCACTGGTCCTACGGCGACCGGTACTGGGCGCAGCTGACCGGAACGCGACACACCAGCTACGGTCCGTTGTTACTTTCCGCCACGGCTGAACGCTGCGGCGCTCCCGTCCGTACCAGGCGGCGTGGCACCACACCGAGGACGGGAGAGAGCGTTGAAGATGCGGCGCAAGCATGTGCTGGCGGCGACCGTGGCGGTACTCGCGACGGCGGGAGTGGCAGCGGGGACCGGCTTCGGGTTCGCCGACACCGCACCGGCGCGCCAGTCGGTCTGTTCGGGCTCGGTGACCTTCTCGGCGGAGGCCGGGGCCCCGGCGGCGACCAGCAACCGGTTCCCGGTGGGCACCCGGTTGCGGGTGACCAACCTGGACAACGGAAAGGCGGCGACGGTGACGGTGACCGGCCCGTCCGGCAGTTGCGTGCTGCTCAACGCCGCCGCGATGGACCTGGTCCGGGAACCGGGCAAGAACGTGATCCGGCGCAACCTCGTCGAGCGGCTCGACGGCGCGGCCCGCCCGGGCGGCCCCCAGGCCGGCGGGGACGTCCGCCCGGGCAACGCCCAGCCCGGTGCGGGTGCGCCGGCCGGCGGGGTGGACGTGCCGGCCGGCGGCAGCGCCTGCTCCGGGGCGATCACCTTCTCCGCCGAGGGCGGCGCGCCGGCCGCCACCAGCGGGCGGTTCCCGGTCGGCACCCGGTTGCGGGTGACCAACCTCGACAACGGCAAGGCGGTGAGCGTGACGGTGACCGGCCCGTCGGGCAGTTGCGTGCTGCTCAACGCCGCCGCGATGGACCAGATCCGGGAGCCCGGCAAGAACCTGGTCCGCCGCAACCTGGTGGAGCTGCTCCGCTGACGTCGCCGGGTGGAACGCCATGGAGGTCTCCAGGGTCGGATGACCTCCATGGCGTACCGCGGGGGGTGCTCAGGCGATGCGGCGGATCCGGCGGACGGCGAGGTAGAGCAGGACGGCGGCGAGGGCGATGAAGATGCCGGTCTCGATGCCCTGGAACAGCCAGAACCGGTCGGCCGGCTGGTAGAGCTGCCAGTTGTAGGCGCCGGGCTGGATACCGAGTTCGGCCCCGCAGGCGCCGCCGCCCGGCCCCCGGGCGCCCGGCGGGCAGCCGATCTGGGTGTCGGGTGCCACCATTTTTCCGTCGGGGTTGCGGACGCCGCTGGAGAGGATCCAGTCGCCGCGGCTCAGCGACAACCTGCCGTCCCCCGCCACGGGGAACGTGAGGGTGCGGGCCGGCTGGTAGTGCGGCCTGACCAGGAGCTCCACGGCCGCCCGGACACCGACGAATCCGGCGAGGGTGACGGTCATGGCGGGCAGCATCCGCCGCCAGACGGTGCCGGCGAAGATGCCGAGCGCCACGGCGAAGAGGGTGTAGCCGATCGGGGCGACGCCCTGCAGGTCGAAGACGATGAAGCCGAGCCGGCCCTGGCGCGCGGTCTCGGTCAGCGGGTCGACCCACCACGACATGCCCAGCCCGTAGCAGATGGCGGCGACCGCCGCCACCGCGACCACCAGACCGAACTTCACCAGCGCCCAGTGCCGGCGGCCGACGCCCTGGGTCCAGGCGAACCGGTGCGTCCCCTGCTCCACCTCCCGGGCGATCAACGGGGCGCCCCAGAACAGGCCGACCAGCATCGGCAGGATCAGCAGCAGGACCGCCACCAGGTTCAGGCTGCCGTACCGGTTGGTGAACTGGTGGAACGCCCCCTCGCAGCGCTCCGCGGTCGCCGGGGCCACGTCGCTGCGGGCCAGCTCGCGGACGCAATCGGGCAGTCCGAGGTCGGCGAACGTGTGTCGCATCGACAGGCCGATCGGGATCATCAGCGCGGCCAGTGCCGCGAACCCGATGAGCGTGTACAGCAGTTGCTTGCGGTGTTGCCGCCAGGCCAGCCAGATCATGCGGGCACCTCCCATTCGTTGCGGCTGGCCGTGGTCTCGCCGTCGCCAAGGTAGGCCAGGATGACGTCCTCCAGGGTCACGTCGTGCACCGTCCACTCCGGGTCGACGACCCCGTCGACGCGGGCCAGCAGGGTGGATTGGCGGTCGGTCTGGCTGGCCCGGAGCACGGCCTGCACCCCGGTGATCGGCTCGCCGGCGTGCCGGGGGCCGACCAGCTGCCGGTGGGTGGCGACCAGGTCGTCGACGGCGCCTTCGAGCCGCACCCGGGAGGAGTGCAGGACCACCAGGTGGTCGCAGGTCCGTTCCAGGTCGGCCAGCAGGTGCGAGGAGAGCAGGACGGTCGTCCCGGACTCCGCGACGCTGCCCATCAACGACTGCAGGAACTCGCGGCGGGCCAGCGGGTCGAGGCTGGCGACCGGCTCGTCCAGCAGCAGCAACCGTGGCCGCTTGGCCAGGGCGAGGGCCAGCGCCACCTGGGCGCGCTGCCCGCCGGAGAGCTTGCCGACCGGCAGCTTCGGCGGGATGCCGAGCTGGGCGAGCCGCTCGCGGGCCAACGCGGCGTCCCAGCGCCGGTTCATCCGGCCGCCCAACTCGACCAGCTCGGCCGCGGTGAAGTCGCGGTAGAGCGGAGTGTCCTGGGCGACGAAGCCGATCTCGGGCAGCACCGCCGGGTTGTCGTACGGCGAGCGGCCGAAGATGCGCACCTCGCCTGCGTCCGGACGGAGCAGGCCGACGGCGAGGTGCAGCAGGGTGCTCTTGCCGGCGCCGTTGGGGCCGACGAGGCCGGCGATCCGCCCGACGGGCAGGCGCAGCGCGCAGTCCTGCAACGCCCAGCGTCGCCCGTACCGCTTGCCGAGCTGGTCGGCCTCGAGCGCGATCTCCATCGGGTGTCCTCTCATCGGGCTGCGGCGGGCCGCGCGCCGGCCGCGTCGGCGGCGAGCGTGGCCCGCAGGGTGGTGTCGACCAGGGCTTTGACGTCCTCGGGGGTGAGGTTGGCGGCCAGGGCGCGGCGCAGCCAGGCGACTAGCTCCGCGCGCAGCTCGGCCTGGTCGGCCAGCGGAGGGCTGCCGAGGGTACGGCGGACGAACGTGCCCACCCCGGGCCGTCCCTCCACCAGGCCCTCGATCTCCAGCTCGCGGTACGCCTTCAGCACCGTGTTCGGGTTGATCGCCAGCGACTGCGCCACGTCGCGGACCTTGGGCAACTGGTCGCCGGGCGCCAGCAGCCCCACCCGCAGCGCCTGTTTCACCTGCTGGATCAACTGCACGTAGGTGTTCACCTTGGACCGGGCGTCCAGTACGAACTCGATCACGCGGGAACTTCCCTCCTATTGTCCTACGACAGTAGGACTATAGGACAGAAGATGCCTCCATGGTGTCCCGTCGGCGATGGAATGTGTCGGAGGTGGGACGTAGCGTCCCGGGCGTGGGCATCCTGACTGAATACTTCGCGGCTATCCCCGAGCGGGCGCAGGCCGCCGTTCAGACCGGGCCGGGTGACGAGCTGGCCCCGCTGCGGTGCAAGAACGTCGAGCCGACCGTGTTGGGCGGGGCGCTGTGGGAGGCGGTCCGGCACGGCGGACCCGATGAGTCGGCCGGAGATCTCTCCGCCGACGCCGAGCGGGTCGACGGCAACGACGACGAGGGGCCGTTCCTGCTCCGGCTCGAGTCGGCCTTCGTGGCCGAGCTGGCCGTGCTGCCGGACGACCGCGTCGAGCCGGTCGCCGCCAGGTGGGCCACCGCCGAGGAGTGGGTGGGGGACATCGACCCGGAGATCCTCGCCGAGATCGTCGTCGAGCTGCGCCGCGTGGCTCGCCAAGCGCTGGCCGACGGCGTCGACGCGTACTGCTGGCTCTGCCTGTAGGCCGACGCGGGGTCGCGGTGGAGGTGGGACACCGCGGACGGCGCCTGGGGGGATCGACGCCCGCGGTGTCCCACGATCGGGGCTGACCGGTGGTCAGCCGAAGGCGGCCTCCAGGATGTCCAGGCCGCGGGCCAGCTCGTCGTCGGAGATGACGAGCGGGGGCAGGAAACGCAGCACGTTGCCGTACGTGCCGCAGGTGAGGGTGAGCAGGCCGGCGGCGTGGCAGGCCGCCGAGACCGCCGCCGTGGCGGCCGGATCCGGGGTCAGGGTGCCCGGGCGCACCATCTCCACGGCGAGCATCGCGCCTCGACCGCGGACCTCGGCGACGCGCGGGTCGCGGGCGGCGATCGCCCGCAGCCGGTCGCCCATCACCCGCCCGATCCGCCGGGCCGCGCCGGCCAGCTCCAGCTCGTGCATGGTCTCGATGGCCGCCAGGGCGGCCGCGCAGGCGATCGGGTTGCCGCCGTACGTGCCGCCGAGCCCGCCGACGTGCACCGCGTCCATCAGCTCCGCCCGGCCGGTCACCGCCGCGAGGGGCAGGCCGCCGGCGATGCCCTTGGCCAGGGTGATCAGATCCGGTTCGACGCCCTCGTGCTGGCAGGCGAACCAGTCGCCGGTGCGGCAGAACCCGGTCTGGATCTCGTCGGCGATGAAGACCACCCCGGTGGACGTCGCCCACTCGCGCAGCGCCGGCAGGAAGCCGTCCGCCGGTACGACGAAACCGCCCTCGCCCTGGATCGGCTCGATCAGCAGCGCGGCCACGTTCTCCGCGCCGACCTGCTTCTCCACCATCTCGATCGCCCGCGCCGCCGCGGTCGCGCCGTCCAGCCCGCCGTCGCGCAGCGGGTACGACATCGGTACCCGGTAGATCTCCCCGGCGAACGGCCCGAACCGGTGCTTGTACGGCATGTTCTTCGCGGTCAGCGCCATCGTCAGGTTGGTCCGGCCGTGGTACGCGTGGTCGAAGACCACCACCGCCGGCCGCCCGGTGGCGTGCCGGGCGATCTTCACGGCGTTCTCCACCGCCTCGGCGCCCGAGTTGAACAACGCCGAGCGCTTCTCGAAGCTCCCCGGCGTCAGCGCGTTCAGCTGCTCGCAGACCGCCACGTACGACTCGTACGGAGCGACCATGAAGCAGGTGTGGGTGAACCGTTCGACCTGCGCCCGCACCGCCTCCACCACCCGTGGGGCGGAGTTGCCGACGTTGGCGACCGCGATGCCGGCGGCGAAGTCGATCCACTCCCGCCCGTCAACGTCGGTGATCGTGCCCCCGCCCGCGCGGTCCACGTAGGAGGTGATCGTGCTGCCGACGCCCCGGGCGACCGCCGCCCCGCGCCGCTTGTGCAGTTCCTCGCTCGACGCCACGGCTCAGCCCTCGATGTTGTGCATGACGTGCTTGATCCGGGTGTAGTCCTCCAGGCTGTAGACCGAGAGGTCCTTGCCGTGCCCGGAGTGCTTGAAGCCGCCGTGCGGCATCTCGGAGATGAACGGGATGTGGGTGTTCACCCAGACGCAGCCGAAGTCGAGCCGGCGCGTCATCCGCATCGCCCGGCCGTGGTCCTTCGTCCAGACCGAGGCGGACAGGCCGTACTCCACGCCGTTGGCCCAGCGCACCGCCTCGTCCTCGTCGGAGAAGCGCTGCACGGTGATGACGGGCCCGAACACCTCGTCCTGGATGATCTCGTCGGCCTGCTGCACCCCGGAGACCACGGTCGGGGCGTAGAAGTAGCCGCGCTCGCCCACCTGCGAGCCGCCGGTCTCGACCTTCGCGTGGCCCGGCAGCCGGTCCAGGAAGCCCCGCACCCGGGCGAGCTGGTTGGCGTTGTTCAGCGGGCCGTAGAGCACGTCCTCGTCGTCCGGCGCACCGGTCTTCGTGTTCCGGGCCTGCTCGCTGAGGGCGGCGACGAAGTCGTCGTAGATGCCGGGGCCGGCGAGCACCCGGGTGGCGGCCGTGCAGTCCTGGCCGGCATTGAAGTAGCCGCCGACCGCGATCGCCTCGGCCGCCGCCGCCACGTCCGCGTCGTCGAAGAGCACCACCGGTGCCTTGCCGCCCAGCTCCAGGTGGGTCCGCTTGAGGTCCGGCGCGGCGGCGGCGGCGACCTCCATGCCCGCGCGGGTCGAGCCCGTGATCGACACCAGCTGCGGGGTCGGGTGGGAGACCAGGGCCCGACCGGTGTCCCGGTTGCCGCAGACCACGTTGAACACGCCCGGCGGGAAGAACTCGGACGCGATCTCGGCCAGCAGCAGCGTCGACACCGGGGTGGTGTCGGAGGGCTTCAGCACCACCGTGTTGCCGGCGGCCAGTGCCGGGGCGATCTTCCAGACCGCCATCATCAGCGGGTAGTTCCAGGGCGTCACCTGGGCGCAGACGCCGATCGGCTCGCGCCGCACGTACGAGGTGTGGCCAGCCATGTACTCGCCGGCCGAGCGGCCCTCGAGGAGACGCGCGGCGCCGGCGAAGAAGCGGAACTCGTCGACGGCCGGCGGCAGCTCCTCGTCGGCGGTGAGCTGGCGCGGCTTGCCGGTGTTGCGTACCTCGGCGTCGACCAGATCGGCCGCCCGGGCCTCCACCGCGTCGGCGAGCTTGAGCAGAGCCTTCTGCCGCTCGGCGGGGGTGGTGTCCCGCCAGGTCTCGAACGAGGCGGCGGCGGCCCTCATCGCCGCGTCCACGTCCGCCGCCCCGGAGACCGGCGCCTGGGCGAAGACCTCGCCGGTGCACGGGTCGATCAGGTCGGCGTAGCCGCCGTCCACGGGGTCGACGTACTCGCCGTTGACGAAGTTGCGCAGCTGCTGCTGATCGCTCATCAGAAGTCTCCGAAGGGTGGCCGGGGGGAAGGTCAGCGGAGGTTATCGCAATCTGACTGCCATCTTGGCTACTGAATTCGCGGCAGACAAGGGCTTGAGCAACTGTTTCCGCGCGAGCCTGGGTGGTCTAGGCTGCCGAAGCGTGGAGCCGAGAGCCTTCTATGTCGCCGGCCGCCCCGCCCACGGCGAGGGCGAGCTGATCGTCACCCACCCGTACAACGGCCAGACGGTCGGGCGTACCACCCTCGCCACGCCCGACCAGGTCGAAGCCGCCGTCGCGGCAGCCGCCGGGGTGGCCGCGGCGGCCGCGGCCCTGCCCGCGCACGTCCGCGCGGCCACCCTGGACCACGTCTCCCGCCGGCTCGCCGAACGGGCCGACGAAGTCGCGGCGCTGATCACCGCCGAGAACGGAAAGCCGGTCAAATGGGCGAAGGCCGAGGTGGGCCGGGCGGTCTCCACCTTCCGGTGGGCGGCCGAGGAGGCCCGACGCTTCTCCGGCGAGCTGCAACGCCTGGACACCGACCCGGCGGCCACCGGGCGGATCGCGCTGGTCCGGCGGGTGCCGCGCGGCCCCGTGCTGGGTATCGCGCCGTTCAACTTCCCGCTCAACCTGGTCGCGCACAAGGTCGCCCCGGCCATCGCCGTCGGCGCGCCCATCGTCGTCAAGCCGGCCCCGGCCACCCCACTGTCGGCGCTGCTGCTCGGCGAGATCCTCGCCGAGACCGAGCTGCCCGAGGGAATGTTCTCGGTGCTGCCGCTGCCCAACGAGCGGGCCGCCGAACTGGTCGCCGACCCCCGGCTGCCGGTGGTGTCGTTCACCGGCTCCGGGCCGGTCGGCGCGGCCATCCGCCGGGCTGCCCCCGAGAAGCACGTCACCCTGGAGCTGGGCGGCAACGCGGCTGCGGTGATCTGCGAGGACTGGTCGTCCGACGGGGACCTGACCTTCGCCGCGCACCGGATCGCCACCTTCGCCAACTACCAGGCCGGGCAGTCGTGCATCGCGGTCCAGCGGGTCTACGTGCACGAATGGCTCTACGACGGCTTCCTGCCCCGGCTCGTCACCGCGGTGGAGGAACTGCGGACCGGGGACCCCGCCTCGGAGCTGACCGACGTCGGGCCGCTGGTCTCCGAGGATGCGGCGCGGCGCGTCGAGGAGTGGGTCGACGAGGCGGTCGTCGCCGGGGCCACCATCGAGGTGGGCGGACGGCGGGACGGCGCCACCTACCCGCCGACCGTGCTCTCCGGAGTGCCGAAGGACGCCAAGGTCTGCGCGGAGGAGGTCTTCGGGCCGGTGCTGGTGGTCGCCCCGGTCGCCGACGATCGGGCCGCGTTCGCCGCCGTCAACGACTCCGCGTACGGCTTGCAGGCGGGAGTCTTCACGCACAGCCTGCAAACGGCCTTCCTCGCGTCCCGGACCTTGGAGGTCGGCGGGGTGATCGTGGGAGACGTGCCGTCGTTCCGGGCCGACCAGATGCCGTACGGCGGGATGAAGGGCTCCGGCGTCGGGCGGGAGGGGCTGCGCAGCGCGATGGAGGACTACACCGAGCCGCGCGTCATGGTGCTGACCGGGGTGGCGCTGTAGCCTCTCGCCGCGCCTGGCAGGCTGGGCCGATGGATCAGTCGGCGTGGAGCGAGGTGGCCGCGGCGGTGGCGGTCGCGCCGTACCCGGTCGAGGTGCTGCCGGCCGACCCGGCGCGCGCGTCCGGCTGCCTGGCCGCCCTGGAGATCACCACCCGGTCCTGGCTCGGCGCGGTGGTCGCCGGCACCGGGGGGCTGCTGGTCGATCACGGCTGGCTGCGGGTGCTCGGCAGCGGGCACGACGGCCTACCGGACGTCGCCACCGAGTCCGACCCGGCCGGCCTGGTCGTCATCGGCTACGACGTGATGGGCGGCCAGTTCGTCTGGGCCCACCACGAACCTGGGGCGCGGCCCACCGTGCACTACTTCGGGCCGGACGATCTGGACTGGCTCGACCTGGAACAGGGATACGCCGACTGGCTCTACGCCGTTCTCAGCGGTTCGCTGACCCGTTTTTACGAAAACCTGCGCTGGCCCGGCTGGGAGGCGGAGGTCGCCACCCTCGCGCTCGACCAGGGGTTCAGCGTGTTTCCGCCCCCGTTCACCAAGGAGGGCCAGGACCTCTCCGTGGTGTCCCGGAAGGCCGTGCCACTGGCCCAGGCGGTGTCGTTCTACCAGGACGCGGCGCGGCAGCTCGGCTCCTGACGGCGCTCACCAGGTGCCGTCGTCGCGTACCCGGGCGGGTGCCCGGCCGAGCAGGAGGGTGGTCAGGGCGGCATCGACGTCCGCACCCAGGAACCACTCGCCGGCCTGGTCCAGCGCGAAGATTCGCCCGTGCTCGTCGACCGCGATGATGCTGTCACCGCGTTCGGTCCCGAGTGGAAACAGCCGTACGCCGAGGACCGCCCCGAAGTCGGCGAGCGTGTCGGCGCTGTGGGCCAGGTCCCAGGGGCGGATATCTACGCGGGAAATCCACACCTGCTCCCCCGGGCCCTGCCGACGGCTCTCGAATCCGGGGAACGCGGTGAGCGTGGGCATGACGGCGGGAAAGACTGCGTGAGCGCTTCGTCGTCCGCTGACCGTGGTCACGTCCCGGACGGCTGCTTCGGCCAACACTTCGTCCCCGAAGTGCGGGCGCCAGCCGGCCTCCACCAATGCATTGGTGACTGCGGTTGGAAACCGCCCGGGCTCAGGGTCGACCTGGGGCTGCGGCCGCCACTCTTGTGCGTAGGCCAGATCAGCCCACGGAAGTGCCTGGAACTGCACCAGGAAGGCGATACATGAGTCGCAAGGAACCTTCGCTCGTCCCCCGGCGGGGTCGCCCGATTCCCGGATGCGGAAGAACTCCAGTCGACTCCTGCCGAGGAGCATCCTCGCCTGGTCGATGGTCATCGGGGGGAGACCGCCGGCCGCGCGGCGATGGTCGTGTTCGTGCAGCACGTCGGAGACGACCACCATCTCGGCGTGCCGCTCGCCGCCCCGGACCAGATGACCAGCGGGCAGCTCGTCGAGATAGGCCCGGACCAGCGGGTGGTGGTGGAGCTCGACGTCGCCCTTCGCGCCGAGGGCCACGTGGACGTGGCCGTCGAGTGTGAGATGCGCCGCAGCGCCCGGGGTGGGGAGCCGGGTCAGGTCGCGAAGCAACTGGGCCGCCGGATCGACCGTGCGGGGCGCATGCGGCGCGGGCGGTCGGCGCTGACGGAACAACTGCGCCACCGCGGGAAAGGGCAGGCGCGGCCAGGTCGAGACCTCGCCGGTCTCCTTGTCGACGACGGTGGTGGGCAGCTCGCCGGGCAGGGCGCGGGCGTCGCGGGAGACGTGCGAGGTGATCAGGTAGCCGAGGTCGAACTCCTCGACCACCGGGGTGCACGGGAATCCCAGCCGCTCGGAGTCCCGCCGGGCCCAGACGGCGGCGAGTTGTTCGGCCTGCTGTCGCTCGATCACAGCCCGAAACTACCGGACCCCACGGATTCCATGGCGCCCGGTATGGTCTCCCCTACCGAGGGTGACGGAGAGGGGTGGCGGTGGCGGAGAGCGCGGACCGGGACGCCAATCGCGCGCTGCGTGCGCGGTTCGACGAGGTGTACGGCCAGTACCAGCGACTTCGGTCCGGACTGGACGAACTTCAGGTGAAGCTCGCGGAGCTGCGGGTCACCGAGCGCTCCGACGACGGCCAGGTGACCGCGGTCGTCGGGGCCCGAGGCGAGCTGATCAGCGTGGACCTCGATCCCTCCGTCTTCCACGACCGGAATGCCCGGGCACTGAGTCGGAAGATCACCACCACGGTGCTGCGGGCGTCCGCCGCCGCGGTCGACGCAACCCGGGAGCTGGTCGCCGGATACCTGCCGCCCGGCTCGCCGTCGGTGGAGTTCCTGCGCACCAACGACTTCGGTGCACTGCTCGGCCGCGCGGACGCCGTCCTGTCCCGTGGAGAGTGACGGCGGTGGCCGAAGGGCAGATCTGGCTGGACCCTGACCGGGCCAGCCGGGGCGGTGCCGACCTGGCCATGGCGGGGGAGGCGATCAGCGCGGCCCGGAGCGAGGTCGGCGGTGAGGTCGCGCAGGCGAGCGCCCGACGGCCGTGGGGCCGCGACGAAATCGGCGCCGCGTTCGAGAAGCAGTACCGCGGCTTCGAGGAGACGCTGCTGCGGGCCTGGGAGAACCTGGGCCGCTCCATCCACGGGCTGGGCGCCGACGTGGTCCGGTCCGTGGTGGCCACCATCGAGACCGACGAGAGCAACGCCCGCCAGCTCGGCGAGATCCCGCACCAGCACCATTCCCCGCCCCGGCACTGGCGCTGACCTCCGGAGGATCCGCGCGTGAGCATGCTGCCCAGCCCGATCCCGCATCCGCTCGACTACTGCCCCTGGGACGTTCCCGGTTGGATCTACGAGGCCATGGACTGGGTCGTCGGGGTGGAGTGGCCCGAGGGAAACGAACGCGCCGTCTGGGACCTCGCCGACCAGTGGTACGGCGTCGCCGACATCCTCACCGTGCCTCGGGACGACACGACGGCCGCCGCGGGCGAGGTCCGCAGCGGGTATGGCGGCGTCGGCCTGGTGGCCGAGGTCTTCGACATCGCCTGGCGCAAGGTCGCGGAGGGCGAGGACGCTCCGCTGCACGCCGTGCTCGCGATCACCGGCGAGCTCGGCAAGGTGGTCGAGTCCTGCGGCTGCGACATCGAGGGCGCCAAGCTGGAGGCCTGGATCGAGCTGGGCATCCTGGTCGTCGAGCTGCTCTCGTTGGCGGTGGCGACCGTGCTCACCCTCGGTGCCGCCTCGCCGGCCGCCGGCGCGGCCGTCACCGCCAGCCGGATGGTCGTGCAGCAGATCTTCAAGCGCCTCGTCGCGCAGCTGGCCCGCAAGGCGATCAAGGAGGGCCTCAAGGAGGCCGGCGAACGGGCCGCGAAGGAGGTCGTCAAGAGCGGCGCGCGCGGACTCGCCCGAAGGGCCGCCATCGGCGCTCTCGTCGAAGCCGGGCAGGAGGCCGGTACCAGCCTCGCGACCCAGGCGTACCAGAACTCCACCGGTCGCCGCGATGGCCTGGACCTGACCGAAGTCGGCGGGTCGGGGCTCGGTGGCATGGCCGGCGGCGCGGTGGCGCCGCTCGCCGGTCTGGGGCGGCACGCGCACGGGCCCGTCACGCAGATCGGGGAGCGCTTCGGGCGGGAGATGGCCGGCGAAACCCTCGCCGAGGGGGCCGCCGGGCTGGCTGTTGGGCAGAGGCTGTCCCTCGAGGACCTGGCCCGGGCAGCGGTCTCCGGGGCCAGCGGCTCGGCCACCGGGCAGGCCGACGCCGCGATGCACTACCGGCTCGACGGGAAGCTGGCCGGCCTCGCCTCGCCGCCGGTGGATCTGTCTCTTCCCTCACCTGCCGATGCGATTGACACGGCAGGCCTCATCCCGAGCCAGCGGACGCCCGAGACGGTTGGGCCGGTGGTCGGGGATGCCCTTCCGCGCTCCGCCGCACCGCCGGACGCTGCCGTCGTCCACCCCATTGCCGCAGGCCCGTACGACGCCGCCGCTACCTCGCTGTCTCTGGACCACCTCTCGTCGCCTGTCCAGCCGGATCGATCGGCGGTCGACGCCAGCCGGTTGCCCGCCCATCCCGTGGCAGACCTTGACGCTGATCGGTCCCACGCCGAGGCGGCGTTCCGCCCCACGCTCTCCTCGGTGACCGTGGAGTCACCCGTCGCGGGCACGCCTCCGGTCACCGTCGACCCCAAACCCGGCCTGGTTCACACCGCCCCGACGGCGGATCTCGCCGCGCCCAGCCAGCCGGCTCCGGTTCATGCGAGCGCGACTCCGGCGGTAGTGAGCGGCTCGGCGCCCGTCACGCAGCCGAACAGCCCGTCACCGGTCTCCGCCGACCGCCCCTCGATCTCGAAGTCCGGACCGCTCACCGCTCCACTGCCGCAACACCACGTGCGATTCGCGACCGAACCGGTGCCCCCGCCGTCGGCCCCCGGCCCGGACGACCGACCGACGCCGAACCCACGCTTCCCGTTGCTGGAGTCGCTGGCCCCGGCACCGCGTCCCGCCCACGACCCGTCTCCGCCCCTTCCGGGTCCCGTCGACCCGCTGCCACCTCGCCGATCCGCGCCACAGGAACTGACGGCTCGACACGCGGCCGAACAGGATGCCCTCGACCGGCGTCGCTACCAGGAGTACCTGGAGTCGCAGCGGGAGTGGTACGAGGAAAACCGGCGTCAGCAAGAGGCGGAATGGCTTCGAGTCAGAGCTGACCGCTTCAGCCGCTCGGCGGTCAAATACCGCGAGCAGGCATGGCAACTGCGTCGAAACGGCCAAGAGCTGCTCGCGCTGCAGTGGCAAACGGCGGCTCACGGGGCGAGCAGCGAAAGCTACGAGCTGCGCGAGAGGGCTCAGCAGGTTCTTGCCGGATCCCTCGTCCCGGCCGAAGTGACGGTTGAGGACAATGCGGACTTTTGTCGGATCAACGACGATGTCGCCGACCTGGCGCGCGGCGCCGTGGAGACGTCCGATCACTCGGCCCTGACCGGTGACGGCCACCCACCGCCCATCGACCGATCCCGTCGCTACGGCGTACGAGGTGGCCTCCGCCCGCCGCTCGCGCTGCACCAGACCGACCTGGAACGGCAGATGCCGCGGAACCCGGACGGCAGTGTGCTGCGTACCGCCGATCCCCGCCACGGCGACTGGTTCCGGCTGGCGAACGACGGCGGTCCGCTGGCGGATGTCACCCGGAGCATCAACTGTCTCGACTGCACCCTGTCGCTGTACGAGACCTGGGTACACGGCCGGCCCCGGGTCTCCGCGCCGCGTACCTTCGACGGCTATCTGGTCGGGGACGTCCGCCAGCCGGTCGGCGGCGAGGACAGCGGGCCCGAGCGGGTCGAGGAGATCACCGGAGGCCGGTTCCAGGATCTGTGCCCGGGCCCCGAGCCGACGACCGACCTCCAGGCACGGCAGCGGGTCGAGCAGGGTTACCGCGACCTGCACCGGCAACTGCGTGCAGGTGGGCACGGCAGCTACGCCTTCCTCATCACCAGCTGGGAAGGCGGCGGGTCGCACGCCTGGGTGGCGCTGAACCAGAACGGGACGGTGCTCTACCTCGACCCGCAGCGCGGGCTCGTCCTGGATCACCCGCTCTACGGGCACAGTGGGGTGTCGAGCAGGGTGAACGTCGTCGGGATCGACGCGCTGGTGCTCGGCCCGGACGGCCGACCTATGCCGGTGGACGGCCGGCCGCCGGGCATCTACAACGTGCTTCCTGAGCTGCCCGAGCGACCCGAACCGCGCCGGCCGCCGGCCCCGTACGACGGCGACGAGCCCGCCCCGGATTTCAACCAGGTCTACCTGCTCGGCGAGGACACGACGCTCCACCGGCCCGTCGATCCGCCGGCCCCCGGTAGCGCGCCGGACCTCGATCCCGACAGCGCCATCCGGACGGCGCGCCTCGACGCTCACGCTGAGCGGATAGCCGCCGGCATCTTCGTCAAGGACGCGGTCCGGGCCAGTGGAAACCTCGATGAGATCTTCGTCGCCGGACTAACTCCGGTAGAGCTGGCGCAGCACCTCGACCCGCCCGCGTTGCGGCGGATGGTGCCCGGGTTGGACCAGGCAGCGGCCGGCGACGTGGCGCGACTGCTCGGTGACCCGCGGGTCCAGCAGATGCTCGACCAGACTTGGGAGGCATCGCCTCGCCGGCAGCCGCTGCTGGCCGAGACGTTGGTTCACCAGCTCACCCAGCGTCCGGAGCTGGTCAGGATGATCCTCGCGACCCCTGAGCTGGCGAACTCACTGACCGCGAGGCCGTTGACGCTGCATCATCTGGCCACTCACCAGAAGGCGATCGACGTTCTCGGCGAGGTGCTGGACGACATCGCTGAGCGAGGCGCTGCTGCGGTCGCGGCAGCGCCGACGCCTCCCGTCCTGCCCACACCGCTCACAGCTGAGCAAGTGGTAGTGAGCTCAGGTTTCAACAACGACCGTTCTCGGGCGCTCCAACCCGGCTTCGAGAAGCGGCGCCAGAGAGACGTGGCGTACCAGCGCCAGTACCTCGACGAGCTGTACGAGGCGGCAGCCGTCTCGCAGATCGAGGTCGACGAGCTGGGGCGCAGGTTAGCCGAGGCATCGCGGGGCGCGGAGTACCGCCCACGGCCAGCGCCCAAGGACAGGAAGCGGGCCGAGGACAAGGTGGCCAAGTACGGTGGGAACGCTTCTCGCCTTCTGGATCTGGCAGCCGGGCGGGTCTCCTACCAGCGGCTCAATGACCTTTATGCGAGCTTGGCGGTGCTGCAAGATGATTCGCGAGTCAGGATCGTCCAGTTCGAGGACCGGTTTCTCACTCCTCAGAAAAGCGGCTACCGGGACCTGCAGATGATCCTGCGAACATCATCAGGGCACATCGCTGAATTCCGGTTGGAACTCATCGCTCTTGATGAGGTTGCGGAGTGGGAGCACTCCCTGTTCGAGGTGAAGCGCGACCTGGAGGCGGTTGCCACGGAGCAGGGTCGTAGCGTGTCGGAGACGGAGTCGGCAATCCGCAAGGGCATCATCCAGCGCCAGCGCGAGTACTTTTGGGCCGCCCTCCAATCGACGCTGGACGGAGGACGGGAGTGACGGACGACGTGCAGGACTCGGAACTGTTCGGGTACTTCGACTATTACGAGACGCCGGTGAAGCTTGTGCCGACGCCAGAAGGCGGCCTCGCTGCGTGGCGGCTCGACCGAGAGACCGGTGGTTGGCAGCCAGCCAATGACCTCGTGGACGAGATTCTCTTCGCCATGGGCGGCGATATCTTTGTGCGCTCGCCGGAGAGGTTCGTCCAGCGGACCGAAGAAGAGCGGGGACGCTACGTCAAGGGTGAGGGTCCGATCTTCGCTCTCTACGAGACGGTCAGGGCGATCGAGGATGCTGCTATTGCCGAACAGCGTCCCTACACGGTCGAAGAGGTGGCGCTGATCACGGGGATCCGACGGCGGACGTTCGTGATGTTCGAGGAGCAGTTGCGGCAGGCCGGTGACCCGGGCGCCGACCCCACCATCGCCGCCTCCTGACGGCGCCAGCAAGAAAAGCGTTGCGGAGGGCGGGGCGGCCGACGAGGGTCCGGGCATGGCTGACGCGCATACCAGCACCGAGAAGGACCAGCGCCAGTTCGGCTGGTCGGACATGTTCGTCCATCCCGACAACGACCCGCGTTCCAACGGCGGATTCGACGACGAGTCGAGCATCCTGGTCAACTACCTGCGGGACCAGCGCCTCACGCTGGAACTCAAGTGCGCGGACGTCGACGCCGAGCAACTGGCCCGTCGGTCCGTACCTCCGTCGACGATGTCCCTGCTGGGGCTGGTACGCCACCTCGCCGAGGTGGAGCGGGGGTGGTTCCGCCGCACCATGGCCGGCGAGGACGTCCGACGGATCTGGCGCACCGAGGCGGACCCGGACGGGGACTTCGACGGTGCGGTCGCGGACCCGGCGGTGGTCGAGGAGGCGTGGGCGACCTGGCGGGAGGAGGTCGCGTACGCCGACCGGTTCGTCGCCGAGGCTGCCGACCTGGGTGTCAAGGGCCACCGCGGCGACCTGACGATCTCCCTGCGCGAGCTGCTCGTTCACATGATCGAGGAGTACGCCCGGCACAACGGCCACGCCGACCTGCTCCGCGAGCGGATCGACGGCCGGATCGGGCAGTGACCGGTGACCTGGGTCGCGGGGACTCGCGCCGCCGTCGCGGCGGGTTCGTGAGAGCCGACCTGAGGCGGCCGTGGGTGGCTACGGTGAGGTGATGACGAAGTCGCCGATGCGGCAGCGGGCCCCCGTCTGGGTGGCGGGGATCCTGCTCGGGCTGGTGGTCGGCTGGCTCACCATCGGCGGGGCCGCCGGGGTGGCGATGGGGGTCGGCCTCGGGCTGGCCCTCGGGGTCGCCTTCAGTCGGGTCGGCCGCGGGTCCGACCGGTCGTGACGGCCGGGGGAGTCCGGTACGTGCCGCCGGCCGACGTGGCGGAGGCGCTGCGCGTACAGGACGAGTTGCGGTCGCGGGTGGACCCGGTCGGGCCAGGTCCCACCGCGCCGGCGACGGTGGCCGGCCTCGACGTCGCGTACGCGGAGAGCGGCGACCGGCTCGCGGCGGCCGTCACGGTGCTCGACGCCGCCACCCTGGCCGTGGTCGACAAGGCGGTGAGCGTGGGCCGCCCGGCCTTCGGGTACGTGCCGGGGCTGTTCGCGTTCCGTGAGTTGCCGGCGTTGCTGGAGGCCCTGGACCGGGTGACCGTCCGGCCGGATCTGCTGGTCTGCGACGGGCACGGGTTGGCGCATCCGCGCCGGTTCGGGCTGGCCTGCCACCTCGGAGTGGTCACCGGCCTGCCCACGATCGGGGTGGGGAAGACGCCGCTGGTCGGCGAGTGGGCGGAGCCCGATCCGGAGCGGGGCGCCTGGAGCCCGTTGCGGGACGGTGGTGCGGAGGTCGGTCGGGTGCTACGTACCCGGGACGGGGTGAGGCCGGTGTTCGTCAGCGTCGGCCACGGGATGAGCCTGGACAACGCCGTGGACCGGGTGCTGGCATTGTGCCCGCGCTACCGGCTGCCCGAGACCACCCGCACGGCCGACCGGCTGTGCCGGCGGGCGCTGGCGGCCGCGCCCGCCAGGCCGGACGTCGGGTAGCGCCGGCCGCGGCTGCGGGGCCCGGAGTTGATCGTGCAGGCACTCCGACCTGCGTCGACGATGGACGGGGTGGCCCGGGGTGTCGCGGCACACATGCGGTGCGCTCAATGCACGGGTGCCGGGTCGGCGCGGTAGTACCCTGTCCGGCGGGTTCCGTCGGGGTGAACACGGTGAGGTGGAGATGTCGGTGAGGCGGCACGCGGGGCGGCTGGCCACGGTCGGCGCGATGCTGGGCGGCCTGCTGGCCGTCGCGGCGTCCCCGGCGCTGGCCGACGGCGACCGGGTGGAGGTGCGGTCGGCGAGCAGCTTCACCGTGGGCGGGTCGCCCGGCACGGTGGCGGTCGAGGTGCGCAAGCGCACCGACGGCTGCGTGATGCTCCGCACCGGCTTGGAGCTGCAGCTCGAGGGTGTCCGACCCGAGCAGGTCCAGGTGCAGGTCAACTACGGCGGCCGGTGGTGGCCGGTGCCCGTCTCCGGCGGCAGTGGCCGGGTCGCCACGGCGCCCACCTCCCCGGCCGAGCCGACCCTGTGCAAGGGCAAGGGCAGGACCGTCCGCTACCGGGTGGCCTTCCTGGCCAGCGCCCCCGGCGGACGGCTGACCGTGGTCGGCGAGGCGACCGCCGCGAGCGGCCGGTTGCTCGGCCGGGCCGGCGCCTCGGCGCGGGTGGTGGGCGGGGCGAAGGCTGTCACACCGACGCCGACGAGGAAGCCCTCCCCGACCCCGAGCGCCGTGGCGACCACGCCGTCGGGCGCCGACGACAGCAGCTCGGCCATGGCCGCCGCGCTCGACCCGGCCGCCGGTTCCGGCGCCGGCACGGCCGACAAGTCCTCCGGAGGTTCCCCCATCATGTGGATCGGCATTCTGCTGGTGCTCGTCGGCGCCGCCCTGATCGTGCTCCTGGTCCGCCGCAACCGCACGGACGAGGCCGACGAGCGCGCCGGCTACCCGCAGCTCCCGGTGCCGCGCAGCACCGGCCCCACCACCTACCGCCCCGGCGCGCCAGCGGGGCAGGTGTACGGGCAGCAGCCGGCCACCCCGACCGTCTACGGCACGTCCGCGCCCCGGCCGACCGGCAACGTCTACGGCGCCCCGGCGGCGGATGGCCGGCCGGGCGGTGAGCCGCCGGCCGCCGCCGGCGGCGACGCCACCAGCGTGCTGCCCCGCCCACCCCGGTGAGCGGGAGCCCGGCCGCTCACCGGGGGTTACGGTGACGGTGGGTGGCGGCGACGTGACAGGAGTCGGCGCCGTGGTGGTCGACGGGTATCGCCGGTGCTGAGATGCGGCCCGGTGCCCGCGCCGGTTCGCCGATAAGATCGCGTGCGCCGGGCGGCACCGTCGACCGGTGAGACCGCATACGTGGAAGGAGCCGCGCCGTGGCCCTGGACCCGCAGTTGCTCGAGATCCTCGCCTGTCCGGACACACACCACGCCCCGCTCGACTACGACGCGCAGGCGCAGACGCTGACGTGCACGGAGTGCGGTCGGATCTTCGAGGTGCGCGACGACGTACCGGTGCTGCTGCTGGACGAGGCGCGCGGCGGGCCCGCGGCGGAAGACGCGCGCGGTGGTGCCGCGCCGCAGCCGTGATGGAGGGTACGGCCGGGGTCAGCGGACACCGGCACGCCGACGAGTCGCTGCTCGACAACCCCGACCTGCTGGCCGAGCAGGACCCGGGCGGCATGCTCCGGTTCACCGCCTCCGGCGGCGCCCAGGTGCGCGAGTCGGCGGCGCTGGCCGCCGAGGCGAACCTGGCCGTCCTGGCCGACGAGGGGCGACCGCGCGCGGTCGTCATCGCCGGCATCGGCACCGCCGGGCGTACCGGTGACGTGCTGGCCACGGTGGCCGGGCCGCGCTGTCCGGTGCCGGTGATCCCGCACCGCAGCGCCGGCGTGCCGGGCTGGGTGGGCGCGGCGGACGTGGTCATCGCGGTGAGCGCGTCGGGCCGCAGCCCCGAGGCGCTGGGCGCCGCCGAGGCGGCGCACCGGCGGGGTGCTCGCCTGGTCGCGGTCGGCGCCCCGGACTCCCAGCTCCAGTCGGTGGCCGAGCGGGCCCGGGCGCCGTTCATCCCGGTGCCCCGGCGGGCCCCGGCCCGGGCCAGTCTTTGGGCGCTCACGGTGCCGGTCCTGCTGGCCGCCCGTACGCTCGGGCTGGTGAAGGTCAACGAGGCGGACCTGGCCGAGACGGCGGCCCGGCTGGACGCGGACGCCGACCGGTGCCGGCCCACCGCCGAGTCCTTCGTCAACCCGGCGAAGTCCCTGGCCCTGGGCCTGGCCGGGTCGATCCCGATCGTCTGGGGCTCGTCCCCGCTGGCCACCGTGGCCGCCCGCCGGTTCGGCGACACGCTCTCGGCCAACGCCCGCTACCCGGTGGTCACCGGGGCGCTGGGTGAGGCCGGCCGGGGTCGGGTCGGCCTGCTCGACGGCGTCTTCGGCGGCCTGGCCGAGGGGGAGCGGGACATCTTCGCCGACCCGGACGAGGCCGGCGACGCCACCCGGCTGCGGCTGGTGCTGCTGCGGGACGGCGGGCTCAACGCGGAGGACGACACCGACGAGCCGCTGGCGGTGGAGGAGCGCCGGGCGGACGCGGTGCAGACCCTCGCCGAGCGGCGTGGGGTGCGCTGCGACGTGGTGACCGCCGAGGGTGGTTCCGCGCTGGAGCGGCTCGCCTCGCTGATGGCGGTACCCGACTTCGCCTCGGTCTACCTCGCCCTGGCACACGGGCTGGACCCGATGGCCGTCCCGGCCATCACGGAGATGAAGGAGCTGGCAAACCCGTGAGCGAGCGGAGCGAGCGAGCCATCCGGCTCAGTAGCGAGGCGGCGGCGTGAGCGCCAACGGCGGGACGAGGGCGATCATCGCGGCCCTGGCGGCCAACATCGGCATCGCCGTCACCAAGTTCATCGCGTTCCTGCTGACCGGCTCCTCGTCGATGCTGGCCGAGTCGATCCACTCGGTCGCCGACTCCGGCAACCAGGGCCTGCTGCTGCTCGGCGGCCGGCGGGCCAAGCGGGAGGCCACCGCGGAGCACCCCTTCGGGTACGGCCGGGAGCGCTACATCTACGCGTTCATCGTGGCGATCGTGCTGTTCAGCGTCGGTGGCCTCTTCGCGCTGTACGAGGCGTACCACAAGGCGCAGCACCCGGAGCCGATCACCAATTGGCAGTGGGTCCCGGTGGCCGTCCTGGTGATCGCGATCGCGATGGAGAGCTTCTCGTTCCGTACCGCCATCAAGGAGTCCAACCAGATCCGCGGCAGCCAGTCCTGGGTGCGGTTCATCCGTCGGGCCAAGGCGCCGGAGCTGCCGGTGGTGCTGCTGGAGGACTTCGGCGCGCTGATCGGTCTGGTCTTCGCGCTGTTCGGCGTGGGGATGACCCTGATCACCGGCAATGGGGTGTGGGACGCCGCGGGCACCGCGATGATCGGTGTGCTGCTGGTGGTCATCGCGGTCACCCTGGCGATCGAGACCAAGAGTCTGCTGCTCGGCGAGGGCGCCGAGGCGACCGAGGTGGCCGCGATCGAGCGGGCCGTCACGGACGGTCCGGAGGTGGAGCGGATCATCCACATGAAGACGCTCTACCTGGGGCCGGAGGAGCTGATGGTGGCTGCGAAGATCGCGGTGTCGCCCTGCGACACGGCCGAGGAACTGGCCCGGGGCATCAACGCCGTCGAGGCGCGGATCCGCACCGCGGTGCCGATCGCCCAGGTCATCTACCTGGAGCCGGACATCTACAGCGCGGCGGCGGACCGGGCGGGCACCGGCGCCGCCTCGCACACCGCGGTGCCGCAGCCGGAGGGCGCGACCGGCGAGCAGCCGGAGGCCACGACGGACGAGATCCCCGGACGTCCCGGGAGCTGATGGTGGAGCTGCTGCAGGGTCGGATCCGCGACTACGCCTGGGGTTCCCGGACCGCGATCGCCGAGTTGCAGGGGCGTCCGGTGCCGAGCGAAGGGCCGGAGGCCGAGCTGTGGCTGGGCGCCCACCCGGGCGCCCCGGCCACGGTGGACCGGGACGGCAGCCCGGTCGACCTCACCGACCTGCTGCTCGCTGAGCCGGCGCACTGGCTGGGCGAGCGGCTCGTCGGCCGGTTCGGCACGCGGCTGCCGTTCCTGCTCAAGGTGCTGGCGGCGGACGCCCCGCTGAGCCTGCAGGCCCACCCGGACGCCGACCAGGCCCGCGCGGGGTACGCGGCCGACGTCGACCGGGTCAACTACGTCGACCCGTACCACAAGCCGGAGCTGCTGGTCGCGCTGAGCGAGTTCGAGGCGTTGTGCGGTTTCCGTGACCCGGCCGGGTCGGCGGCGGCGCTCGCGGCGTTCGGCGTACCGGCGCTGGAGCCGGTGGTGGCGGCGCTGCGCACCGGGCCGGCGGGGCTGCGGGAGGCCGTACGCCTGCTGTTGAGCTGGCCGGAGGCGGAGCGCGCCGGGCTGGTGGCGGCCGTGTTGACGGCGGAGGTCGCCGGGCCGGACGCGACGCTGGCCCGTGGCCTGGCGGTGGACTACCCGGCCGACCCGGGGGTGCTGGTGGCGCTGCTGCTGCACCACGTCCGGCTGGCGCCCGGCGAGGCGATCTGGATGCCGGCCGGCAACCTGCACGCCTACCTGCGCGGCACCGGCGTGGAGATCATGGCGGCCAGCGACAACGTGCTGCGCGGTGGTCTGACGCCGAAGCGGGTCGACGTGGACGAGCTGCTGCGGGTGCTGCGGTTCGAGGTGCTCGACGAGCCGGTGGTCCGCGCGGCGCCGGTGGCGCCGGGGGTGGTGACCTGGCCGGTGCCGGTCGAGGACTTCGCCCTGCACCGGGTCGAGGTGGCGGCCGGCGGTCCGGAGGTGCGCCTGGCGCTGCCGGGCCCGCGGGTGGTGCTCTGCCGAGCCGGCGAGCTCGTCGTGGACGACGGGGTGGGCATGGTCACCCTGGGGCCAGGGCAGGCGGCGGTGGGCACCGCGGCCGGCGGCGCGCTGGTCATCGGCGGTGCGGGCGAGGCGTACGTCGCCACCACCGGCCTGCGCTGAACCGGCGCGTCACCGGCCCGACATCGCGAGTCCGACTTTTCCGAAATGGCTTGACGCCACCCTCGCTCGGTGTGACTCTATGAGTACGCAGCGTTGTCGCGACGAAGGTCCGGTAACGCGCGGGGGAACCAAACCGGGGGGATGCACGGGGCGGCCGGGCCGTGGGCGGAGAGTCCGTTCACGACCGACCGCCCCGTGCGCTGTCCGCCGACCGGGTCGCACGCCATCCGCCGACCGGCCATCGGCCGACGGGCCCGCGAGCGTAAGGTGGAAGGCTGCGCAGCACTTCGTTCGACAGGAGCTTCCATGACCAGCACCCTCCCGGCGGCCCCCAGCGGCGCGTCGTCCGAGGCCCGGCCGAGCACCCTCGCCGAGGGCGACTACAAGGTGGCGGATCTGTCGCTCGCCGCGTTCGGGCGCAAGGAGATCCAACTCGCCGAGCACGAGATGCCCGGTCTGATGGCGATCCGGCGCGAGTTCGCCGACGCGCAGCCGCTCGCCGGCGCCCGCATCACCGGCTCGCTGCACATGACCATCCAGACCGCCGTCCTGATCGAGACCCTGGTCGCGCTCGGTGCGCAGGTTCGCTGGGCGTCCTGCAACATCTTCTCCACCCAGGACCACGCCGCCGCCGCGATCGTCGTCGGTCCGAACGGCACCCCCGAGTCCCCGGCCGGCGTCCCGGTGTACGCCTGGAAGGGCGAGAGCCTGGAGGAGTACTGGTGGTGCACCGAGCAGGTGCTGACCTGGCCCGACGGTCAGGGCCCCAACATGATCCTCGACGACGGCGGTGACGCCACCCTGCTCGTCCACAAGGGCGTCGAGTTCGAGAAGGCCGGCGTCGTGCCGCCGGTCGAGTCCGCCGACTCCGAGGAGTACGCGGTCATCCTCAAGCTGCTGCACCGCTCGCTCGCCGAGGACGGCCAGCGCTGGACCCGGATCGCCGCCGGCATCAAGGGCGTGACCGAGGAGACCACCACCGGCGTGCACCGGCTCTACGAGATGCACCGTGCCGGCACCCTGCTCTTCCCGGCCATCAACGTCAACGACTCGGTGACCAAGAGCAAGTTCGACAACAAGTACGGTTGCCGCCACTCGCTCATCGACGGCATCAACCGTGCCACCGACGTGCTGATCGGCGGCAAGATGGCCGTCGTGCTCGGCTACGGCGATGTCGGCAAGGGCTGCGCCGAGTCGCTGCGCGGCCAGGGCGCCCGGGTCGTGGTGACCGAGGTCGACCCGATCTGCGCGCTCCAGGCGGCGATGGACGGCTACCAGGTCGCCACCCTGGACGACGTGGTCGAGCAGGCCGACATCTTCATCACCGCCACCGGCTGCTTCAGCGTCATCACCAACGAGCACATGGCCCGGATGAAGCACCAGGCCATCGTCGGCAACATCGGCCACTTCGACAACGAGATCGACATGGCCGGCCTGGCGAAGCGCTCGGACGTGACCCGGGAGAACATCAAGCCGCAGGTCGACGTGTGGCGGTTCGCCGACGGCCACGCCATCATCGTGCTCTCCGAGGGCCGCCTGCTGAACCTGGGCAACGCCACCGGTCACCCGAGCTTCGTGATGTCGAACTCGTTCGCCAACCAGACCATCGCCCAGATCGAGCTCTACACCAAGACCGACGAGTACCCGGTCGGCGTGTACGTGCTCCCCAAGCACCTGGACGAGAAGGTCGCCCGGCTGCACCTGGACGCGCTCGGCGCCAAGCTGACCACCCTCAGCAAGGAACAGGCCGCGTACCTCGGCGTCTCGCAGGAGGGTCCGTTCAAGCCGGAGCACTACCGGTACTGACCGACGCGCCGGGACCGGGTCGACCGCGAGCGCGGTCGGCCCGGTCCCGTCTTTTCTGGCCGGACTTCCGGATCAGCCCTGGCGGCGTCGGGTCGGGCGGATCCAGGTCCAGACGCACCAGGCCAGCCAGGCCAGCGACACGGCGGTGGCCAGCGGGCGGAGTCGCAGCGCGCTGAGCAGCAGCACCAGCGCCAGCACAGCCAGCCAGGGCAGCAGGCCCCTCATGCGCGCCAGCGGCCGCGTACCAGGCGGCGGACCAGGGGCGGCGCGATCCACGACCAGACGCAGTAGAGCAGCCAGGTCACCGCCACCACGAACGCGGCGATCTGGAGTCCGGCCAGGTTGAGCACGGCGATGCTGGCCGCCGCGATGAGCCACAGCCGGATGCCGAGCCGGTAGAGCGGGCGCAGCGGGAGCAGCAGGGGGTGGGCGTACACCCGGGCCTCCCAGGCCGCCTCGGCGTAGTCGGCGTCGCCCGGGTCGTGCGCCACCGCCCGGCCGAATGAGCGGTGCGCCTCGCCGACCCGGCCCGCCGTCACGGCCATGCTGCCGTGCATCGCCAGCGCCGCCGGGTGGTCGGGGTGCTGGCCGAGGAACTCCCGAGCCGCCCGCTCGGCCTCCCGGTCGTCGCCCCGGGCGTACGCGAGTTTGACCCGGGTGGCGTGGACGGCCGGCTCGTCCGGCGCGAGCGCGGCGGCCCGGTCGAGCAGCCGGCCCGCCTTCTCCGTCTGTCCGACGGAGGTGCAGAGGTCGGCGTACTGGCAGAGCAGCCACGGGTCCTGCGGTTCGAGGGCCAGCGCGTCGAGCAGGGCCTGCTCCGCGGGGGCGAGCGCGCCCTGCTCGCGCAGCGCCCGACCCAGCCGGCCGAGCAGTTCGGCGTCCGGCCCGACCTCGGCGAGCCCGCGCCGGGCGGTCTCGGCGACCTCGTCCCAGCGGTCCAGCTCGCTGAGCGCGGCCACCCGCAGCCGGTACGCCAACCGATTGGTGGCCGCCGCACCGCCCAGCCGGCCCAACTCGGCGAGCGCCTGCTCGGGCCGGTTCGTCTCGAGCAGCGCGACCACCCGCGCGTACTCCTGGGCGGGGGTGGTCACCGGGCCGCGACCAGCAGGATGACGAGTCCCTCGAGGATGCCGAGCCCGAGTGCCGCCGCGATGCCCGCCTTCACCAGCGAGGCCGGCTCGCCGCCACGCATCTCCCAGGTGCGGAACCGGCTCCTCTGCGCCAGGTGGGCCACGGTCCCGACCAGGGCGCCGCAGAGCGCCCCGACGAGCCGACCCGTCCCGGAGACGCGGCCGTCGAGCAGCGTCACGGTGACCAGCACCCGGGCGACGAGGGCGACCAGCCCGGTGCCGGCGATCGCCAGGGTGGCCCGGGCCGGCAGCCGGAGCCGGCCGGCGTTGATCAGCGCCAGGGTGGTGCCGGCGAGCACCCCGCCGAAGATCGCCGGATAGACCAGCGAGCCGGGCCGCCAGGGCGGCGGTCGCTCGTCGACGTACGCGGTGGGGGTGATCGTGGGGGTGAAGAGGTCGTCGGCCACGGTCTTCCTGTCTGCCGAGGGGATCTGCCGGATCCTGCCACAGCGTCGGCGGGAAAGATGTCCCCACGGCCAGGTGAACGTTGTCATGAACAACTTGACGTGCCGTCGGTTCAGGAGGAAGGTATGGCTGCCCTAAGTTAACTGAGGCGTGCCTAACCAACGACGGAGTACCAATGTTCGCCACGTACCTGATCGGCCTGCGGGAAGGCCTGGAGGCGACCCTGGTGGTCAGCATCCTGGTCGCGTTCCTCGTGAAGTCGGACCGGCGTAGCCGGCTACCGCACGTCTGGGCCGGCGTCGGTCTGGCCGTGGCCCTCTCGGTGCTCTTCGGCTGGCTGATCGAGTACACCTCGACCACGCTGCTCAACACCTCCGAGGAGCGCGAGCTCTTCGACGCCGTCACCTCCGTGGCCGCCGTCGTCTTCGTCACCTGGATGATCTTCTGGATGCGCAAGGCCGCCCGGAGCATCGCCGGTGAGCTGCGGGGCAAGCTGACCGAGGCGCTCGCGGTCGGCGCGTTCGCGGTGACCGGCATGGCCTTCCTCGCCGTCATCCGGGAGGGCCTGGAGACCGCCCTGATCTTCTACTCCGCCGCCCAGAGCACGGCCGGCGGCGCCGGCCGCAACGCCATGCTCGCCCTGGTCGGCGGCATCGCCACCGCCGTGGTGCTCGGCTTCCTGCTCTACCGCAGCGCCCTCAAGCTCAACCTGAGCAAGTTCTTCACCTGGACCGGCGCGCTGCTGATCCTGGTCGCCGCCGGCATCTTCAAGTACGGCGTGCACGACTTCCAGGAGGCCGGCGTGCTGCCCGGCCTGAACAACCACGCCTTCGACATCTCCTCGGTGCTCGACCCGAGCACCTGGTACGCGGCCCTGCTGAGCGGCATGTTCAACATCACCGCCACGCCGTCCGTGCTGGAGACGATCGCCTGGGTGGCGTACGCGGTGCCGGTGCTGGTGCTCTTCCTGCGCAAGCCGGCGAAGCCGGCCACCCCCGCCAAGCCGACCGCTCCGGCCGATACGCCGAAGCCCGTCGAGCCGACCGCCACCGACGCCCCGGCCACCACGCCGCAGCGCGCCTGACCGCCCGTTTCCCGAGGAGACACAGCACCGATGCGTACCACTCGATTCGTCGTGCCCGCCGCCGCCGGGGTGCTCGCCATCGCCGGCCTGACGGGCTGCGGGGGCGGCGTCGACAAGCAGGACGCCAAGACCGGAGGCCCGATCGTCGTCAAGGCCACCGACAGCGCCTGCGAGGTCGGCACCACCGACGTCGAGGCCGGTCAGGTCACCTTCAAGGTGACCAACTCCGGGTCCAAGGTCAACGAGTTCTACGTCTACGCGGCCGGCGACCGGGTGATGGGCGAGGTGGAGAACATCGCCCCCGGCCTGAGCCGCGAGCTGCACGTCGAGCTGCCCGCCGGGACGTACGAGACGGCCTGCAAGCCCGGGATGAGCGGCCGGGGCATCCGGGGCGCGCTGAAGGTCAGCGGCACCGCCGCGTCCGTGGCCCCGGACGCCGCGCTGGGCCAGGCCACCGCCAGCTACCAGCGGTACGTACAGAGCCAGACCGCCGCGCTGCTGACCAAGACCGAGGAGTTCGTGGCCGCGGTCAAGGCCAACGACGTGGCCAAGGCCAAGGGGCTGTACCCGGTGGCGCGCACCTACTGGGAGCGGATCGAGCCGGTCGCGGAGAGCTTCGGCGACCTCGACCCGAAGATCGACGGCCGCGATGAGGTCGTCGAGGAGGGCATGCAGTTCACCGGCTTCCACCGGATCGAGAAGGATCTGTGGACCACCGGCGACGTCAGCAAGGACGGCGCTATCGCCGACCAGCTCCTCGTCGACGTCAAGGCGATCGTGGCCAAGGCCAACGCCGAGCAGCTCACCCCGCTCCAGCTCGCCAACGGGGCCAAGGCGCTGCTCGACGAGGTCGCCACTGGCAAGATCACCGGCGAGGAGGAGCGGTACTCGCACACCGACCTCTGGGACTTCAACGCCAACCTGGAAGGCTCCAAGGCGGCCATCGCCGCGCTGCGGCCCGCCCTCGAGCAGCGCGCGCCCGACCTGGTCAAGCAGCTCGACAGCGAGTTCACCAACGTCGAGACCACCCTCGGCAAGCACCGGGCCGATGACGGCTGGAAGCTGCACACCCAGCTCAGCAAGACCGAGCTGAAGGAGCTGTCGGACCGCATCAACGCCCTGGCCGAGCCGATCAGCAAGGTAGCGGCGGCCGTCGCGCGATGACGACCGGGACCGGAGGTGACGCGATGAGCGAGCCGAGCACCGAGACGGCGTCGCGCGGGACGAACCTGTCCCGGCGGCGGGCCATCGCCCTGGCCGGGGTCGGCGTCGCCGGCGTGGCCGGGGTGGCGGCGGGCGCCACCGCGCTGGTCCGCGGCGGCGACCAGGCCGCGGCGAACGACGTGGCCGCCGGGGCGGTGCCGTTCCACGGCGAGCAGCAGGCCGGCATCACCACCCCGGCCCAGGACCGGCTGCACTTCGTCGCGTTCGACGTGATCACCAAGGACCGGGCGAAGCTGGTCGCGCTCCTCCAGGAGTGGACCGCCGCCGCGGCCCGGATGACCGCCGGCAAGGACGCCGGGCTGATCGGCGCGGTCGACGGCGTGCCGGAGGCGCCGCCGGACGACACCGGGGAGGCGCTCGGGCTGCCCCCGTCGCAGCTCACCATCACCGTCGGCTTCGGCCCGACGCTGTTCCGCGACGCCCAGGGCCGGGACCGGTTCGGCATCGCCGACAAGCGCCCGGCCGCCCTGGCCGACCTGCCGCACTTCGCCGGCGACGCGCTCCAGCCGGAGATCTCCGGCGGGGACATCTGCGTCCAGGCCTGCGCCAACGACCCCCAGGTGGCGGTGCACGCCATCCGCAACCTGGCCCGGATCGGCATGGGCGTGGTCAGCGTCCGCTGGTCGCAGCTCGGCTTCGGGCGTACCTCGTCGACCTCGCGGGGCCAGGCCACCCCGCGCAACCTGTTCGGCTTCAAGGACGGCACCGCCAACCTCAAGGCCGAGGACGTCGACCTGCTCCGCGAGCAGCTCTGGGCCCAGCGCGGCGACGGCACCGACTGGATGGCCGGCGGGTCGTACATGGTCACCCGCAAGATCCGCATGTTGATCGAGACCTGGGACCGCAGCCCCCTCGCGGAGCAGGAGCAGATCATCGGGCGGACCAAGGGCAGCGGCGCGCCGCTGGGCAAGCGCGCCGAGTTCGACGAGCCGGACCTCGCCGCCAAGAGCGACGCCGGCGAGCCGGTGATCGCCGAGACCGCGCACGTCCGGCTTGCCCACCCGAGCCAGAACAACGGCGCGCACCTGCTGCGCCGCGGCTACAACTTCGTGGACGGCTCGGACGGGCTGGGCCGGCTCGACGCCGGGCTCTTCTTCATCGCGTACCAGCGGGACCCCCGCAAGCAGTTCGTGCCGATCCAGACCCGGCTCTCCCGCAACGACGCGATGAACGAGTACCTGCGGCACGTCTCCAGCGGGCTCTTCGCCTGCCCGCCGGGCGTCCGCGACGACGCCGACTGGTGGGGCCGCGCGCTCTTCTCCTGACCGTCGGCGCTCGGCCTCGACCGGCGCGGGCTGTCCGCGTACCGGATCGGGCTGGGTGGGGACGGAGGACTCGGACCCCAGCTCCCGGCCCGGCCGGGTCCGGTCCGGCTCGGGATGAGTTGGTGGTGGCGGGCGGTGGCCTGCCCGAGGGATCATGGTTGCACGGCCCGTTCTGCTTCGGCTGACCCGCGGGCCCGCGGCGCGCCACGCCGGGCATGCGGGTCCGCACCTGTGGTGCGCGACCGCCCATCGCAGTACCGTGCCGTGATGACGCCGAACCCTCCGAAACGAACGGGGATGGAACGATAAACCCCATGAGAGCCCGGGTACTGGTGGTCGACGACGACCCCGCGCTCGCCGAGATGCTCGGCATCGTCCTGCGCAGTGAGGGCTTCGTGCCCTCCTTCGTGGCGGACGGGGAACGGGCACTTGCCGCGTTCCGTGACAGTCGGCCCGACATCGTCCTGCTCGACCTGATGCTGCCCGGGATGAGCGGCATCGACGTGGCCCGGGCGATCCGGACCGAGTCCGGCGTGCCGATCGTCATGCTGACCGCCAAGAGCGACACCGTCGACGTGGTGCTCGGTCTGGAGTCCGGGGCCGACGACTACGTGGTCAAGCCGTTCAAGCCCAAGGAGCTGGTGGCCCGGATGCGGGCCCGGCTGCGCCGGGGTGAGGACGTGGCGCCGGAGCTGCTCACCATCGGCCCGCCCGGCAACCAGATCACCATCGACGTGCCGGCGCACACGGTCAGCCGGGACGGCGAGGAGGTGAAGCTGACCCCACTGGAGTTCGACCTGCTGGTCGCGCTCGCCCGCAAGCCGCGTCAGGTCTTCACCCGGGAGGTGCTGCTGGAGCAGGTCTGGGGCTACCGGCATGCCGCCGACACCCGCCTGGTCAATGTGCACGTCCAGCGGCTGCGGGCCAAGATCGAGCCGGATCCGGAGCGACCGGAAATCATCCTCACCGTGCGGGGCGTGGGCTACAAGGCTGGTACCGGATAGCCTGGTCGCACTGTGGTGACCTCCCCGCCCCCCGACTCCCCGACCCCCGCGTCCCGTTGGCTGCGCGCCGCGTGGGCGCTGTGGCGTGCCCTCGCCGCGCACGCCGCCGGGCTGGCGGGCGGCCTCCACCGGACCTGGCGGCGGTCGCTCCAGGTCCGTGTGGTGACTATCACCCTGGTCGCCTCCAGCCTGCTGGTGGGCGGGTTCGCGTACCTGATCGCCGACAAGATCACCGGCATCCTGCTGGAGAACGCCGAGACCGACGTCCTGGCGCGGTTGCGCAACGGCAGCGAGTACGCCTCGAAGCAGTTCAACCTCTACAGCCAGCCGCAGGAGGCCCAGCTCCAGGACACCATCGACGGCACGGTCAACTACCTGGCCGGCGGTGACCCGGCGCAGACCAGCGGGGTGGTCGTGGCGATCACCGCGGACAACTTCACCGGGACCATCCAGCCGCGTACCTCGCCGGACGTCCAGGTGCGCCCGCTGATCGGGTCGGACCTGCGGGCCACCGTCGCCGCCGGCAGCATCGCCCACCAGATCCGCACCGGCACGCTCGGCGGCGAGCGCACCAAATACCTGGTGTACGGCTCGCCGGTGCCGACCCGGTTCGGGCAGGTGGAGCTCTACTACCTCGTACCGCTGGCCCGGCAGGACGCCACCGCGGCCGACGCCCGGGCCACCGTGGTCGCCACCGGCGTTGCCCTGGTGCTCCTGCTCGGCCTGCTGGCCGCCCTGGTCACCCGCCTGGTGGTCACCCCGGTCCGGGTGGCCGCCCGGACCGCCCAGCGGCTCTCCGCCGGCCTGCTCGACCAGCGGATGGTGGTCAACGGCGAGGACGACCTGGCCCTGCTCGCCGCCTCGTTCAACCAGATGGCGACCAACCTGCAACGGCAGATCCTCCGGCTGGAGGAGATGTCCCGGTTGCAGCGCCGGTTCACCTCCGACGTCTCGCACGAGCTGCGAACCCCGCTGACCACGGTCCGGATGGCCGCCGACCTGATCTTCGCCGAGCGGGACGAGTTCGACCCGGCGGTGGCCCGCAGCGCCGAACTGCTCCAGGCCGAGCTGGACCGGTTCGAGGAGCTGCTCACCGACCTGCTGGAGATCAGCCGCTTCGACGCGGGCTTCGCGGTGCTGGACTCCGAGCCGACCGACCTGGTGCCGGTGGTGCACCGGGTGGCCGAGCGGCTGTCGGGTCTGGCCGAGCGCGCCGGGGTGGCCATCGAGCTCGACCTGCCGGACACCCCGGTGATCGCCGAGGTGGACCCGCGCCGGGTCGAGCGGGTACTGCGCAACCTGGTCGGCAACGCGGTCGAGCACGGCGAGGCCAAGCCGGTCCGGATCACCCTCGGGATGGACCAGAGCGCGGTGGCGATCACCGTGCGGGACCACGGCGTCGGGCTCAAGCCGGGCGAGGAGAAGCTCGTCTTCAACCGGTTCTGGCGGGCCGACCCGTCCCGGGCCCGGCAGACCGGCGGCACCGGCCTCGGCCTGTCGATCAGCCTGGAGGACGCCCGGCTGCACGGCGGCTGGCTGGAGGCCTGGGGCGCCCCCGGCCAGGGTGCCCAGTTCCGGCTGACCCTGCCGGCCCGGTCCGGCGACCGGCTGACCACCTCGCCGCTGCGGCTGGTGCCGGCCGACGCCGCGCTGCCGTTCGGCGGCCCCCGCGACGGCGGCCTGCTGGCCATCGGGCCGGGCAGCGGCGCCGGGACACTGGCCATCGGGCCGGCCGGGGGCGCGGACCGGGCCGAGGTGACGTCGTGAGGCGCCGGCTGCTGGCGGTGCTGCTGGCCGGCGCACTGCTGCCCGCCGGGCTGGCCGGCGGCTGCGGCATCCCGGACCGCACCGAGGTCCAGGTCGACGGCCGGGTCCCGGCCGGCGAGTCCGGCTCCCTCAATGGCAGCGGCAGTCAACCGCCGACCCGCAGCGGGACCGAGGACCCCAAGGAGTTCATCCGCGACTACCTCGCCGCGGCAGCGGGCGAGCGGGAGCAGGCGTACAACCGGGTCAAGGAGTTCATCGCGCCCGAGGCGAGGAGCCGGCTGCCGAAGAGGCAGAGCAGCGAGGTCGAGCTGACCGTCGTCCGGCTGCTGGAGCCGTCCCCGGAGGCTCGGCTGCTGACCAACGAGGGCATCTGGGAGGTCAAGGTCCGGGTGCAGCAGGTCGGCGTGCTGCGCGCCGATGGCACCCTGGACGCGCCCGTGGCCCGGGACACCGTGTATGTGTTCAAGCTCCGTCCCGCCGATCAAGGCAGCCAGGGGCTGGTGATCACGGACCTGCCGAACGTGCTGCTGCTCAGCGACGAGGCATTGCGCCAGTACTACGGCACGCACACCATCTACTTCTGGAACTCTGACCAGACCCAGCTGGTGCCCGACTGGCGCTGGCTGCCCAGTGCGGTGCCGGCCGAGCGGCGGGTCACCGAGGTGGTGCGGTGGCTGACCGGAGGCCCGTCCGACTGGCTGGCCTCTGGGGTGACCAAGGTGCCCGACGGCACCGCGCCGATCAACAACGCCACCGGCTCCGACGGCCGCTGGGAGGTCAACCTGACCATGCCGGTCGCCACCAATGACCGGCTGTCCAAGCTCGCCACCCAGCTGGCCTGGTCGCTGTCGGATCTGAACGGGCAGCTGGACCTGAAGATCCAGAACCAGAAGCGGCGCACCGTGGACCTGGGGCAGGAGCGGGAGTCCCATCCGCGCTACCCGAACCTGCGGACTCCGCTGCGGTTCTGCGTCTACGACGGGGCGATCCATCCGCTCGCCATCGGCAACGAGCCGGTCGGCGCGGTGCCGGTGGCCGCCGCCGACAACCGGAACGTGGTGTCGGCGACGCTCAGCCGGGCCGGCGACGAGGTGCTGGCGGCGCTGGTGGTGACCCGCCCGGACCAGAAGCAGCGCCTGCAGGTCGGCTCCGGCCGCGGAGAGGTGACCGTCGACAACAAGAGCACCAGGCTCTACCGCTCGATCGGCCGCCCGATCTGGCTGCGCTCGTCCGACAGCCAGCACCCGTCCGGCCTGGTGGTGGCCGACGGCACGCTGTACCGCTTCGACGGCGCGGGCGGGATGAGTTCGCTGGGCCTCTCCGGTTCGGTCACCGCGGTGGCCGCCTCGTTGGACGGGCACCGGATCGCGTTGATCATCGGCGGCGCGCTCTACGTCGCGCCGGTCAGCGTGGACGGCGGCGTGGTCACCGTGGGCGATCCGCGCAAGCTGACCACCCGGCTGACCAACCTGACCGCCGTCGACTGGTACGCCGAGAATCAGTTGGTCTTGGCCGGCAACGACGGGCGCCAGCCGGCGATCTACCAGACCACGGTCGACGGGGCCGTGGAGTACGCGCTGAAGCGGGACACGAACGCGCCGGTGACCCACCTCGCCGCCTTCCCGGGCGGCTCGTCCGGCGCGCTGCCGTCCTTCTCGTTCATGTACCAGGCCACCAGGGCCTACCGGAACAACCCGTTCACCGAGATCGAGCGGGCGCAGGTGCGGGACGTGGCGGTCAACGCCAAGGCGTCCGGTCCGAGCGCCCCCTTCTTCTTCTACTGAGAGGTGCCGGTGCCGGACCTGGGCGGCCTCTGGTCCGACCTGACCGACCTGGTGCTGCCCTCCGGCTGCGGCGGCTGCGGCGAGCGCGCCCCCGGCCTACGGCAGGGCTTCTGCCCGCACTGTGTCGGTGAATTGGAGGCGCTGCGTCCCGCGCCGACCCGCCCGGACCCGACCCCGCCGGACCTGCCGCCCTGCGTCGCGCTCGGTCCGTACGCGGGGGCGCTGCGGGCGGGGCTGCTGGCGTACAAGGAGCGGGGCCGGCACGGCCTGGCCCGGCCGCTGGGGGCGCTCCTCGCCGAGGTGGTGGCCGCAGCGGTGGGCCCGGCCCGGCCGGTGACCCTGGTGCCGGTGCCGGACACCGCCCGGGCGGCGCGGGCCCGTTACGGCGACCACCTGGGCCAGTTGACCCGCCACGCGGCGGCCCGGCTGCGGGCGGCCGGCTGGCCGGTACGCGTGCTCCGGCCGCTGCGGGCGCTGCCCCGGCCGGACTCGGTCCTTCTGGACAGCGCGGGCCGGGCGGCCGCGGCCGACGCCGCGTTCCGGCTGCGCCGGCTCGGCGCGGCAGCGGTGGACGGGCCGGTGGTGCTGCTCGACGACATCGTCACCACCGGGGCCACGCTGGCGGCGGTGAGCCGGGTCTTGCACGCGGCGGGAATGACGCCAAAGGCCGCGGCGGTGCTCGCCGCAACGCAAAAGCGGCACCATCAGTGACGCTTCGTGTTTCCGTTTCACCCCATGGTGTATGAGCTGTTAAATTTCGCGGCCTCTCTCGGCAACTAGGGGTGACTGGTGGCCGAACAGGAGTTAGCGTTTTCGTGTCGGGGGTAGGAGGTGTTCCAATCTTCCCCCGGCACTGGAAGGAGGCGTAGCCGCACGCAACCGGTCGACGCCGAACGGGGCATTCCCAGGGCACGTCGACCGGAGATAACCGGACCGAACGACCGTCCGAACAAGGGAGGTCACGTGGACATCGTGGTCAAGGGCCGTAACGTCGAAGTGCCGGACCATTACCGGGTGCACGTAGCCGAAAAGCTCGCGAAGATCGAACGCTACGACCACAAGCTCATTCGCGTGGACGTCGAGTTGTTCCACGAGCGCAATCCGCGCCAGGCCGATCACTGCCAGCGGGTGGAAATCACCTGCGTCACGCGCGGCCCGGTGATCCGGGCCGAGGCCTGCACGAGTGATTTCTACAGCGCGCTGGACACGGCCATCGCCAAGCTGGACACTCGGTTCCGCCGGGCGGCCGACCGGCGTCGGGTACACCGTGGGCGGCACGCGCCGCTCTCCGTCGCCGCCGCCACGGCGGACCTGCCGGTCGCCGACCTGGACGGGCCGGGACTGGCGGTGCTGAACGGCCACGGGACGGCCACCGCCGTCGCCGAACGGCCCGACGAGGACGGCTACGAGGAGTACGACGACCAGCCCTGGCACATCGCGCGGGAGAAGGTGCACCCCGCCGAGCCGATGACCGTCGACGACGCCCTGTTCCAGATGGAGCTGGTCGGCCACGACTTCTACCTGTTCCAGGACAAGGAGTCCGGCCGCCCGAGCGTCGTCTACCGCCGGCACGCCTACGACTACGGGATCATCTCGCTCGACGCCTGACCCCTGACCACCCCTGAGCACAACCGGCCGGGAGCCGTGGTGGACGACCACCACGGCTCCCGTCGTCAGCGGGCTCCGGCGCGGTCGGCCGCCAGCAGTCCGTAGAGCACCGAGTCGGTGCGGGTGCCGTCCGGACCGGGGAGCCGGCCGCGCAGCAGCCCCTCGCGCCGGAACCCGACCTTCTCCAGCACCCGCTGCGAGGGGACGTTCTCCGGCCGGGTGCCGGCCCAGAGCCGGGCCAGTCCGATGTCGAACGCCCAGCCGGCCAGGAGGCCCACCGTCCGGGTGGCCAGCCCTCGGCCGCGCGCCTCGGGCAGCAGGCTGTAGCCGAGCATGGCCTGGCCGGTGCACGGCTCGTCGTACACCAGCGCGCAGCCGCCGGCCGGCGTGCCGGTCGCCGCGTCCAGGATCGCGAGGTCGGCGGAGCGGCCGGCCAGCCAGTGGCTCTCCGCGAGGCGGCAGCGCCGCTCGATCGACTCGCGGGTGGGCGGTACCGGTGGCACCCGGTTCGCCATCACCTCGGGCAGCGTGTGCAGCCGGTGCAGCGGGTCGGCGTCCGCCGGCCCGAGCCGGCGCAGGGTGACCACGCCGTCGGTGAGCCGGCCCGCGGGCAGGTCCGGCAGCGGCCGGGCGGTCGGCCCGGGCGGGTCGTCGGCCAGGCGAACCCAGGCGGCCAGGTCGTACCGGTCGCCGTTCCGCGCGGTGCCGGCCGACCGGCGTACCCCCTCGGGCCGGAAGCCGGCGGCCAGCGCGACCCGCTGGCTGGCGGTGTTCTCCTGGTCGGTGAGCAGCTCCAGCCGGGCGGCCCCGGTGGCGAAGGCCCGCTCGGCCAGCGCGCGAGTGGCGGCCGTCGCGACGCCCCGGCCCCGGGCCCAGGGCGCCACCCAGTAGCCGATCTCCAGCTGCCGGCGTTCCGGCATCGGGTTGCTGAGGCCGACCGCGCCGAGCAGCCGGTCGGTGGCCGGGTCGGCGATCGCGTACGAGGCGCCGCCGGCGGTCCAGGCCGCGGGAGCGCCCTCGGTGATCCACCACCGGGCGCTCTCCTCGGTGTACGGGTCGGGTATGCCGGGCAGGAACCGCTGGGTGAGCGGGTCCGCGCAGGCGGCCGCGAGGTCCGCCGCGTCGGCCGGACGGTCCGCCCGCAGCCGTATCCCGTACGCCTCGATGGTCTCCGGTGTCACGCCAGGTCCTGGGGGAGCAGCCCGGCCACCCAGACGTCCACCCGCTCCCCCCGGTGCTGGACGCCGCCGCGGGCGGTGCCCTCGAAGACGAAGCCCGCCTTCTCGGCGACCCTCCGGGAGGCGGTGTTGCCGACGTTGGCCCGCCACTCCACGCGGGCCAGGCCGAGCGTGGTGAACCCCCAGGCGCTGAGCGCGCCCAGCGCGGCCGGCAGGTACCCGCGGCCCCGGGCGGCCGGCGCGGTCATGAAGCCGACGTCGGCGACGAGCGGGTCGGCCGGGGAGATCCGCAGGTCGATCGAGCCGGCGTACCGGTCGTCGGCGTCGGCGATGGCGTAGCAGGCAGCGGTTCCCCGGGCCCAGGCCGCCTGCGCGATGTCCCGCAGGTAGCCCTCGGCGTGCTCCCGCCCGTAGGGGTGCGGGACGGTGGTCCAGCGGACGGTCGCCTCGTCCCGGCAGGTCGCCACGACCGCATCGAGGTCGCGCTCCTCCATCGGGCGCAGCCGCAGCTCGGTGGCGCCCGCGGTGGCGAACAGGACGGGCTGCGGCCGGCCGAAGACGGCGGCCCGGCGCGCCTCCAGGGTGTCCGGGCCGTACCGGGTGGGTTCGCCCGGCGCGGCCAGCTCGTGCGGGAAGAGGGAGCCGAGCCAGCCCTCCGGGTGGCCGTCGACGCTCGGGTGGGCGAGCCGCAGCTCGCCCTCGACCCGGAAACCGGCCCGCAGCGCCACCAGCCGGGAGGCGTGGTTGCCGATCTCGGCCTGCCAGGTCATCCGGCGCAGCTTGAGCGCGTCGAACGCCCAGCGGGCGACCGCGCGGGTGGCCCGGACGGCGACGCCGCGGCCGCGGGCCCAGGGCGCGGTCCAGTAGCCGACCTCGGCGGAGTCCAAAGCCCGGTCGATGGAGACGAGACCGCACGAGGCGAGCAGCTCGCCGGTGTCGGCGTCGCAGACCGCGAACGGTGCCCCGGTGCCCTCGGCCCAGGCCTGGCCGCTGACTCCGGTGACGAACCCGAGGGCGTGTTCGGGCAGATACGGGCGAGGTACGGTGGTCCAGCGCTGGATGTCCGGATCCTGGCAGGCGCGGTACACCGCGTCCGCGTCCTCCGCCCGCCAGGGTCGCAGCAGCAGGCCGTCCTCGATGATCTCCACGGGCTCCATCGGGTCATCGTGCCGGATCGTTCGCGTTGGGCGTAACTCGATAACCGCCGGTCAGCGCCCGGGTGGGGTGTTATGTCGGGTTCCCTGCTCCGTACCGCCGCCACCACTGACCATCGCCGCGATGTTGCGCCTACGATGGTTCGAGACTGTCTAGGGGAGCGTTGATCCGTGTCGATTCTGGAAAAGGTCCTTAGCGCGGGCGAGGGCCGCATGGTGCGTCGGCTCAAGGCCATCGCCGCCGCCGTCAACTCGATCGAGGACGACTACGTCAACCTCAGCGACGACGAGCTGCGCGGCATGACCGAGCAGTTCAGGGAGCGGCTCGCCGACGGTGAGACCCTCGACGACCTGCTGCCCGAGGCGTTCGCGGTGTGCCGGGAGGCCGCCTCGCGGGTGCTCGGCCAGCGGCCCTACGACGTCCAGGTGATGGGCGGCGCGGCGCTGCACTTCGGCAACATCGCCGAGATGAAGACCGGTGAGGGCAAGACCCTGACCTCGGTCATGCCGGTCTATCTGAACGCGCTCGCCGGCGAGGGCGTGCACGTGGTCACGGTGAACGACTACCTGGCCGAGCGCGACGCCGCCTGGATGGGCCGGGTGCACGAGTTCCTCGGCCTCACCGTCGGGGTGGTGCTGCCCAACCGGCCGGCCAGTGAGCACCGCGCCGCGTACGAGTGCGACATCACCTACGGCACCAACAACGAGTTCGGCTTCGACTACCTGCGCGACAACATGGCCTGGACGCGGGACGAGCTGGTGCAGCGCGGCCACTTCTTCGCGGTGGTCGACGAGGTCGACTCGATCCTCATCGACGAGGCCCGGACCCCGCTGATCATCTCCGGCCCGGCCGAGCACTCCGCCCGCTGGTACCAGGAGTTCGCCGCCGTGGTGGCCCGCCTCCAGCCGGGCACCGACGGCGAGGGCGACTACGAGGTCGACCACGCCAAGCGCACCATCGCGATCACCGAGCGCGGCGTCGCCAAGATCGAGGACCGGCTCGGCATCGACAACCTCTACGAGTCGGTCAACACCCCGCTCGTCGGCTACATGAACAACGCGATCAAGGCCAAGGAGCTCTACAAGCGCGACAAGGATTACATCGTCAGCGATGGCGAGGTCCTGATCGTCGACGAGTTCACCGGCCGCATCCTGCACGGCCGCCGCTACAACGAGGGCATGCACCAGGCGATCGAGGCCAAGGAGGGGGTGGAGATCAAGCAGGAGAACCAGACCCTGGCCACCATTACCCTCCAGAACTACTTCCGCCTCTACGAGAAGCTCTCCGGCATGACCGGTACCGCCCAGACCGAGGCGAGCGAGTTCAACAAGGTCTACAAGGTCGGCGTCGTAACCATCCCGACGCACCGGCCGATGGTCCGCCTCGACCGGGCGGACGTCATCTACAAGACCGAGAAGGCCAAGTTCAACGCCGTGGTCGAGGACATCGCCGAGCGGCACGAGCAGGGCCAGCCGGTGCTGGTCGGCACGGTCTCGGTGGAGAACTCCGAGATCCTGTCCCAGCTGCTGCGCCGCCGGGGCATCCCGCACTCCGTGCTGAACGCCAAGTTCCACGCCAAGGAGGCGGAGATCGTCGCCCAGGCCGGGCGCAAGGGCGCGGTCACTGTCGCCACCAACATGGCCGGCCGCGGTACGGACATCCTGCTCGGCGGCAACCCCGAGTTCCTCGCCGCCAACGACCTCCGCCAGCGCGGCCTCGACCCGGTCGAGCAGCCGGAGGAGTACGCCAAGGCGATGGAGGAGGTCCTGCCCACGTGGAAGCAGGCCTGTGACGTCGAGGCGGAGGAGGTCGCCGCCGCCGGTGGCCTCTACGTGCTGGGCACCGAGCGGCACGAGTCGCGCCGCATCGACAACCAGCTGCGCGGTCGCGCCGGCCGGCAGGGTGACCCGGGCGAGTCCCGCTTCTACCTCTCGCTGCAGGACGACCTGATGAAGCGCTTCCGGGCCGGCGCGGTCGAGGCGGTGATGGAGCGCTTCAACATCCCGGAGGACGTGCCGATCGAGTCGAAGATGGTCACCCGCCAGATCAAGAGCGCGCAGGCCCAGATCGAGGGCCAGAACGCCGAGATCCGGAAGAACGTCCTGAAGTACGACGAGGTGCTCAACAAGCAGCGCCAGGTGATCTACGCCGAGCGCCTCCGGGTGCTCAACGGCGAGGACCTCTCCGACCAGGTCCGCAACATGATCGACGACGTGGCGTCCGCGTACGTGGTGGGCGCCACCAGCGAGGGCTACGCCGAGGACTGGGACCTCGAGCAGCTCTGGTCCAGCCTCAAGCAGCTCTACCCGGTGGGCGTCACCGTCGACGAGCTGGACGAGGAGGTCGGCTCCCGGGCCGGCCTCGACCAGGACTTCCTGCTCGCCCGCCTCAAGGAGGACGCGCACGCCGCGTACGACCGCCGCGAGGAGCAGCTCGGCGAGGAGGCGGTGCGCCAGCTCGAGCGGATGGTCCTGCTCCAGGTGATCGACCGCAAGTGGCGCGAGCACCTCTACGAGATGGACTACCTCCAGGAGGGCATCAGCCTGCGGGCGTACGCCCAGCGCGACCCGGTCATCGAGTACCAGCGCGAGGGCTTCGACATGTTCGCCACCATGATGGACGGCATCAAGGAGGAGACGGTCGGCTTCCTCTACAACCTGGAGGTGCAGGTCCAGGAGCCCGAGCCGGAGGCCGAGGAGGTGCAGCTGCTGGAGAAGCCGGTGGAGATCCACGCCAAGGGTCTCAACCGCGCGCCGCAGCAGCAGGGCCTGCAATACTCGGCGCCCTCCGTCGACGGCGAGGCCGGTCGGGGTGCCCCGCACATCGAGCGCGCCGAGCAGCAGGCGCCCGCCCTGGGCGTCGGTGGCAACGGGTCCGAGCGGCGGCCTGCCGCCTCGGGTCCGCGCCGCGCGCCGGCCGGCATGAGCGGCCAGGCCGTCGCGGCCAGCACCGCCCGGCGGGCCGCGCCCGGCCAGGTGGACGGCGGCGAGGGCCCGTCCCGCAACGCGCCCTGCCCGTGCGGCTCCGGCCGCAAGTACAAGCGCTGCCACGGCGCCCCCAACGGCGGCAACTGACCCCGCCCGCACCCGCCACGACGGGCCCCGGCCGAACGGCCGGGGCCCGTCCGCGTCTCCACCCCTCGGCGCGGACGTGGGCGCGAGAGTCAGAGGACGTCGAGGACTGTGCAGAGCCAGGTGCCGCGGCGGTGTTCCAGGCGGAGGGCTATCGCCCAGCTCGCCCCGCCCGCGCCGGCGAGCACGGCGACGGCCTCGACCGCCCCGGCGCGGGGCTCGCACACCCGCAGCCGGCGGAGCTGAAGGGCGGGCCGGGTGGCGCGGCGGCGTACCGGGCCGACCCGGCGGGAGGCCCGGGTCAGCTCGGCGGTCACCCGGGTTGCGGCATCGGGCAGGCAGAGCGGCCGGAGCTGGCCGGGCGGCCGGTAGCCGTTGACGATCTCCAGGAAGGTGCGGACGAACCGGTACGCCGCCCGGGTGGCCTCCGGCGTGGCCGTGACCAGGGCTGTGGCGGGTGGCCCGGCGGGGCGCCGCCCCGGGCCGGTGGGCACCGGCCGGACCTCGACCGGTCGGCCGGCGGGCCGGCCCTGGTCGCGGCGGCGCGGGTCGAACAGGTCGAAGGTGAGCTGGTCGACGTCGGTGCAGGGCGTGCCGTCGTCGACGAGGGGTGGGTCGATCGGCGGGGCAGGGCGGAGGCGGACCGGGGGACGCGGTGCCAGCGGGCGGCGGGTGTCGACCATCCTCAACCCCTGTTCCTTGCGTTTGCCTGTGTTTGCCTCCGACAGATGCCCATTCTCGGGCAGGGCAACGCCGACCGTCAATGCCGGTGAGGAATCAGGTGGTCACTCGGTGTCGCGCTCGGTGAGCGGGTTACCGCGTACCCACTCGGCGGTCTCCGTGTACTTCCGCTCGATGTACTCCTCGAGGCGGGCGCGCTCGACCCGCCACTGGCCGCGCCCGCCGATCTTGATGGCGGGCAGCTCGCCGCTGCGCACCATGTGGTAGACCTGCGAGTCCGACACGTTCAGCTCGGCGGCCACGTCGGACAGCAGCAGGAACCTGGGCTCCACGACGACTCCCGGAGTTGGTTTCGTTTGGCTCAGTTTGCCATCAGTCGCCGTCCGGCCCCAGCCTCCGCGCCGCTCCGGCCGGGGACACACCGGCGGGGCAACTTCTCCGGCGCGGGTGCGAGGTGTATGACGGTCACGGCGTACGGCATGATCGGCGCCCGGAGCCGGCGTCCGCCGGCCGCGTCCGAGCAGGGGAGATACCGGTGACCGACGAGCTTGTCCGGGTGTACGTGCCGGCGACCGTCCCGATGCTGGCGCGGCTGCGCGAGGAGGGGCTTCCGGCCGGCGAGGCGCACGCGGTCACCCCGGAGCTGCGCGAGTGGTACGCCGAGGGTGACGAGGAGGAACTGGAGTACGTCGCCTTCACCCGGGCCGCCCAGGACGCGCTGCTGCTGCTCCGGGACGACCCGGCCGCGCCCCGGCGGCGGGTGGTCGTCTCGGTGGATTTGCCAACCCGGGCGGTCGGCCGGGTCGACGGCGAGCTGGGGTCCAGCGTGGTCCGGCTGGCCGGGCCGGTGCCGGTGAAGTCGGTCGCCGCGATCCACCTGGACGGGGTGGAGGCGGTGGACGACGTGGCGGCCGCCGCCGAGGTGGTGGTCGAGGCGCAGGCCGGCGACCCGGACGCCCAGTTCACCGTCGACGGCGCCGAGGACCACGAGCTGGAGTGGTACGACGTGACCGAGCTGGACCTGCTGCTGCGCGAGGTCTCCTGACGCCCGCGGCGAGGGTCAGGCCGCCGGCTCGTCCTCGACCTCGCCGGCGAGCGGGCGCGGGCCGAGGGTGCGGCCGAACGCGATGAGTGCGGTCAGCGCCCCCACGAAGAGCACCCAGATGCCGTTGTCGACCCGCGAGGTGCCGAGGGCGGTCTGCGCCACCTGGTCCGCGTCGCTGAGCGCGGCGGCCAGGTCGAGCAGGCCGTGCCCGCCGATCCGGATGATCACCTCGGTGAGCAGCAGGAGCAGGCCTGGCCCGGCGCCGGCGACCAGGTACGCCGGCCAGCGCAGCTCGGGCGCGAACCCGTCCCGGCGGGCGGCGCGGCGGCGGGACCACGCGAGGTAGCCGAAGGCGACCAGCCCGGCGATCAGCCCGGCGAGCAGCGATTCCGTCCGGGACACCCACTTCGCGGCGTCGAGCATCGACTGCTGGGTGTCCCCGGCCCCGAACAGGTCGGAGAGCGGGTCCCGGGCGCGGCTGAACAGCACCACGAAGATCTGTGCGGCCAGGGCGGCGCTGGCCAGCGCGCCCACCACCCGGGCGTGGCGCGCGCCGGCCATCGCGCCGCCGATGATGGCGGCCGCGGCGGTGGTGCCGGCGATGGTGTTGGTGGTCGCGTTGTCGGCGTAGGTGAGGTTGACGGCCACCGCGGCGGCGAGCCCGACCAGCAGGCCGGCGCCGACGGCGGCGAGGAAGCGCAGGGTGACCCGGTCGAGCGGGTTGGTCACCGCCAGGGCGACCGCGGCGCCGGCGACCAGCGCGGCGGTGATCACGCCGGGCAGCGCGTACGCGGAGAGGCTGATCGCGGTGACACCGGCCGCGGCCGAGGTGATCGCCGCCTGGGTGGACCAGAGCATGGCCGCCAGCCAGCCGACCGCCACCACCGCCAGCACGATCGCGCCGGGGGCGTACGGCCGGTCGGCCGCGGGGGCCGCCTCGTCGGCCGGGGCAGGCCTGGCCTGCTCGGACGCCTCGGCCGGGGCGACGGCCTCGGGCTGGTCCGGCTCCGCGGCCGTGGAGCTGCCGGGCTGCTTGCTCATCGTCTCCCTTTCGACGGACGCCGGATCGGCCGCGCGGGGCCGGGCAGGTCACCGGCCACCCAGCGTACGCGTAACCCGGGCCCCCTTCCGGAGCCGCCCGCCGGTGCCCTGGGGGCGCGCCGACGACCGTTCGCCAGGTGACGGATCGCAGGAGAAGAGGCGGCCCAGCCGACGGTTGGTCGGGTGGGAGCGGCTTCCGGCCTACGGTCCGTTCTGTTCGGCGGCGTCCGGTGTATCGGATGAAGAGGGGCACCAGCAGGGGTGGCCGGGGGCGTCGCATGGAAGAATTGGCCGAGGTCCCGCCGCCGCGACCGGTCCGCCGCGCGGTGCCCGGCACCCGGCCACCCGGCCGGTGCCCGCGGGTCCGATTTCGCCACCGCCGTCGAGATCGCACAGGAGCCTGTGATGGACGCCGTGTTCTCCGTACCCGAGCCGCGCAACGAGCCGGTCCACACCTACGAGCCCGGCAGCGCCGACCGGGAGCGGCTCCAGCGGCGGCTGGCCGAGCTGGCCGCCGAGCGGATCGAGCTGCCGATGACCATTGCCGGCGAGCAGCGGATGGCCGCCGGCGACCCGATCAACGTGGTCCAGCCGCACAAGCACGCCCACGTGCTCGGCGTCACCGGCCACGCCACCCACGACGACGCCCGCGCCGCGGTCAAGGCCGCCAAGGATGCCGCCCCGATGTGGCGGGCGCTGCCGTTCGAGGAGCGCGCCGCGATCTTCCTGCGCGCCGCCGACCTGCTCTCCGGCCCGTGGCGGGACACCCTCAACGCGGCCACCATGCTGGGCCAGTCCAAGACCGTGATCCAGGCCGAGATCGACTCGGCCTGCGAGCTGATCGACTTCCTCCGGTTCAACGTGTACTTCGGCCGGAAGCTGCTGGCCGAGCAGCCGATGTCCTCGCCGGGGGTGTGGAATCGCTTCGACCACCGCCCGCTCGAGGGCTTCGTCTACGCGGTCACCCCGTTCAACTTCACCGCGATCGCCGGCAACCTGCCCTCGGCGCCGGCCCTCCTCGGCAACACGGTGGTCTGGAAGCCGGGCCCGACCCAGCAGTTCGCCGCGCACTTCACCATGCGGCTGTTCGAGGCGGCCGGCCTGCCGCCCGGTGTGATCAACATGGTCACCGGGCGGGGCGAGGAGGTCTCCGACGTGGTGCTCGCCGACCCGGACCTGGCCGGCATCCACTTCACCGGCTCGACCAAGGTCTTCCAGCACCTGTGGAAGACCGTCGGCGACAACATCTCCCGCTACCGGGGTTACCCGCGGCTGGTCGGCGAGACCGGCGGCAAGGACTTCGTGGTCGCGCACTCCAGCGCGGACGTGGACGCCCTGCACACCGCGCTGATCCGGGGCGCGTACGAGTACCAGGGGCAGAAGTGCTCGGCCGCGTCCCGGGCGTACGTCCCGCGGTCGCTGTGGGAGGGTGGGCTGCGCGACCGGCTGGCCGCCACCGCCGACTCGCTGACCTACGGCGACGTCACCGACTTCAGCAACTTCGGTGGCGCGGTCATCGACGACAAGGCCTTCGGCCGGCACCTCGCCGCGCTGGAGCTGATCCGCGGTGACGACACCTGCCGGACCCTGGCCGGCGGGACCGCCGACGACTCGGTCGGCTACTTCGTCCGGCCGACGCTCTTCGAGTGCTCCGACCCCGCGCACGAGACCTTCACCACCGAGTACTTCGGTCCGATCCTCGGCGTGCACGTCTTCGACGACGCCCGCTTCGACGAGGTGGTCCACCAGGCCGAGTCGATCGCCCCGTACGCGCTGACCGGGTCGATCTTCGCGACCGACCGCCGGGTGGTCGACCAGGTGGCCGAGAAGATGCGGTACGCGGCCGGCAACTTCTACATCAACGACAAGCCGACCGGCGCGGTGGTCGGGCAGCAGCCCTTCGGCGGCGCCCGGGCCAGCGGCACCAACGACAAGGCGGGCTCCTGGCACAACCTGGTCCGCTGGATGTCCCCGCGGACGATCAAGGAGACCTTCGTCCCGCCGACCGACCACGGGTACCCGCACATGGGCTGACCTCGGCGGCTGTCGCCGGTGGCGCGCACAGCGTCACCGGCGACCGGCCAGCCGGGGGAGGGCACCCGCCGTCCCCGGCGGACTGTCGTCCGCCGACAGTGCACATCGGACCGCCCAACGGGTGGCTAAAACGGCAAATCCTGGACGCAAGGTCCGACAAAGTGGCAGCTTAGAGGGCATGGCGGAATCCGGAGTCAATCCGACGGCGGCGGCCCTGCTGGGCCTGCTGCACGACGGCCCGATGACAGGCGGCCAACTGATGGCCGCCGCCGAGCGCCGGCTGGCGCCGTACTGGTCGATGACCCGCAGTCAGGTCTACCGCGAGCTTCCGGTGCTGGCGGAGAAGGGCCTGGTGCGGCTCGGTAAGCCCGGGCCGCGGTTGAGCCAGCCGTACGCGATCACGGCGGCCGGGAAACGGACATTCTCCCGCTGGCTGGCCGAGAATCCCGGCAAGGACACCATCCGTAACCCGATCGCGCTGCGGATGGCCTTCGGCAACCTGCACTCGGCGAGTCAGCTCAAGAACTTGTACACCTCGGCGAACGAGTACCACACCGAGGCCCTGGCGGCGGTGCGCGAGCAGGTCAAGAACGCCAAGAAGGAAGGCGAGAACTACGACGCCAGCGCGCTGGAGTTCGCGGTCGCCTACCACAAGGCGGCGCTGTCCTGGCTCAAGACCGCCCCGGTCGGCTGATCAGCTGCGGCGGGTCCGGGCATCTGAGGTGAGCAGCCCGGGGATCGCACAGTACGCTTGTCTGTCGTGACCGCTGCCGATTACGCCGAACAGCTCAAGGAACTCGACGCCACCCTGCGCAACATCGAGGCCGTGCTCGACCTCGACAAGCTGCGCGAGCAGAAGGCCCGCCTGGAGCAGGAGGCCTCCGCGCCGGACCTGTGGGACGACCAGGCCAAGGCGCAGCAGGTGACGTCGCAGCTGTCGTACGTCAACGGCGAGATCACCAAGCTCGGCAACCTCCGCTCGGGGCTCGACGACGCCGGAGTGCTGCTGGAGCTCGCCCAGGCCGAGTCGGACCCCGGCACCCTCGCCGAGGTCGAGTCGGAGATCACCGGGCTGACCAAGGCCATCCAGGAGATGGAGGTCCGCACCCTGCTGTCCGGCGAGTACGACTCCCGGGAGGCGCTGGTCGCCATCCGGGCCGGGGCCGGCGGCGTGGACGCGGCGGACTTCGCCGAGATGCTGCTGCGGATGTACCTGCGCTGGGCCGAGCGGCACGGCTACCCGACCGAGGTCTACGAGACCTCGTACGCCGAGGAGGCCGGTCTGAAGTCGGCCACCTTCACGGTCAAGGTGCCCTACGCGTACGGCACGCTCAGCGTCGAGTCCGGCACCCACCGGCTGGTCCGGATCAGCCCGTTCGACAACCAGGGCCGCCGGCAGACCAGCTTCGCCGGCGTCGAGGTGCTGCCGGTCGTCGAGCAGACCGACCACATCGAGATCCCCGAGAACGAGATGCGGATCGACGTCTACCGCTCGTCCGGACCGGGTGGGCAGAGCGTCAACACCACCGACTCGGCGGTCCGGATCACCCACATCCCGACCGGCATCGTGGTCACCTGCCAGAACGAGAAGTCCCAGTTGCAGAACAAGGCCTCCGCGCTGCGTGTGCTCCAGGCCCGGCTGCTGGAGCGCAAGCGGCAGGAGGAGCAGGCCAAGCTCCAGGGCCTGAAGACCGAGGCGGCCGGTTCTTGGGGCGACCAGATGCGGTCGTACGTCCTGCACCCTTATCAGATGGTGAAGGATCTGCGGACCGAGCAGGAGACGGGCAATCCGTCCGCGATCTTCGACGGCGAACTGGACAGCTTCATCGAGGCGGGTATCCGCTGGCGGAAGCAGCAGCAGCTCAGCGCTGACGGTGCGTGATCAGCCTCCGACGGAGCGCGTCATCGATCTTCGCCTGACCGGCTGAATCGATGACGCGAGTCGCAACGATGGGGCGGGGGGCTTGGCTCTCCCGTTACGCCGCGTAGACTCACGACCCGTGATTCAGCTTGAGCAAGTGACGAAGACGTACCCGAAGGCGTCCCGGCCTTCGCTCGACAACGTGTCCGTCTCGATCGAGAAGGGCGAGTTCGTCTTCTTCATCGGTCCATCCGGCTCCGGCAAGTCCACGATCATCAAGATGCTGCTGCACGAGGTCACCCCCAACAAGGGGCGGGTCGTCGTCAACGGCAAGGACGTCACGTCGATGCGTTCCTGGAAGCGACCCCACTTCCGGCGTTCCATCGGCTGCGTCTTCCAGGACTTCCGCCTCCTGCCGAACCGCACCGCCTACGAGAACGTGGCGTTCGCCCTGGAGGTGATCGGCAAGACCAAGGCGGTCGCCCGCCGGGTCGTTCCGGAGGTGCTGGAGCTGGTCGGCCTCGGTGGCAAGGAGCACCGCTACCCCCACGAGCTCTCTGGCGGTGAGCAGCAGCGGGTCGCGGTGGCCCGGGCGTTCGTGAACCGGCCGCTGATCCTGCTCGCGGACGAGCCCACCGGAAACCTGGACCCGGACACGTCGATCGAGATCATGCGCCTGCTGGACCGGATCAACCGCACCGGCACGACCGTCGTGATGGTCACGCACGACTCCAACATCGTGAACCAGATGCGCCGCCGCGTCGTCGAGATCGAGAGTGGCCGCATCGTGCGCGACCAGCACCGCGGCGTCTACGGCTGAGCCGTCCCCGCTGACGATCCGTAGACCCTGACGACGAACACCTCAGCCGGAGAGCCGGAGGAATTTCCCGATGCGGATGAAGTACGTCCTGTCCGAGGTACTGGTCGGACTGTGGCGCAACGTCACCATGACCATCGCGATGATCATCACGTTGGCGGTGTCGCTGTTCATGCTGGGCGGCAGCGGCCTTCTCTACCAGAAGGTCGGCGACATGAAGGACCTCTACTACGAGAACGTCGAGGTCTCGATCTTCCTCAAGACCGACGTCAACGAGCAGCAGCGGACCGACCTGGACGCCAAGCTGAAGGGCGACCCGCTGGTCAAGGAGGTGACGTACGTCGACAAGCAGCAGGCGTACGAGCGCTTCCAGAAGATGTACGCCGACGCGCCCGACCTGGTGAACGCGGTGAAGCCGGATCAGCTGCCCGAGTCGTTCCGGCTCAAGCTGAAGAACCCGGAGCAGTACAAGAACATCTACAACCAGTACAAGGACACCGAGGGGGTCGACGAGATCGTCGACCAGAGCAAGCTGCTCGACAAGGTGTTCGGCGTGCTGAGCGGCTTCCAGAACGGCGCGCTGGCCATCTCGATCGTGATGGCGATCGCCGCGTTGCTGCTGGTCGCGAACACCATCCAGGTGGCCGCGTACAGCAAGCGGCGTGAGGTCGCGGTCATGAAGCTGGTCGGTGCCTCCAACTGGTTCATCCAGGCACCGTTCGTCCTGGAGGCGGTGGTCGCCGGCCTGCTCGGCTCCATCCTCGGCCTGATCGCGCTGGCCACCCTGAAGGTGGTGGCCGCGGGCAGTTCGATGGCGGCCCTGGAGGGCCTGATCACCCCGATCTCCTGGTCCGACATCCTCCTGGCGTTCCCGCTGATGGCCGGTGTGGGTGGCCTGGTCAGCGCGGTCACCGCCTGGGTCACGCTCCGCTTCTACCTGCGGGTCTAGTCCCGCGACGGCTCTCCAAGGGCCCGCCCGTGCCGGAATAAACGGCGCGGGCGGGCCCTTGTCATTCGGGTAGCATGATCTCCGCTCCGCGGCCGGTGGTCGCGGACCGATCCGAAAGGAGGTGGCGCCGATGCCACGGGAAAAGGGCCGCAAGGTGGTCGCCTCCAACAAGAAGGCGCGCCACGACTACGCCATCCTCGACACGTACGAGGCGGGCATGGCGCTGACCGGCACCGAGGTCAAGTCGCTGCGGGCCGGGCGGGCGTCGCTGGTCGACGCGTTCGCCCAGGAGCGCAGCGGCGAGCTCTACCTGCACGGCATGCACATCCCGGAGTACACCCAGGGCACCTGGACCAACCACGAGCCCCGGCGCACCCGGAAGCTGCTGCTCAAGCGGCTGGAGATCGACCGGCTGATCGGCAAGACCCGGGAGAGCGGTCTCACCCTGGTGCCGTTGCAGGTCTACTTCTCCGACGGCTGGGCGAAGGTGGAGATCGGCCTGGCCAAGGGTAAGAAGACGTACGACAAGCGCCAGGACCTCGCCAAGCGGGACGCCGAACGGGAGATCGCCCGGGTGGCGGGTCGGCGTGGCAAGGGCATGGGCGACTGAAAAATCCGATTTGTCCGGGTCGGTGATCGGCCCGGGGTGCGGGATGAAACCCGTTGCGGCAGGCGTTAGGCTTGTCAGTGCCGCCAGAACGGCGGCCCTTCGAGGGGGTGACTGGTTTCGACTTCGTACGTTGAGGCAGGGGAAGCGAGCCGAGGAAGCCGACGTCGTCTCGAGAATCGTTCGTCGGAAACCAATAAGCGCCAAGAACAATCGCGCTGACTTCGCTCTCGCCGCCTGAGGCGAGTAGCAAGTCTGTCGGCCTGGGAGCGCCTTCGACCCAGTTAGCCGGCATCAGCTAGAAGGCTGGCCAATCGGACCCGGTCGCGGGGTCCGTGCGGCGAGATCAATCAGCGACTGGGCCCGTCACACCGACTCGCTCGCGTGATCGGAGGGGCCGAGTAGAGGCACAGCGAGCTGCGCTCGGAGAAGCCCTGGCAAAGCGACGAAGGACCCGGGTTCGATTCCCGGCACCTCCACAGGACGGCGGCCCCACCCATCGGGTGGGGCCGCCGGCGTCTGTGCAGCTATATCCAGGGATCAGCGGTCGTTGACGTTCGCGGCCACGATCCGCGGGCTGAACTCGAACACGTTCGGGTCATTCGGATCGATGGTCACCGCCACCCAGTGGGTGTTGCCGTCGCCGAACGTCTCCACCCGGGTGAACTTCGCCACGACCTGGCCGTTGTCGTACTTCAGCGGCTTGTCTTCCTTGAAGTAGTGGCTGTCGCCGTGGACGAGCGCCGACTGGCCGGGGAACGCGAGAACCTGCTTGCGCAGCTCAGGAAGGATCTCGTTGTAGCCGTCGTACTGCAGGGGCTGCAGCTTCTGTTCGTTGTTGAAGTTCGGGTCGGCCTGCCAGTCCACGAGCACGCCCTTGAGCCCGAGCCGGGTGGCCTCGGCGTACGACTCCTGCAGCCAGTGGATGTTGGCCGCCTCACGTGCCTGGTGCTCGGCCGTCATCCGCGCGATCTCGCTGTCCGGCCGGGTCTCGCCGTCGACGCCCGCATGCGGCAGGTTGTCGTTGGAGCCCTGGATGTTGAGGGTGATGAACATGACCGAGCCGTAGACCCAGCGGACGTTCTCGCGGTAGCTCTCGTAGCCGTGCTCCGCGCTCTCCCGCGTCACGGTCATCGTACGAGCCCCGAGGGTCTGGTCGGTCGGGTAGAAGACCTGACGCTCGTGGTCGAGCCGCTCGAGGGCGTCATAGCCGCCGGTGGCCGGGCCGTACCGTCCCCAGCAGTCCGTCCAGTCGTTGTCGCCGGGCACGACGACCACGGGGTGGTCAAGGCTGTTGAACCAGTCACGCGACTGGGTGTAGAGCGCGTCGGTGCACGCGCCGTCGCCGCCGGCCTTGAGGTCACCATCGAAGATCGAGAACTTGATGTAGGAGTTGTTCATGTCCTCGAGCAGGCGCGGGTACTCGACCCGGCCCTTGGCCCCGTACGGCATGTCGCCGAAGAGGCCGACGGTGTAGGTGCGTCCGTTGGCAACTCCGCCCACGGCGTCGGCATGGTCGGCGTAGGCACTGCCCGCGCCCATGATGCCGCTGACGACCGCGGCTGTTGCCGCCGCCGCGATCGCACCTCGCCAGATGCTTTTCATGTCTGCAGCTCCAGTTGGCGAAGGAACAAGATCAACCGGAGCGTCCTCGCCGCGCGTGCACATTTCCAACCCGCTGGCTTGCCGCGACTTGTCGGTCAGGCGAACCTGCTGGCGAATCTGGCTGAATGTCGAACCGAAGCTGATGCATCAACGTATATCGGGGCAAACGTGCTGCGCACCGCCGCCTGGCTGGACGGGACCCGCGCCTCGGTGCGCGGCGCCCTCGCCACCCGTACCGTCGACCTGGCCACCGCCGAGGTGCGGGGGGGGGGGCGGTGGCCCACCGGGTCGGTGACGACGCCGTGGTCCGGGTGCCGACCGCGGTCGCCCGGGATCGGGACACGGGCCGCCAGGTCACCATCCCGTTGCAGGGGATGGGGCTGGACACCCTGCCGCCGCACGAGGTGCGGGCGCTCGCCGACGCGATCACCGCGGGCCGGCCGGATCACGGCCGGGATGCCGACGCGCACGTGCTCGCCGGCCAGCTACGCACCATGGCGGGCAATCCACTGGGCCGGTAGGGGCTGGTGCGGCAGCTGGGACGAGTGGGACGGATGAGGCGTCGGCCGGGCCTGGACAGGCCGGAGGCCTGGGTTCACCATCGCTGTACGCGGTAGCGCAGCAGTGCGGGAGGTGCCCATGGTCACCGGTCCGATCCAGCAGCCGTCCCCGGTCGCCGCGGCGGCCCGCCCGCCCGCCGCGCGCCAGCCCCGGGCCACCCTCCTCGGCGACGTGCAGGCCCTCGCCCGGGCGCTCGCCGTGCCGCCGGGGGAGCCACGCTGGCGGGAACGCCTGATCCGGCACCTCGGCCCGGTCCGGCAGGGCTTCGCCGAGCACGTCCGGGTCACCGAGGGCCCGACCGGTCTCTACGCCGAACTGCTGTATCAGGCACCCCGGCTGGACCGGGGCGTGCGGCTGCTGGCCGGCGAACACACCGCCATTGCCGCCGCCATCGCCGCCCTCCAGCACGCCGCGGTGCTGCCCGCCGTGCCGGCGGAGGAGTTGCGGGCCCAGGCCGGACACCTGCTGCGGGCCCTCGACCGGCACCGGCGGCGCGGCGCGGACCTGCTCTGGGAGGCGTACCAGGCCGACCTGGGCGGGGAGAACTGACCCGGGAACCGGCGGGGTGGGCGCGGCGTCCAACCGGCATGCGTCGCTCGCTCGCCCTGCTGGGGTTGCCGCTCCTGATCCTCGCCGGCTGCGCCACGCCCGGTTCCGGCCCGACCGCGCCGCCGGCCGCCACCCCCGACCACCGGTGGGCGGCCTTCGACCAGCGGGCCGCCGAGGTGGCCGACGCCTGGCGGCCCGGCCAGGCGTGGCGCAGCGGCTACGTGCCGCTCGAGGACGCCACCGTGCTGACCGGCGACCCGGGCTTCACCGGCGAGGCCAAGCTGGCATTCTCCAACGGCTGGTTCCGAGACCAGATCCCGATGCCGACCGCCACCCCGCCCGACGGCACCATCCGGTTCCCGGACGGCACGCTCCGGGTGCCGCTGGTCAGCGCCGCCGAGGCGTACGCCCAGATGGACAAGGGGGATCCGCCGCCCTGCGACGGGCGGCCGGCGGCACTCCCGCCGACGGCCGGAACCGGTCTTCCCAAGCCCGGCGGCCCGACCATCGAGCCGGGGCCGGACGGCCCGGTGTCCAGCCCCGCGGACACCCCCTGCGTGCAGCTGACGGTCACCGGAATGAAGATGGGCAGCGCCCCGGTGCGGACCAGCCGGGGCCAGGCGGAGGTGCCGGCCTGGCTGTTCACCGTGGAGGGGATGCGGGTGCCGGTGGCCCGGCTCGCGGTCGCGCCGCCCGCGATCGGCGCCGTGCCGCAGGGCATGGGAGGCGACCGGCCGCTGACCGGCGGGCTGGTGACCACGCAGAGCCTGGACGCGGTGGACGGCACCCGGCTCGACTACCGGGTCGGCGTGGGCGCCTGCGACACCGGCCTCACCCCGCTGGTGCTGGAGCGGGACGACGTGGTGGTGCTCGGGGCCGGGGTGACGCCGCCCACCGGGCCCTGCACTCTGCAACTGGTGATGAAGCCGGTGAGCGTCACGCTGAAGGCGCCGCTCGGCGACCGGGCGGTGCTGGACGTGGCCGGCGGCACCCCGCTCACCGTGGTCCGGCGTTGACGGCCGCTAGAGGATCTTGGGGACGTCGGTGCTGATCTGCGCCGGCAGCACGGTCGGCCCGTCGGCGGCGAGCGCGGCCGCCAGCGCCGGACCGAGCGCGTCCGGCGACTCCAGCACGGTGGCGGCGCAGCCGTAGCCCCGCGCGACCGCGGTCACGTCCAGTCCCGGCAGGTCCAGCGCGGGCACCCCCGGCGTGTGCTTCAGCTCGGCGAACGCCTTGAGGATCGCGTACTCCCGGTTGACCGGGACCACGACGGCGAGCGGCAGGCGGAGCTGCGCGGCGGTCCAGAGCGCCTGCACCGAGTAGTGCAGCGAGCCGTCGCCGATCACCGCCACCACCGGCCGGCCACGCCCGGTGTCCCGCTCGGCCAGGGCGATCCCCACCGCCGCCGGCAATCCGAACCCCAGGCCGCCGCTGGCCATCGTGAAGTACGACCGCGGCCGATTGACCCTGAGCCGGCGGCGCAGCGCGGCCAGGTTGGACGGTGACTCCTGCACCAGCACCCCGTCGGCCGGCCAGTACCGGGCCAGCGCCGCGAAGAGCGCGTCGGCGCTCGGTGGGTCGGTGATCTCGGGCGGCGGCTGATCGGGTCGGGCGGGCGGGGGTGGCCGGCCCGCTGGCGGCAGCAACTCCACCAGGGCCGCCAGGGTCAGCCCGGGGTCGCCGAGCAGGCTCTCCCCGACCGGGGCGCGGGCCGACTCTTCTGGGTCGTCGGTGACGTGCAACAGCCGGGTGTCGGCCGGCAGGTAGTCGCCCGGCACGTACGGGTAGTAGCGGAACACCGGGGCGCCGACCACGAGCACCGTGTCGTGTCCGCGCAGCGCCTCGGCGAGCGGACCGATCGCGTACGGCAGCACGCCCCGGAAGTGCGGGTGGTCCTCGGGGAAGACGGCCCGTTCCGGCGCCGGGGCGGACCAGACCGGGGCGGCCAGCCGCTCGGCCAGCGCCACCGCTTCCGACCAGGCGCCGGCCCGGTCCACCGCCGCGCCGAGCACCAGCGCCGGGGCGCGGCTGCCGGCCAGCACGTCCGCGAAGCTGCGCAGCTGGTCCGGGTCGGGGGCGATCCGGGTGGCGACCGTACGCACCTGCGGGGGTGCGTCGGCGGGCCGGTCCCAGTCGTCCATCGGCAGGGAGAGGAAGACCGGCCCGGCCGGCGGCTGCACCGCGGTCGCGTACGCGCGCATGAACGCCGCCGGGATGTCCTGCGCGCGGGCCGGCTCGTGGGCCCACTTGACGTACGGCTGGGTCAGCTCGGCCGCCCGGCGGCTGGCCAGCCGGGGCTCGATCAGCAGCATCTCCCGGTTCTGCTGGCCGGCGGTGACGATCAACGGGGTCTTGTTGTGCCAGGCGGTGACCAGGTTGCCCATGCCGTTGCCGGTGCCCGGGGCGGTGTGCAGGTTGACGTGCGCGGGACCACCGGTGGCCTGCGCGTAGCCGTCGGCCATGCCCACCGCCGACGCCTCGTGCAGCGCGTGCACGTAGCGGAAGTCGGCCGGGAAGTCCTGCAGGAAGGGTTCCTCGGTCGAGCCGGGGTTGCCGAAGACGGTGGTCAGGCCCAGGTCGCGCAGCAGGTGGTACGTGGTGTCGCGGACCGTTGCCATCGCCCACTGCCTCCGTCCCCCGCATGGTGCCGGAGACAGCCCGCTGATCAGCCGCCCGACCAACCGAATTTATCGGTCCTCGGTTAACTTTTCGGGCGCTTCCCAGCGGTCAGGGCAGCGGGAAGGGCAGCTTGATCCCGTCGAGCGCGTGCCCGCACGGGCAGTCCCGCTCGGTCGGCAGCGCGGCGACCGCCCCCAGCAGCACGGCGCGCAGCACATTGGTGTTCTCCGCGAAGACCCGGAAGACCTCCTCCTGGGTCACCGACTCGCCGGCCTCGACGCCCGCGTCCAGGTCGGTGACCAGCGCGATCGAGGTGTAGCAGAGGGCCAGCTCGCGGGCGAGGACCGCCTCCGGGTGGCCGGTCATGTTGACCACCGTGCCGCCGATCGAGGCGAACCAGCGTGACTCGGCCCGGGTGGAGAAGCGCGGCCCCTCGACCACCACCACCGTCCCGCCGTCCACCGCCGTCACGCCGTGCCCGGCCGCCGCGTCGAGCAGCGTGCGGCGCCCGGTCGGGCAGTACGGGTCGCCGAACGGCACGTGCACCGCGCCCCGGTCGTAGTAGGTCTGCGCCCGCCCGCTGGTGCGGTCGATGAGTTGGTCCGGCACCACGAAGGTGCCCGGGCCCAGCTCGGGCCGGAGCCCGCCCACGGCGCACGGGGCGAGCACCTGGCGTACGCCGAGGGAGCGCAGCGCCCACAGGTTCGCCCGGTAGGGGATCAGGTGCGGGGGGTAGCGGTGATCCCGGCCGTGCCGGGGCAGGAACGCCACCCGGCGGCCACCCACGTCGGCGATCGTGACCCGGTCCGACGGCGCGCCGTACGGCGTGTCCAGCTCGTGCTCGATGGCGCCGTCGAGGAGGGCGTACAGACCGGACCCGCCGATCACCGCCAGCTCGGCCGTTGGACCCATCCGGGCCTCCTTCGATCCTGTCGCGATCACCCGCCCGTCAGACCTTAGTCAGCGGGCGGAGCGCAGGCTATGGTGCGTGACATGGCGTTGACAGCGCGGGTCGACGGCGTCGGGTTCGCCGCACCGGCGTACGGCTGACGGGTGTCGGACATGCAGGGTGAGGGACAGGCGATCGGTGGCCGAGCCATGGAGTCGATGACCGGGCGGTTGCTGGTCGCGACTCCCACGCTGAAGGATCCGAACTTCGACCGTACCGTCGTGCTGCTGGTCGCCCACGAGCCGGGCGGCGCCCTCGGTGTGGTGCTCAACCGGGCCACCGAGGTCCCGGTGGCCGACGTCCTGGGCGACTGGAGCGACCTGGCCCGACACCCGGCGGTGCTCTTCGAGGGCGGCCCGGTGCAGCCCGACTCGGCCATCTGCCTGGCCCGGATGCGTCACCCGATCAAGCCGGTGAAGGGTTTCCACCGCGTCTCCGGCGCGGTGGGCACCATCGACCTGTCGGTCGACCCGGAGCGGCTGCGGGACGCCGTCGGCGGGATCCGGGTCTTCGCCGGCTACGCCGGCTGGGGTGCCGGCCAGCTCGAACGGGAGATCGAGGAGGGGTCCTGGTTCGTCCTGGACGCCCTGCCCGGGGACGCCTTCGTCGACCGGCCGGACGACCTCTGGCCGATGGTGCTGCGGCGGCAGGGCGGGATGATGGCGGCGGTCGCCCATTTCCCCCCGGACGTGGCCCTCAACTGAGCCGCGGCGGGGTACCCCGCGATATGACCATGCCGGCCGGCGTGTGTATAGTTCTGTCCGTGCCCGGGCGACTGGGGACGACAGCAAGGGGCCGTGGCGCAGCTGGTAGCGCACCACACTGGCAGTGTGGGGGTCAGGGGTTCGAGTCCCCTCGGCTCCACCCTTCACGATCAGGGCGTTCGTCGGACATGACGGACGCCCTTAGTCGTCTTGGCGGGTTGAGGTAGCCAAGCTCACACCACCTCGCCCCACCGGACGCTTTCCATCGCACCGGCAGCCTGCACCAGTTGGGTCGGCATGACGTGACTGTAGATGTTCATGGTGACACCGGTCCGAGAGTGACCCAGGAGTTCCCTGAGCACTCGGGCGGGCGCGCCGTGGGTGAGCAGCAGGGCATCGACAACTGCGCGTCGGCCAGGCCGTTACAGGACCGGGCCGAAGCGCTGGTGAAGGCGTTGATGGGGTTGGAGCTCGACTGATGCGGGGCGCGATCCGCTACGGTCCGCCAGCCTCAGGCAAGGACACCGTGACCGCCGCCCTGGTGAGCCAGGCAGTTAGCTGGCCCGTGGGGCGTACATGATGACGGCGACGCCGACGAGGCAGATGACTGCGCCGATGATGTCGTAGCGGTCGGGACGGAACTTGTCGACGACCATGCCCCAGGCGAGAGAGCCGGCGACGAAGACGCCGCCGTAGGCGGCGAGGATGCGGCCGAAGTTGGCGTCGGGTTGGAAGGTGGCTACGAAGCCGTACAGCCCGAGTGCGATGACTCCGGCCGCGATCCAGAGCACTCCTCGGTTTTCCCGCCAGCCCTGCCATACCAGCCAGGCGCCGCCGATTTCGGCGAGGGCGGCGAGCAGGAACAGCAGGATCGAGCGGGCTACCGTCATGCGTCGGACCGTAGCGTGATTACCTCGCGCTCGCGCTGGTCACCCTGCTCGCAGGAGCAGTTGCCGCCGGCGCAGCCGGTGGCGTGGCGGCGTTTGCTGGCCCACCACCAGGACAGGCCGGCGAGCACGGCCAGGGCGACGGCGATGCCGGGAAGGAAACGGTTGACCGCGGCCCAGCCGGCACCACCGAGGACCCCGGCGGCCAGCAGCGGTGGCAGCACGCAGCACGCGGCGCAGGCAGCTCCCGCGAGTCCGGTCATGCCGGAGGGGAGCGTGCGGCGCAGGCGGTTAGTAGGTGTGGACACGGTCGTTCCTTTCAGCGAGTTCAGCAAACGGCAGGGGGCAGCAGGCGCTGCCGGCGCAGGCGACCAGGTCGTCGCAGCCGGCCGAGATGGCGGCTTGGAGGGTGTCGCGGATGACAGTGAGGTCTGCCAACTTCTGTTCCACCTCGACGAGCTTGTCCTTGGCTCGTGCCTGGAGGCCGGTGTCGGGTCGGTTGCTGTGCTGGTGTTGGCCGGCGGCGAGCAGGTCGGCGACCTCGTTGAGGGTGAAGCCGAGGCGTTGTGCGGTCTTGATGACCCGCAGCAGGGTGACTGTCTCGGACGGGTAGAGCCGATGTCCGCCCGGCGACCGCTGCGGGGAGGCGAGCAGTCCCCGGCGCTCGTAGTAGCGCAGGGTTTGCAAGTTGACTCCAGCCGCGTCGGCGAGCTGGCCGCTGCGTAGTCCCGGTTCGGTCATCTCCGGACCCGGACGGACGTGGCCCGCTCGGCGAGGGCATCAAGCACGTCGACGTGTGCCGCCGGTACCCGAACGTCCAGCGTCAGCGAGTTCAGGTCAGGTCGCGCGATGTCGAACGTGAAGAACGAGCAGCAAGACGATTCACGGGCCGTCAGGTCCCGCGCCGTCTCTTCGACCTGCTCCGCGCTGTCGAGTTGCAACCGCAGATGCTGTGCCGACAACCGGTCGGCACCGCGGACCGTATCCCGGAAGAACTGGTCGAACTCGGCGAGCCGCAGCGGCCGTTCGGCGGTCGGCAGAGTGCACGTGTCAGGCACCCAGGAGTCATCCGTCGTGACATGTTGGTCGCTCATACTCCGACGGTAAGCCTGTACCTAGGTACCGAATGCAAGTCCCGGCCAGTGGAAGTATTCAGGCCGTCGGTCATGGGGCATACCTTCCGACGCTGGGCAGGAACGTCCGACCCTGGCTGCGTAGCGGCGGTAGTCGTCGCCGTGGGTGGCGATGAGGTAGGGCTCCTCGACGGCGCGGACCTGCAGTTGGAGTGTAAGGACCAAGACGAGCCAGGCGGCGAGCGTGGGTGCGTTCGCTTGGGTCGATGCCGACCCGCCGGGAGGTACCCATGGCGAGCTGGGCGGCGAGCGCGCCGGCGATGCCTGAGGGCAGAAGGAGCCACCTCACGTCCCGTCGCCCCACAGCACGTTTCCATCGCACCGGCGGCCGGCACGAGCGGCGTGTCGCTGTGCCTGATCACCGAGTCAGGAACAGGCCGCGAGCAAGTGCATGAGCAACCTCGTCCGACGTCATCTGGGGGAACCTCTCGGCGATGGCGGCGCGAGCCTGCTCTTCCGTGATCGTCTGATCCCAAACGAGAGTGGCCTGCTCGGAGGAGAACGTGTCCACGACCCGCTGCCAGGCGTCGGACGTTTGAGTCTCGACCAGGTTCTGCGGGTGCCCGAAGATCGCACGCCAGAGGTACGCGAGCAGGCTCACGACTGGATCGTCTCAGCCAGCATCAAGCTCGGACAGGCCGCCGCGCCGTCGTGCTGGGCCACCACCAGGGTCAGCAGGGTGGCCGCGATGACCCAACTCGTCGCACCGCTGCTACCTCCTTGACCGGCGTCGCCAGCGGAGGGAGGCGAGGATCGCGGCCACCAGGACGGCGACCGCGATGAGCGAAATCCACAGCCCCTTGCTGCCAGTGCTCTTGGCGGCGGCGGTTGGGCCGTGGGTGGCTTCCGGTGAGCTGGGGGCGCGAGCTGCGCTGCTCGGGGCGGGGGAAGCGCTGGTCGGTACGGCGGCGGCTGGTGTGAGTTTCAGGACCGGGGCGGGATTGTCGGGCTCAGGCTGACCCGCCTGGGGGATTTCAATCCACCGGGCCACAGCGCCGTCGCTGTAGGTTTCCAGGGTCTTGAACGGCAGCTCGGTCGTGTTCGACGGCAACTGCGCGACGGTGATGGCCCACACGGCGTTCTGCCCGACCTTCAGCGCCGGCCCGGCCACCGTGAACCCGTCCGGATTGGCGGACAGCTTCCACCCGCTGGGTGCCTTCGCCAGTCGCACGTCCTGCGGGCTGATCCCGGGCGGGAGGACGACCCGCTCGGACCTGATGCCGGCGCGGGGGGACTCGGCCTCGCCATGGAACGTGACAGTGACCTCACGCGCCCCAGCCTGGGGATGGTCGGCCTCGACCTCGACATGGGCCATGGCGGGTGCGCCGAGCGCGACAGCGGCGGCGACACCAGCCACGGCGGCCAAGGAGACACGACGAGGACGAGATGGCCCAGCAATACCCACACGGACTCCTCACGGATAGGGCGACCTGGGGGCCGCAGCGGTGAGAGCAACAGCAGCTATCGGTGGGTCGCTTTCTGCGAGCGATTAGTTCCGGCCGTGCGCTTTTGAGTTCCCCCCAGTCTGCCTGGTGTTGTTGTCCGGAATCGCCGCTTCGAGGACGCCGGGAACCGCCGCGCCGCACAGGCTCGTTCAACTCGTTGTGGGCGTCGACGACGCGTAACCTGCGAGGCCGAGCCGTGCCATCGGGGCCATGTGCCGGCTGCGGTCCGCCGGGACTGCTCGATCAACCACGACGGCGTGTCACAGGATCCGTAACGGACCCTGTGACACGGCGGCGTGGGTTGGCATCCCGTCAGGCGGCGTCGAGGGCCTTGGTGATCTTGCGGATCATGTCGGCCACGATTGGGCTGGGCTGGCCGTGGTGAGTGGCGGATTCGATCGCGGTGATGACCGTGCTGCGGAAGTTCTCGGCCTCTTCCGGAGCCTGCTCCTTGAGCAGGCTCATGGCCGCCGTCAGGGCCGGCAGCACGCGGTCGGCGATCTCGGCCACGGACTCGCCGTTCAGTTCCTTGCCCTTGGGATAGTCGGCGAGCACGTGCCCGACCAGGCCGGTGGCCGAGCCCAGCGCGATGCTGCCATTGGTGGCGATCTTGTGGGGTGAGCCGCCGGCGGCGCCAGCGGCGGACAGCAGCGTGACGGTGCCGTACGCGGCGATCCGCAGCGTGGTCTTGTCCTGGTCGGAAAGGGTGATGGACATGGTTGTGCACTCCTTTGAATCTGTTGCGAATTCAGGCGAACGGAAACCCCTCCGGGCGGAGGCGTGAGCTAGGTCGAGGAAGCGCTGTCTTCTGTCATGCGTCCACCATCGGCGCCAGGCCTGACACCGCCCTGCCACCGCCCTGACACGACCACTGACACGGTGATCCAACTGGTCGCGCCAGGCCAGGATGCCGCGCGACCCGCTGACGACGACGTGATCGGCGGGGAGCCCGCCGGGCACGGCGCTTGCTGCGCGCGAAATCTCAGCTGAGCGGCCTAGCTGCGGAGCAGGCGCCAGCACATGGATGCCTGCCCGTCGCCCATGGCAGGATCTGCCGAGTGAAGATCGGGATGCTCGGATCGTTCGAGGTTCGCACGGACGATGGCGCCTTCGCCGACGTGCCGGGCGCGCGGCTGCGCGGGCTGTTGATCGCCCTCGCGCTCGAACCTGGTCGCGTGGTCCCGAAGGCAACGCTCGTCGACTGGATCTGGGGTGAACACCCGCCCGCCGACGCGACGAATTCTCTGCACCGCTTGGTTTCCCGGCTGCGAAAGGCGCTGCCGGAGGGATCGGTCGAGGGGCAGACGGACGGCTACCGGTTGACGGTGGAACCCGACGCCGTCGACGCCGTGCGGTTCGAACGCCTCATCACCGCGGGCCGGCTCGCCAATGACGACGATCCACGGCGGGTACGACTGCTGCGCGAGGCCGTCGCATTGTGGCGCGGTGCCGCCATGCAGGACGTCGGTCTGCCGGACAGTGCGGCGTTCGACGCGGCGGTCACCCGGCTTGAGAGGCTGCGCCTGACGGCCATGGAGGATCGGTTCGACGCGGAGATCAGCCTCGGCCATGGCGCGGAGCTGGTCACGGAACTGACTGACCTGGTGGCCGCCCACCCGTTGCGAGAACGGCTTGTCGCCGCGCTGATGCGGGCCCTCGTCGCGACCGGCCGCGACACCGAGGCGCTGCTCGTGTACGAGCGTACGAGGGAAGCCCTGGCCGACGAGCTCGGCATCGACCCGTCACCGGAGCTGTCCGCGTTGCACGTCGCGCTGCTGCGGGGCGAGTTGGGACGACGGGAGGACAACCGGAAGACCAACCTGCGCGCCGAGCTGACCAGCTTCGTCGGCAAGGACGCTGATGTCGCCGCGGTTCGCGAGCTCATCGCCGACCGTCGGCTCACCACCCTGATCGGGCCGGGCGGCTCGGGGAAGACCAGGCTGGCCACGGAAACCGCGCGTACGCTGCTCGGCGACCTGCCGGACGGGGCCTGGCTGGTGGAGCTCGCGGCCATCGGCGCCGACGGGGACGTGGCGCAAGCGACGCTCGCCGCGCTCAAGCTGCGGGATGCGCTGCTCGGCGAGGCGCCGGACGCGGAGCCGACAGATCGGGTCATTGCCGCAATCCGCGAGCGGACGATGTTGCTGGTTCTGGACAACTGCGAGCACGTGATCGAGTCGGCGGCGACATTCGCCCATCGAGTGCTCGGCGAGTGCCAGCGGCTGCGGATCCTCGCGACGAGCAGGGAACCCCTCGGCATCACCGGTGAGGCACTGTGGCCGGTCGTGCCGTTGGCCGTACCCGCGGAAGACGCCGACCCCGGCGAGATCGAGTCCGCGCCGGCCATCCGGCTGCTGCTGGACCGAGCCAGTGCGGTGCGCAAGGACCTCACCACCGACGCCCACACCTTGTCGACGTTGGCGCGCGTCTGCCGGTCGCTGGACGGGATACCACTGGCGATCGAACTCGCCGCGGCCAGGTTGCGCACGATGTCCCTCGATCAGCTCGCCCACCGGCTCGACGACAGGTTCCGCCTACTGACCGGCGGTAGCCGTACCGCGCTGCCGCGACACCGGACGCTGCGTGCGCTGGTCGACTGGAGCTGGGAGCTGCTCACCGACGCCGAACGGACGGTCCTTCGCAGGCTCTCGGTGTTCTCGGGCGGCGCGAGCCTGGAAGCAGCCGAGCGGGTCTGCGCAGACGATGCGGTCGAGGCGTGGGAGGTGCTCGAGTTGCTGACCGCGTTGACCGAGAAATCGCTGGTGGTCACCGCGGGCGAGGGGGCTCCGCGCTACCGGATGCTGGGCACGATCAAGGAGTACGCGAGCCAGCGGCTTACCGAGGCGGGGGAATCGGACTTGGCGCGCCAGGCGCACCTCGCGTATTTCACCGAACTCGCCGAAACCGCGGAGCCGCATCTTCGCCGCGCGGAGCAATTGGAATGGCTCGCCACGCTCGAGGTCGAGCACGACAACATCAGTGCTGCGATGCGCGGTGCGCTCGCGGCTGGCGAGGCAGACGGGGCGATGCGGCTCGCCGCTGCCGCCGGCTGGTACTGGTGGCTCGGCGGGCACAAGGCGGAGGGCAACGAGCTGATCATGGCGGCCACCGCCCTGCCCGGCGAGGTGGCCGACGAGATCCGGGCCGTGGTGTACGCGTTTGTCACGGGGTTCATGACCTCCGGGCGGGAGAGTGACCAGCGCCAGGCGGAGGAGTGGATCCACAAGGTGTACGAGATCAGCCAGCGTGGCCAGAGCCGTCACCCGGCGGTGGCGCTCGTCGCCGCACTGGAACGCATGTTGCAAGCGCCGGACGCGTTCCTGGCCGCGTGGGAACCGCTGCTCACTGACGGGGACCCCTGGGTACGCGCCCTTGCCCGGGTGCAGCTCGGCAAGATGCGGATCCAGCTTGGCTGGGAAGGTCAGGATGCGGACGCGTATCTCGAGACGGCAGCCACCGAATTTCGCGCGCTCGGCGAACGGTGGGGGATTTCGTTCGCCCTGACCGAGCTGGCGGATCGCATCGCCATGCGTGGCGACTTCGCCGGTGCGTGCGAGCACTACGAACAGGCGATCGCGGTCGTCACCGAGGTCGGTGCCATCGAGGATGTGGTGCGGATGCGGTCGCGGCAGGCTCAGTTGTACTGGTTGTCGGGAGATGAGGAGGCGAGCGCGGCTGCCATGGCAGAGGCGCAGCGGTACGCGGAACGGGTCGCCTGGCCGGAGGCGCTGACCGAGCTGGCCCTGTCGAAGGCGGAACTCGCCCGCTGGAGCGGCGACACCGAGCAGGCACACCGGCAACTCGACGTCGCGATGGCCATGCTGGGCAACGCTGCCGAGCGGGCAAACATCCGTGCGGTGACCCAAGACCTGCTCGGCTACCTTGCCGAGGATCTCGACGAAGCCCGCGAACACCGCATCGCGGCCTTCCAGGCGGCGTCTGAGGCGGGGAGCCCACTCCAGATCGCGCAGGTCCTCGTCGGGATTGCGGATCTGGCACTGCGTCGCGAACAGTACGAGCAGGCGGCGCGACTGCTTGCGGCAAGCGCCGGCGTGCGCGGGCTGCCGGATCGTTCCCACCCGGATGCGGCCCGGATCGAGCAGTCAGCGCGGCGCCGCCTCGGCGATACACGGTTTGCCGAGGCGGCGCGGGAAGGCACTCAGACGAGCTGGAGTGAGTTGGTCGCGGTCACGCTCGCTTCTTGAAGGTGGACCGTGCCCAGAGGTATCCGATGAGGGCGATGGCGACGCACCAGGCGAGGGCGGGGATCACGTCGCTGGTGGCCGGTGCGCCGTTGAGGAGTCCGCGGAGGGTTTC